>JAEZKD010000048.1 GCA_023415655.1 Bacillota bacterium | reverse complement strand
AAAACTATGGTAAAAATGACAACAAATGGATTGAATTGTTGTTGATCCTATGATAGACTATAAGTAATTTATTGCTGTTAAGGCAGGCATTTTCAGTAAGAAGATGTCTGCCTTTTGCACCTTTTTTGAACAGTGATGAGAATACTTGTAAGTCTAGTATTGAGGTTTTATCATGAAAGAATTTTACGAAAAGATAGGGGGAGAAATGATGGTAACAGATTTATCAGTGTTATTGCAGGATTTGGTTACATCTTATCAGAGTATGCTTGGTATTGCAGAAGAAATTGAAAAATTATCAAAGAATACAAAGATGTTATCGTTTAATTCATCGATTGAGGCTGCAAGAGCAGGAGAAGCAGGGCGTGGATTTGCAGTGATAGCAGAGGAAATCAAGAAGTTCTCGGATAAGAGTCAGGAGTCCAATCAGAAGAATTTAGAGAAGCTTGAGGATTTTCATCATAAGATTTTTGAAGTCATTGGAGTACGTACCGCAGATATGGCATTCGATCTCATTGATAAAATCGATCGTAACTTATTTGAACGGTACTGTGATGTACAAGCTTGGGCGACCTTTGAAGAAATAATAGCACAAGTAGAAACTCCATCAGAGGAGAATTTTCAAAGAGCTACAACGTTATTACAAAGTCTAGTGCATATTTACGAAGTATATTATGAGGTTTACCTGACTGATTTGAATGGGAGCATCGTTGCTGCTGCGGTTAATCAGGAAATGGTTGGAGTGGATGTTAGTCAAAAGAAATGGTATCAGAATACGATCAAAAATAAAACAATCCAAGTATCGGATATCTATCGCAGTGATAGTAATCACGAGTGCACAGTTACTTATAGCTGCCCAATCTATGATAAGAAAGGAGATATCATTGGTGTTTTGTCCTCAAGATTCAATTGGAACTTTGTACATGATATAATAGAAAACGCTAAGATCGGTAAGCAGGGGAAAATCTATGTGATTAACAGTGATGGCATGGTGATTGCCTCTAAGAATCGCGAGGAAGTATTAGCCAAAAACCTAGCTGACTTTGAACCAGCCAAGCAAGTCTTAAGTGGAAAACATTATGGATACACAATAGAAGAAGAGAATCGTAAAACCCTAATCTGTGGATATGCAAAATCCAAAGGTTATAATGCATATCCAGGAAAAGGATGGTCCGTACTCGTTATCGAAGATTTCCAACAAGGAGATCTTTCGTAAGAGCAAAAAATTCACGGACATAATAAGAAATCGTTGTTACCATAAATTCATTCGCTGAGCACATTGTGATATTGCTATATCCAAGGTGTTCGGCGATTTTTTTGGCACGAAATACATGAAAATCACTAGTAACGATTACAATGTTTGCATCTAAACTAGATATCATGTTTTGAGAGAAGGTAAGATTCTCTACGGTATTGGTCGATGTGTCTTCTAATATAATGCGATCTTTTTCGATACCTCTCATGATTAAGCCTTGTTGAATTGCTAGTGCTTCCGTAATATCTTCTCCACTACCTTGTCCACCAGAACAGATGACCTTAGAGCCAGGATTCTCATTGAGATAATCAGCAGCAGTCTGTATTCTCATATTCAATGTTTTGGAAGGAGTGGAACCGCGTACTTGTGCACCTAGTACAATGACGTACTCAGCATTGGTAGCAGGTGGTTTTAGACTCTCTATGATAATAATACCCTCAATCAAACAAAAGATTGCAATCACAAACCAAATCAATCCAAGTAGGATTTTAGAAAGTAGCTGTTGAAAGCTAGAATTGGAGTGATTAAAGAAGGGAAGCAGAAAGGATACACTTAGACTTAGAACAGCAAGTGCAAACCAAAAGGATAGGAAAGATGTACGAATACCTGAAACAACAATAATCATAATCGCGTAGATCAGAGATAATACTGAAATGGTACGAAGCATATAAATTGTGAATCTCAAAATAGAACCTCCTCATGATTATGGTAACTAGAGTATATCATGAGGAGGTTCTATTGACAAGGTAGTGAACGAACAATGCATAAATGGATGGTTATGAATTATCTCCAACGATCATCCCAAGGATGACGATCTCTGCCACATCCAGGGCCATGGCAATGATGGCGTTCACCACATTCAGAGCCGCGACAAGGACGATTCCATGGGCCGCCCCAAGGACCACCCCAAGGACCGTTCCATCCACGACATCCAGGACCAGGGCAAGGACCCATTGGAGGAGGTGGTGGTGGGAACATGATAGGATTTGTTTGACCAGCACCAGGATAGTTATTGGTATTACGATTATCTATCATATGATTCTCCTTTCATTCTTCTTAGTATAATCTATTCAAAATTCGATAAATGTTGACAGGCAAAATCGATAAATGTCGAAATAGATAAAAACTAAGAAGGAAAGATCAAGGTCATAACTTAGTATTATTTCGTGGAAAGTAATCAGAAATGTCAGTATATGCTAGCTTTTTTAGAAGAACCACGTCGGCTTATCCCTTTTTTAATGTACAAAATAAACAAAAATTATAAGATTAGATTTATAGGTAGAAATGAATAATTTTCTTTACAAAATATGTCAATTTTAATTATAATGAGATTGTTAAGAAAAGCAAGGAAACATAGAAAGGAGATAATTGTGAAAATCATCTTTTTTAGCAAAGAGGGTGATTGTGGAGTTACAAGTAATATGTCAGCAATCAGTATCGCTGGAATCCTAGAATTTAAGATGCGTATACTAACACTTGAAAATCATTGGAGTCAAGAGGGAATCGCTCAGTACTTAATGTATGAGAAGCGATTTCAGATGTTAAAAGAGGACCGCGTACCGTATCTTGGGCACGGGGTGGAGGAAAGTTTAGTAATGCATTATGCGCAGTGTTCCAAGAAACGACGTACGGATATTATGACAATTGAAGTAATCCAAGATTCCCTATATTATATGCCACAGAATGCTTATTCCAAAGATGTATTTGATTATGAATTCTACTATAATGTGATTCCAAAGCTGAAACGTCTTGAAAAATCTTATGAATATGTGTTTATCGACACCAAAAATTACACTATGAATTCCAGAGTTCTTCTGGATGAAGCGGATCTTGTTGTAGTTAGCCTCAAACAAAACTACGACGAGATTAAATCTTTTTTTACTAACTATTCTTCTTTAACATATAAATCTCTATTTCTTATCAGTAATTATCGACCCCATAGAAATCTAAACATTAATAAAATAAAGAATGAATTCCATATACCGAAGGAGCACATTGTGGCGATCCCTCATAACCCGCTGTTTGAGAATGCAATTTATCATGGTAAAGTGATAAACTATATGTATGAACATTATCAATGCAATCGTATTGATCCCAATTATGACTTTATCCGTGATGTCAAAAAGGCTACTAAGATGTTACTTCATAGTATTGAAGCTTCCAAAAAGTCAGTAGGAGGATTGGTGGAATGTCGATAAAGGGTAAATATAAATCAAGCTATAAAAAACGGAAAAATAGAAAGGGAGTATTCATAGTAAGTAGTGTAGTATTATTACTAAGTCTGATTGCATCCTCAATTTTTTTAATCGCATCCTTAAAAAATGGAGATAAAGCATCCAAGGAGAATAGTAAAATACGGATGACTGCTTATGTAGCAAAAGAAGAAATAAAAACTGGCCAAGCTATTACAACAGCAATGCTTTCTGAACTACAAATTGAACCTATCATGCAAAAGGAATACTATTTGTCAATGAAATCAATTGGTGAAATTGCGATTACAGATATACCGCAAGGAATGCTATTGCTTAGTAATATGTGTAAAACTCCAATGCTTGATAACGATCAACGAGAAGTTGAATGTGAAATTATATCTTTAAGTAGTAACTTATCGGAGAATGATTATGTAGATGTGAGGATTATGTTACCTAACGGAGAAGATTACATTGTTCTTTCCAAAAAGAGTGTACATGAGGTGACAATTGATGTAGAGAATAATGAAAATAGCTGCTATCTTTGGTTATCCGAGGATGAAATTCTATATTACTCTGCAGCCATTGTAGATGCATATTTGTATACTGGTGCGAGTATTTACACGACAAAATACATCGAGCCAACGATTCAAGAGGCATCTAAAGTGACTTATGTACCAAGTATGAATACCTTAACTATGATCAGTGAGAACCCGAATATGGTGGCGATAGCAGCAGCCTATTTACAGGATAATCGTAAGCGATTGGAAAATCGATTGACGGATTATCTGAATAAGGATGTGAAAGAGGTTTTGTGGGAAGATGGAATGGAACCGTTTGGTCCATTTAAGGACGAGAACATAGAACAGATACAACCAAACAAGGAAGATCAAGTAGAGTCTAAGAAAGAACAAGCGGAACAAGAACAAAAGCAAGCAGAACATGAACAAAAGCAAGTGGAATCAGCAACTGCTCAGACCGGAGAAAAAAACGAAAAGGAAAAGGATGAGGAAGCATTCTCTGTATTCATTGAAGACATAAACGAGGAGGAACCGTAAGAATGAAAGAGTTTATCCATTCTGAGGAAGCATTAAAAACAAAAAACATCAGCTTTTTAGGATTAGATGCTTACGACTATCTACTTTACCTTGCAAAATTACTAACCAATATGAATTACAAAGTGTTAGTCATTGATCTTTCTGAGAATGGGGCGACTTCGGAGGCGTTACACGATACCTCAGAATCAGTTGCAACTCTTTTGGAGCCAAGTATTTTTCATTGTAAGGGAATCGATTACATACCACAGATTGCTGGTTGGAACTATCGAGGGGAGTTTATCAACTCCTATTTATATCATAAAAGTGATGAATATGATTATGTGATGACTGATTTTGGTACAAAGGTAGGACACACTGCGATTTTACAAAGTACTATGGTTTGCTTTGTAATTGATATGCAAAAACATAATATCTTAGCTTACAATGACCTGATTGTGCAGCTAGATATCACCAAAGAGGTAGTTATTCGTAATATTGTTCCATGTAAGATCAAAGCGCAGGATTTGATTGCGGATATCATAAGAGGATTGAATCAAAGTCTGTTATATATGGAGCATAGTGAAAAAGATCTAGCGAATCAGATTTTATTACAACATACAAGAGTCATCCCAATGAATAGGGTTTCAAAGCAAGTGCGACAATTTTTATTGGAGGTTGTGAAAAAGCTGGAGCCAGAGAAAGAAATAAAGGAAATCGAGCAAGCGTTTACCTTAAGGGGGAAGTAGGGTGAAATTAGTATTTTGGAGTAATGTTCATGGTCAAGCTGGAACTAGTTCAAATATGCTGGCAGCAGCGATGATGAATGACCTAATGTATGGGAACAAAAGTATCTTGCTGCAAACACAGTTTGAGATGAATCAGCTGGAGATACCTTTATTGACAGAGCGTAAGAGAGAACAAATTCGCAATTATAACATTGGTGTGGATCGTCTCATTCAAGGAATTCGTGCAGGAATGAATGCAAAACAGCTATTAACCTCTAGTTGTATCTCATTATCTAAGCAATGCATTGATTTCTTACCGGGAACGAATATGCACCATCGTGAGTATTACGAGAATGGCATAAAGGAGACCTTTAAAGAGATTATTGCATTGGCAGAAACATGTTATGAGATGGTTTATATCGATGCAAGTGCAGGAATGAATGAATTTGTTCAGATGATATTTGAAGAAGCGGATGTGATCATCGTGAATCTTTGTCAAAACAAAAGAGTATTAGAAGATTTTTTTCTACGCTATGAAATCGATGCAGAGAAGATGATTTTTGTAATTGGAAGTTATGATTTTGAGTCGGAATATAACAAAAAGAATCTGTGTAAGAAAATAAAAGCATTGCGAAAAGACATCACCTTTACCGTACCATATAACATACAATTTCGTGATGCAATGTCAAGAGCCTCGCTCACTGAGTTCTTTCTTCAGAATATGGAATGTGAGAAAGATGATGATAATTATGAATTTATAAGAGAACTAATGGAACTAACTCATTTGCTGCAGAAAAGAAGTGAAGAGTGTATGCAACGACCAAAGGGATCAACACAACGAAGGGCTATGATTGGAGGAATGTCCTGTGATTATTAATTTAGTTGTGCTGATCATACTCCTCGTCTTGTTATTCATTTTATCTCTTGTCTTTTTACGGCAGGCTCGTTTAGAAAAAAACTCAGCACCACGTGACAACCCGTATAGGATGAGTGTAATTCTAGAAGAATTGAATGAGTACTTTACAATGTATACCGGCACATGGATCAATGATAAGAAATTAAGTACAGCTCAGCTAAAGAAACTAGAGACTGTACAGAACATAACGAGAAAAGCCTTGCATGAATGCAACCTTGGGAATCAAACTGCAAAACGTTATGTGAAAGAGCAGATCAAAGACTGGCTGTTAAATCAATACGGCGTAACTAAAGAGAACATCGATCGAATCATTCCATTTGAAGAGGATTCTCGATTAAGCTATCAAGATATGTTTGATATCATTCTATATTATTATAAGCAAATGGCAGCTGGTGATGCGTTTGATTTATTCTTACGTGAGAATCAACTAACCCCAAGGGATATGGCCTCACAGAGTACGAATGAACCATATAAGATAACTACGGAGCAATTAGAAGAAGTATATGAACAATTAAGAATTCATCTAACCTTTCTAGATAAATTAGAAATTATAACACAGAGGATTTATCAGTGTTATAAAGGGCATGGACCGGTAGATGAACTTCGTGATATGAACATCGACGGAATCTCAGGTGGAGTATCTGGGTCGATTCAGTTGATGATGAGTGATGCAATGTCTGATATGCCAATCAATGGAATCTGGGTCTTTTTCCATGGTCTAATGATTCATCTTGAATTCTTAGCATTTTCCTCTTATGAAGAACTCCAAAAAATTTGTCGTAATATTTACCGATACGGAAAACCAGGACAATTATCAGCAGTCCGTGGATATATTGTCAATGAGATGATGGATGGATCTCGCGTCGTTGTAGTACGTCCGCCATTTTCAGAAAGTTGGTCTTTCTTTGTTCGTAAATTTGATTATCGTGGGATTCAAAAGGTACAAGAATTAATCACTGATTGCAATTCTGAAGTTGCGATTTTATTGTTAGAGTTATTGATCAAAGGCGAACAAATCATTGGAATTACAGGAGAACAGGGTTCTGGAAAAACAACCTTGTTAAAATCTCTAATTCGGTTTATTCATCCAAGCTATACTCTTCGTGTTCAGGAGCTTGTTTTTGAATTACATCTACGTGAAATTTATCCAGAACGTAATATTGTAAGTTTTCGTGAAACAGCGGAGATATCAGGGAGAGAGGGACTTGACCTTCAAAAGAAAACGGATGGTACCGTTAATATCATTGGTGAGGTAGCAAGTGCGCCAGTAGCAAGCTGGCTTGTTATGATCTCCCAGGTAGCTAGTAAATTCACTTTATTTACACACCATGCAAAGACAACAGAAAACCTTGTTTTAGCACTTCGGAATGATTTGATGATCACTGGTGCTTTTCATAATGAAGAAGCTGCCATTCAACAGGTAAAGTCCTCCATACGATTTGACGTGCATATGACTAAAGATAATAGGGGACATCGATACATTGAAAGAATTAGTGAAATCGTTCCAAACCTTGGTCATGAGATTGAGGTGAACGAAATATTGCGAATTGAGAACGGATGTTATCGACTCCGACATGCAATGAGCAATCGTACCAGAACTGAGCTCTATTCACATCTTAATGAGACTCAAAAGCAGCAGTTTGATGATTTATTTGCTAAGGTGGAGAAAGGAGGAACACTTTGAAAATCACTTATCAGATTCGTAAATACTTAGTGATTGGTGTAATCGTTTATACATTACTAATTCTTTTTTTGACCTTGATGAGGATTCGTTTCTCCATTTACTATTTCACAGTTACAGGAATCACTTTATTTATCCTATACATGGAGATTAACTTAAAAAATGATATGAAACAAAAGGAAGAGGAGCTGGTAGCACTAGATTGGTTGCTCTCTGAGATAAGACATCGTTATTACGTGCATGGTATGGTGGATGAGGCGATGAAGGAGGCGATGGAAGGCTGTAAAAATCGCAAGTTGCGTCTTATCATCGAGCGTTTGGTTCAAGTCTTATCAAGTCCAGATCCAAAGAACGCTACTGTTTTCTTTCATAAAGAGATAAAAAACCGATACTATGCGATGCTTTTAACTTTGAGCATGATGGTGATGGAATTTGGAGATAAGAGTGTGGAAGGACAGTCACTTTACTTAATGAATCTAAAGAGCTTGCGAACTGAGTTACATCTAGAATTAAAGAATATGAAGGCAACGAGACATCAGTTTGTTGGCTTGACCTTCATTATCTTATTTCCTATGATGACCTTAAAAATGATTGAGGATTGGGGAACATCGAATCTAGAAGAACTCTCAAACTACTATCAGGGGACTTATCAAATTTTGTTTTACATATCTCTTTTTGTCATTACGATAGGACTTTACTATTTATTCTATTTATTTAAGGCACCTATGAAGGTAATGATGAAGCAGCATATGTTTTTAAAGGCAGTCTGCAAACGAAAGCTGATAAAGCGAATCAGCAATAACTATGAGGACACTTGTGGTAAAAGTGCACGCACACAGCAGAGGCTCTTAATTGAAGTTGGAGAAACGATGGAGCTAACAGAATTACTATTAAAACGACTGCTTTTATTTGGAGGTACCTTTCTCGTTGCATTTGGAATTGGATTATGGCTCTATAGCTTTCAAAAGTTTTCCTATATCGTCATCATCTCCTTGCTACTTGCTGAAATTGGCAGGCACCTTCCAGTATGGCTTTTGAGATATCGTCGGCATATTATGCAGATGTACATGGAGGAAGAGGTACTACAATATCATTCAATTTTAATGATGCTGATGTATATGGATCGTATTTCAACCTATGAGCTACTGGAAGCAATGGAGGAATTCGCTGTTATTTTTAAGCAACGATTAAAGGCTTGCCTTACCGAATACGAAAGTAGTCAAATCAAAGCCTTACGTCATCTCAAAGAAAAGGTGTCCAATCAAGCGATGGAAAAGCTTATTGACAATCTTATGATGTGTGATGATATCGGTGTTGAGAAGGCATTGGATGAATTGACGTTAGAGAAGAATTTTTATAATGAACGAAGAAAACAACAAAGTGAGTGGAATTTAGAGAAAAAGGGTGTATTATGTAAATTCTTAGCTTTTCTTCCATTGGTAATTACGATTGGACTTTACTTAATACTACCTTTTATAACAGTAAGTATTGGAAAGCTTATGGAAATCTCTATGGAGATTACAACAGGAAAGTAGGTAAGATATGGATAGTGCATTGAAGGGTTTACTATTGTCTGCAGGAGTTATCCTAACGTGTATCGTGATTGGAGTTGGCTTTTTTGTAGCTAGGGAAGCGAAGGCGACAGCTGTTGCATCGAGCAATCAGCTAGCAAGCTATCAGAAAGAAATATCAGAAAGCAGTCTGACCAAATACGATGGTATGGAGGTCAATGGAAGTGATGTCATTAATTTTACAAAGAAACAGCTAATGAAATATGATGCAACAGAATCAGCACCCATCTATGTGAGAATTGAAACCTCAAGTCATAGTGAATCTTATGTCAATAACTCATATTTAAAGAAAATAAGGGACTTTGAGGACAAACGATATGTGAATCCAATGCAGCTATTCTTAGGTACATGTGTGTGGGATGAGAATGATGTAATTGTAGGTATTATTTTTACAGAACAGTAGTCAGGTAGAAGTTGGAGGTTAAATTATGGATAATTCATTAAAGGGCTTAATGCTGGCAGCAGGAGTTGTGATTACCTGCATTGTGGTTGGACTTGGTTTTTATATCAGCAGAGAAGCAAAAAATACGTCGTCTGGAGGAATCAGCCAAATTACAAAGATGAACAGTGAATACCAGGATATCAATAAAACCATGTATGATGGAATTAAAGTGAGTGGTCGTGAAGTGGTGGAAGCAATTGAAACCTATGAATCTGAAATTAATCAAGGAAACTTTAGTATTATTGTCTATACAGGAAAAAAGGAAATGACGTCTGGAGGCATCGTGTTTGATTCAAAAAATTATCCTTACAAAGAAGCGAAAGAAAAAAAGAATACTTACTACATAAACCCAGATGGTAATTTCCTCGGAGAGACAATCGTAGATTCGAATGGGGTTGTAACTACGATGACCTTCATTCAACAGTAGGTGAAGTATGGAGGAAATCAATTCGTTTTTTTCTAACGTGTTTGGAGCGATCATATTCTGCATCGCACTAGGTTTGTTATTTTTGCTTGGTGGAATGGAACAGGATATTGTAAACGAACTAACCAAACAGTCAGTATCGATGACATTCTATCAAAGGTAGGTGTAACCAATGGACTCATTAGGTCGTATGATTGCTATTATCATTGCAGTTGTCTTTCTATTTATGTTCCCGATTCGCTATGAAGCACAGAAGGATGCAATTGTGGTTGATTCCTATGTGAGGACAGAACTTAGCTATTTTTTCACTCAGATCAATGCTAGGTTGGAGGTAACACAGGAGATGTATGAGGAACTTAATAATCAGCTTTTGAATACAGGTGTTAGCTATGAGATTGAGATAGAGAGGTATGTAACCACTCATGCAGAGAATCTTAGTAATTATCTCGAATATGAGGATCTCATGTATGAGCTAAAGGAAAAGCAATCAATTCCATTGAAGAAAGGGGAGTATATCTTGATTCGAGTGACTCCTAAAACGATGTCTGTCATTGATCGGCTAAAGAATCTCTTTCTTCCAACGTTGATTCCACAAGGAAGTTATGTAAAAGGAGGGAAGATGATATGAATATTTATGAAAAGCTTATGGATATGTTAATTGCAATTTGTATTATGATTCTCTTCCCTGTTATTTACTACAATCATAAATGTGAGCTCCTGCAATATGAGGGAATTCAACGTAAGATGGAAGACTTAATCGATACGATTACTACTCATGGGTATCTTTCGCTAACGATGTATGAACAATTTTATACAAGTATCGATACCTCTAAGGATGCCCTATCCATTCGATTGGAATATGAAGAATTTCGTATGGAGCCAGAATATGCAGCAACAAAGCCACCAACTTTTACGGGAAAGGTATTGAAATATTCCTATGTAGTAACAGAGGAGGAGATACGAAAGGAACTTTATGAAAAAGGATTATTCCACCTGTCAGCAGGTGGATTTATCAAAGTAACAGTTACGTTTCTTAAGGACAACCATACGATCTATTCAGGAGGTGAAGTACGTGCGTATCTATCATTTTTCGATTATCTTTGCAATCCTCGTTCTAATCTTTGTGACCTTGCATGACATCTCCTATGCTCAGATGATTACTGCTCAGAAAGAGAAGAGTGAACTTGATACAGCCTTTGAGAATGCAGTGGATGATGCAGTGAATCAGCTTTTTATCGATGAATATGGTTGTGTCTTTCATAGCATTTCCTATGCATATGAGGTATTCATAAACTCCTTATCCATTTCACTGGAGCTTATGATGGATCCTGAAGGTAGACAACGGCTAGAATTATGCTTACCCATCCTAGCAATTGCAGATGAGGATGGTCTTTATATTGGATACCTTAATCGTACGAATGGTCAATTGCAACGTATATGGACGGATTGTCTTCCATATGAAACAATATATGACGAAACGAAGTATCAATTTTATCTATCTGGGACAGCAGTACGAACAAACAAAGACGGAGAAGAAGTCTTGTTCGTTACCAAAGGAAATCTTGAGACATTAAGGAAAGAAACCATTGCTAGAACAATCGAGGAAAAAGTATCGGAGTACATTTCACGACATAATCGAATAGCTAATCAATGGGGGATGAGATATGAATTTCATATTCCCGCAGAGAATAATGCTCAATATAGTAGGGCAATCCAGAATCCTTCCTTGATTCTCTTATTTGAAGGCTATCCTTTGAAAGGAACGGATGAGGTTTATCAATGCTTTGCATTTACAGGTGCATCCATCAAGAAACGAGATTCCTTTCTTATTACGAAAAAGGATTGGTATCTGCTGTATCATAAACCAAACTGTACTACCTTAATTGAAGAAGGCTACACAGAAGAAGTGACGTTGTGTCATACGAAAGAGGAATGTGCAAGTTACGGTGCTTATCCTTGTCCCAATTGTGTTGATTTGAATGGAGATTATACTTATCTGACAGATTAAAGAAAAATTAGGGTATATATCTATATCAACAGATAATGGAGAGATAATATGGGTATTCAAATAACAGGGATCGGAATGTATGTACCAGAACTTATAGTGACAAATGATGATTTGGCACTCATGGTAGAGACAAGCGATGAGTGGGTGACGAAGAGGACTGGAATAAAAAGAAGAAGAATTGTGAATGGAGAATTGGCCTATCAGCTAGGTGCCAAGGCTGCAAGACAAGCAATTGAGGATGCGAAAATCTCCATTGATGAGATTGATCTTATTCTTGCGACAACAATGAGCCCAGATTGCTGTACGCCATCGTTGGCATGCCTTATTGGTTATGAATTGAATAATAAGAATGCAGCAGCAATGGATATAAATGGTGCCTGTACTGGATTTGTTTATGCAATGGATATTGCACGTAACTTTTTGGAAATAGGTGCATATCGTAATATTTTATTGGTATCGAGTGAGATTATGTCTCGTATGATTGATTTCACTGATAGATCTACCTGCGTTTTATTTGGTGATGGTGCTGGTGCAGTTGTATTAACAAGACAAGACGGAATATATAGTTCTTATCTGAAAGGAAATCCAAGTGGTGCTTACAAATTATTTACAAAGATGCAGTATCCAAAAAATCCGTGGGATCAAGTAGAAAAAGATTATGGCCTTAGTCATGTCAATCAATATCCAGAAGGATATCTTTACATGGAGGGAGAAGAAATCTATAAGTTTGCAACAAAAGTATTACCTGAGGCAGTATTATGCTCGTTAGATAGAGCAGGGTTATCAATGAAAGATATCGATTTTTTAATACCACATCAAGCGAACGTTCGAATTTTGCAAGCTGCAAACAAACGATTAATGCTTCCAGAGGAAAAGCTTTATGTAGGTATTGAAGAGTATGGGAATATATCAAGTGCTTGTATACCTGTTGCACTTTATCATATGAAGGAGGCAAACCAATTAAAAGCTGGACAAAGAATCTGTCTTGCTGGTTTTGGTGCAGGCTTAACCTATGGGGCGATTGTATTTGAGTGGTAGGAGGACCTATTTGTCCTCCTCCTCAGACTCACTTACGATATCTTCTAGGACATGAATTAAGTCTTGCATCGTATTGAGTTTTGTATTCCGTTCTAATATCATATTTTGCAAGCCAACAGATAAGGAGTCAAATCTGTCTTTGATTGCTGGAGCAACATAGGTCATATTTTCACCTCAATTAGTATATTTTTTCTTGAGAGGAAGTGATACTATTAACGAAGGACTCCATCTCATGCTTGGAATGAATCGATCTAGATGCTTCAATCATCTGTTTTCTCTGTTCTTTTGGTAAGGCAGAGAATGCATTCATGGCTTTGGTGTTTTTTGCTAATTCCATACCAAAACCAATTGGTATTTCTTGATTTCCTAATAGGTCCATCTTAGCTTCCTCCATAAATCAATCATTGGTTTACGGTTATAATATGTGTAGAAAAATCAATAATATGTATGATAAAAAATGCATACATTATAAATGGATTGTGATAAGAATAGAAATAAAAAATAAAACTAAATATAAAAATAAACTAAAAATAAAAAAATGAAGAGTCCTGCATAAAGTGTCCCTGTCTAATTGACAAGTACAAATCAAAGCAGAACTCTTCATTTTTTTGGTATGAGAAGCTAGATTACTACATCTTGCTACGAACTGTTAGGAAGCTAAATAGCTAATGCATGGTATGAATTAGAAACACCTAGCACCTTTACTTGCTGTAAATGACTAATTACAGCAGCGTCTATGGCAACGACGGCAGCAGCCATTATCGTCATCATCTTCTTCATCGTCTTCATCAACATCGCAACCACAGCCACAGCCATTACGGCTATTCAAATTACTCCAGATCCAACCACAGCCACAGCCATTCCAGCTATTGCATCCGTTACAACCATTTCTTTCATTACATCCAGAAGTTTCGCCACATCTAGAGCATCCGCATCCTGTGTTTCCGCCGCATCTAGAACTTCCACATCCAGTATTTTCGCCGCATCTAGAACTTCCACATCCAGTATTTTCACCACATCTAGAACTTCCGCATCCAGTATTTTCATCACCTCTAGAGCATCCACATCCAGTATTTCTGCCACATCCAGTACCTCTACTGCAACCATTACCATTGTTACATCCAGAACTTCTGCGACAGCCACAACCGCATCTATTGTTTCTACAACCACAATTACCTAAACAACACATATATTTCATCTCCTTTCCATATTACTATATGCAGGGCAATCGAATATGTGATTTATTTGCTGTAGATTTATAGAAAAATGTGTAGAGAATGTATGAAATTTAATATTATAGGAACGAAAATTAAGATGATATAGTATAAAAGCTCATAAATAGCATGTCTTACATAGAAGAAGGATACATCTGAAAAAATTTAATTAATAAATATAAAAATGATTGCATTTTTATTAATCCGGTGATATACTCAGAGTCATATTAGATATTATTAAGAGTTATAGGAGGATGTTTATGAAACGTTTAGTAGCTTTCGGTATGATTGCAGCATTGATGGTTTCCATGGCAGCATGTGGGAAAAAGGAAACTAAGGTGATTACAAGTAAGAATGATTTAGTAGGCGCTAAGATTGGCGTTCAAACAGGAACCACTGGTGATTTTTATGCATCGGATGAATATGGGGATGAAAATGTTGAAAAGTATAATAAGGGCTTTGAAGCAGTTCAAGCTTTAACACAGAATAAAATAGATGCTGTAATCATTGATGATCAGCCTGCAAGTGTGTTTGCAGAACAGAACGATAAGATTAAGATTTTAGAAGAAGAATTTGTTCAAGAGGATTATGCAATTTGTATCGCAAAAGAGAATACAGAATTAAAAGAGCAGATAAATGCTGCACTTGCACAGATCAAAGAAGATGGCACCTTCCAAGCAATCGTAGATTACTACATCGGTGGAGTAGAAGGTAGTACACCTTACATACAAAAAGATGTTGAACGTAATGGTACCTTAGTAATGGCAACCAATGCAGAATTTCCTCCATATGAATATAGAGAAGGCGATGCGATTGTTGGTCTTGATGTAGATATGGCGAAAGCAATTGCTGATATCTTAGGAAAAGAATTAGTAATCGAAGATATGAGTTTTGACTCTATTATTGCAGCAGTTCAGTCTGGTAAAGCTGATATCGGATGTGCTGGTTTGACTGTTACAGAAGATCGTTTGAAGTCCATTGACTTTACAGATAGTTACTATACTGGTCGTCAGGTAATTATCGTGAATAAGTAATGAGGGGGAGAATCCTTGAGTAGTTTAGCGGATAGCTTTTATAATAACTTTATAAAGGAAGATCGGTGGAAATATCTTTGGAATGGTCTAGGTGTTACCTTAAAAATCACATTTTTTGCTGTTTTAATGGGTATCGTTCTTGGATTTTTACTTGCTATCGTGCGTGCAACGCATGATAAAACAGGGAAGCTGAAGCTGTTAAATGTATTATGTAATATATATGTTACAGTGATTCGAGGAACACCAGTTATGATTCAGCTGATGATCATTTACTTTGTAGTGTTTCAATCGGTTAATATTGATAAAGTAATCGTTGCAATTATAGGCTTTGGTATGAATTCTGCAGCTTATGTTTCAGAAATTGTACGTTCTGGTATTATGTCAGTCGATAATGGTCAGTTTGAAGCAGGTAGAAGTTTAGGTTTTAATTATGCACAGACGATGAAGATGATTATTCTACCACAAGCAATTAAGAATATATTACCTGCTCTTGGTAATGAGTTTATTGTATTATTAAAGGAAACCTCAATTGCAGGAACCATTGCGCTAGCTGATTTGACTAAGGGTGGGGATATCATACGAAGTCAAACATTTGATGCATTTATGCCATTGATTGCTGTTGCATTGATTTATCTTATCCTTGTAGTTTGTTTAACCAAATTAGTTAATTATTTTGAAAGGAGATTACGCAATAGTGAACACTAATTCAGATGTACTGATTAAGGTCTGTGATCTTAAGAAGGCTTATGGAGACGTATACGCATTGAACGGTATCTCCGATGAGATTTGCCGTGGAGAGGTTGTCGTAGTCGTTGGACCCTCTGGTTCAGGAAAATCTACTTATTTACGTTCTTTGAATTTATTAGAGGTACCAAGTTCTGGTGTCATATACTTTGAGGGTGTCGATATCACAGATAAAAAAACAGACATCAATAAGCATCGTCAGAAGATGGGAATGGTATTTCAACATTTCAATCTATTTCCACATATGACAATATTAAAGAATCTAACCCTTGCTCCAGTGAAGCTTCAGGGTAAATCCGAGGAAGAAGCAAAGGCTAAGGCAATGCAGCTCTTAGAACGAGTTGGTCTTGCACATCGTGCTAATGCATATCCTTCCCAATTATCAGGTGGACAAAAGCAACGTATTGCAATTGTTAGAGCGCTTGCAATGGATCCAGATGTAATGTTGTTTGATGAACCAACCTCAGCACTTGATCCAGAGATGGTTGGTGAAGTACTAGATATTATGAGGGAGCTTGGTAGAGAAGGAATGACAATGGTGGTGGTAACCCATGAGATGGGCTTTGCAAAAGAAGTAGCTGACCGTGTTATTTTTATCGATGAAGGTCAGATTCAAGAGCAAAATACTCCAAAGGAATTCTTTGAGAACCCACAGAACCCTAGATTAAAAGAGTTTTTATCCAAAGTTTTATCATAAAGAATAAGGCTGTTGCAAACTTTTTAGTAAGGTTTTGCAATGGCCTTCTTCTTATGGATCATATTTCACGGGCTAGAGCTATGTTTATAGTTATCAAATTTATCCTTTTGTGAATATCTATGAGGGTATAGGGGAATTACATAGATAGGTTTACAATACTAAGGGAGATAGGATAGGATAAGCCATTGCATCGTGTAAGAATTCATGGCAGGATTAGGTTATGATTAGAAACAGGAAGAAAGTGTTGACTACTCAACACTATAGTGATACAATGCGACTATTGAGTAATTAACAAAATATGGAGGTTAATTATGTCGGGAGAAGAAATATCTAGTTTTCCAATTTGGGTTGGAAAGCTGAGGAAGGGGATACAAAGACGACAAACTGAGGTACTAAAACCATATGGTTTAAGTAGCATTCATTCCTTATATTTATCAACCTTATGGTATGAAGAGGAAGGAATGACCTTACGAGAATTGTGTGAAAAAATATGTGTGGATAAAGCCAATACTTCAAGAGTAATTGCTATGATGGAGAGGCTTAGATATGTGGAACGAATTAACTCTAATGTTGGTAAATTAAAGTGTCGAATTCGGTTGACAGACTCTGGGCGAGTAATTGCAAAAGAGGTAGTTTCTTGTATGCATCAGGTACATGATATTATGCTTCATACACTAACAAAAGAGGAATTTGAGACAATATACAATGTGATAAAAAAATTATCAGAAATAGAGGATCTAACTTAGCGTGATATTTATAACAAAACTATTATCATAAGACAGGAGGTAAAGTCGAGAAAAGATACTCGACATGGCAGAATGAAAATTGTAATAAAATATTTAAAGCCATACATTGGTGCTATTTTATTATCCATCTTGTTACTATTTGGTCAGGCAATTAGTGAACTAAGCCTACCTAATTTAATGAGTGATATCGTTACGATAGGAATTCAGTACAGTGGAATTGATGAAAAAACACCAAAGGCAATGAGTGAAGAGGGAATGAATTTTATTACCTCGTTTATGAGTGAAGAGGGGAAAGTAAAATTTAAAGAGGCATATCAGCTTGTTACTCCACAAGATTCAATCGCGAAAGAGTACATAAGCGATTATAAATTACTAAAAGAGAAAAACATTTATGTGTTAAAGAATCAAAAAACGGGTGAATTAACTGAGATTGAGTCTCTATATGGAAAGGCAGTTTATACGATGATTCGCCTCTTTTCAGAACAAGGTAGCGCAAACTCAACTTCAGAGTATGAGGTATCAAAGGTTGATGTTACTCAGATGTATCAAATGATACCTATGCTACAAATGTTACCTAAGGAGAAGCTGAATGAAGCCCTTGAGCTTGCGAATCAAACAGATCCATCCATCTATGAGATGATGAGTGTTGGATTTACCAAAGCATTTTATCAAGAACTTAAAGTTGACATAGAAGGGATGCAAAGTAACTACATCATTTTCACAGGTATTAAAATGTTATTAGTAGCATTAGGTGGAGTTGTAGCTGCAATTGGAGTAGGTTATTTTGCTTCGCAGACTGGAGCTAAGTTATCAAGAAAACTACGCCGAGATGTATTCTCCAAGGTAGAAAGCTTCTCGAGTGCAGAGTTTGATCAATTCTCGACAGCATCTTTAATTACTAGAACAACAAACGATGTTCAACAGGTACAGATGTTTGTAATCATGGGAATTCGTATGATGTGTTATGCTCCAATTGTGGGTATTGGCGGTATTCTCTTTGCGGTGAATACAAGTGTATCCTTAAGCTGGATCATTGCATTAGCTGTAATTATTATGATCGGGTTAATCGGAATTGTATTCTCGGTTGCCTTACCAAAATTTAAGTCCTTACAAAAATTACTTGACCGACTCAATTTAGTGAGTCGTGAAAATTTAAGTGGTATGATGGTAATTCGTGCTTTTGGGAATGAACCTTATGAAGAAAAAAGATTTGACGTTGCTAATACGAATTTAAAAAAGACCAATTTATTTGTACAACGATTAATGTCATCACTGATGCCAGTTATGATGTTTATTATGAATGGTGTAACACTTGCAATTGTATGGTTTGGTAGTAAAGCAATTGCAGATTCTCAGCTTCAGATTGGTGATATGATGGCATTCATTCAATATGCAATGCAGATTATTATGGCCTTCTTGATGATTGCAATGATGTTTATTATGGTTCCACGTGCTTCAGTTTCTGCAACGCGTATTCGTGAGGTGTTAGAAGTAGAGCCAATCATTACTGACAAAGAAGCTCCAAAGGAGCTAGAGGTTGTGAAGGGAGAAGTTCGCTTTGAGGATGTAAGTTTTCGTTATCACAAAGCAGAAACGGATGTACTTGAGCACATCAGCTTCGTAGCAAAGCCAGGTCAAACAACCGCCTTTATTGGTTCCACAGGCTCAGGAAAATCAACCTTAATCAATTTAATACCACGATTTTATGATGTTACCGATGGATCGATTACAATTGATGGAGTCGATGTACGAGATTTTAGTCAAAAGGATCTAAGAGATCTGATTGGATACGTTCCACAAAAGGGAGTATTATTTACTGGAGACATTGATTCTAACATTCGTTATGGAAAAGAAGATGCCAGTGAAGAGGAAATCAATGAAGCCATTAAAATTGCTCAAGCAAAAGAATTTGTAGACTCTACAGAGGAGAAAACTGCTTTAGAAATCGCACAGGGTGGTACGAATGTATCTGGTGGACAGAAGCAACGACTTGCCATAGCCCGTGCACTTGTAAAGAAAGCACCAATTTATATTTTTGATGATAGCTTTTCTGCTCTTGACTTTAAAACGGATGCAGCATTACGCCGTGCACTTAAGGATGAGACGAAGGGAGCGACGGTTCTAATTGTTGCACAACGTGTTAGTACAATTATGAAGGCAGAACAAATCATTGTATTAGAAGAAGGTAAAGTGGTAGGGAAAGGAACTCATAAGGAATTGCTTGTGAGTTGCCCAGAATATCGTGAAATTGCAGAAAGTCAATTGTCAAAGGAGGAATTAGCATGAGTACAAACCAAAAAACTCCAAACAATATGACATCTCCAAAAGAAGAAAGAGGCGGACATCATGGTGGTCCGATGGGAATGGGAATGGCGCCTGTAAAAGCAAAGAACTTCAAAGCAAGTCTTCGCCAGCTATTAAGCTATTTGAAACCATTCCGAATTAAGTTAGGATTGGTAATCCTTCTTGCAATCATTTCGACTGTATTTACGATTGTAGGACCAAAGATATTAGCGCGAGCTACAGATGCACTTGTCGATGGAATGAAGGGAATTTTTAGTGGTGGTGCAATTTCAATCGATTTCACTTACATTGCACAAATTATTTTCTGGCTTATTGGCCTATATGTTATAAGTACGGTATTTTCCTATCTTCAGGCATATATTATGTCAGGGATTTCTACCAATATAGCCTATAATTTACGTAATGCAATTATGAAAAAGATGAACCGACTTCCATTTTCTTTTTATAATAAAACAAGTCATGGTGAGGTATTATCTCGAATTACCAATGACGTCGATATGCTGAATATGTCGTTAAATCAAAGCATTACACAAATGATTACTTCGGTAACCTCACTAATTGGTGTACTCATTATGATGCTATCGATTAGTGTAAAGCTAACCTTGATTACCTTGCTTACGGTTCCATTTTCTTTATTCTTTGTTTTTAGCATTGTGAAGAAATCTCAGAAGTATTTTAAGGGACAACAAAACTATCTTGGAAGTGTCAATGGACATATTGAGGAGATGTATGGTGGTCACTTAGTTGTCAAAGCCTTCAATGGGGAAGAGAAATCCTTGGAACAGTTTGATGAAAAGAATGACAAATTGTATGAAGCAGCATGGAAATCACAATTTTTATCAGGTCTGATGATGCCTGTGATGAGCTTTGTAGGAAATATAGGTTACGTGATTATCTGTATGCTAGGAGCTTCTATGACAGCGCAAGGAGTAATGACAATTGGTGGAATTCAAGCCTTCATTCAATATATGCGTTCGTTTATGCAACCAATAACACAACTAGCGAATATCACAAATCAATTTCAACAGATGGTAGCTTCTTCAGAACGTATCTTTGAGTTCTTAGAAGAAAAAGAAGAAGTAGTAATAGAGCCAAAGTTAACAATGGAAGAAGCAAACATTCGAGGCGATATTTGTTTTGAACATGTACGTTTTGGTTATGAGGATACCGACCAGATTGTCATTAAGGATTTTTCCGTTGATGTAAAGGCAGGACAAAAAATTGCAATTGTAGGCCCAACGGGTGCAGGTAAGACGACACTTGTGAAACTATTGATGCGCTTCCATGATATCAATGGTGGTGCTATTTATATCGATCAACATAATATTAATGAGTTTTCAAGAAGTGATTTAAGAAATGAGTTTGGTATGGTACTACAGGATACCTGGTTATACAATGGAACCATTATGGATAATATCCGTTATGGGAAATTAGATGCAACCGATGAGGAAGTAATTAAGGCAGCTAAGACGGCTCAAGTTGATCACTTTGTTCGTACCTTACCAGATGGCTATCATATGGAGTTAAATGAAGAAGCCTCCAATATCTCACAAGGTCAAAAGCAGTTACTAACCATTGCACGTGCTGTACTTTCAGATGCTAAGATTTTAATACTAGATGAAGCAACAAGTTCTGTCGATACTCGTACTGAAATATTGATACAAAAGGCGATGGACAATTTGATGAAGGGTAGAACTAGTTTTATTATTGCTCACCGCTTATCTACAATTCGAAATGCAGATGTCATACTGTGCATGAAAGATGGAGATATTGTAGAACAAGGTTCTCACGAAGAATTAATGAATAAAAATGGTTTTTATGCTAACTTATATAATAGCCAGTTTGAATCAATTGCTGAATTAGAATCATAAAAGTCAAAAATCGATGAAAGTGGAGTTAAATCAACTTTCATCGATTTTCTTTTTAAAGCAGGAAGAAGAGTCTTGTTTTTTATATCAAAAGAAACTATAATTGGGATAGCATAAATCAAGGGAGGTATTGGTATGTTACGAATTTTTAAAACTATTGATGGCGTAACAAAACAGTTAGATCAGATCGAAGAAAATGTATGGATAAACCTTACAAACCCCTCCCCCGAGGAAATTGCATATGTCGCGAGAGAAACAGGGATCGAAACAAGTGATATGAAGGCTTCACTGGATGATGAAGAGGCTTCTCGTATTGAACTTGAGAATAAATATACACTTGTCTTAATTGACGTTGTAACCAAAGAAAAAAGACACGGAAATGAAGCATTTACAACAATGCCACTCGCAATCATTGTACATGAAAAGCTGATTGTCACGGTTTGCTTAGAGGATACAGTGGTATTAAAGCCATTTATGACCGACAAAGTAAAAGAATTCAGTACTGCAAAGAAAAGTAGATTTTTATATCAGATTCTATATAGTAGCACAACCGTTTATCAGACCTGTCTTCGTTCCATCAATCGTAAACGAGAAGAAATCGAGGCAAGATTAAGTAAAAATACAAAGAACAGTGAATTAATTGAATTACATGAATTGGAGACAACATTAGTTTATTTTGCAACCTCTCTTCGTGTGAATGGTGCGGTTCTTGACAAATTAACAAGAACTGAAAAAGTAAAGTCTTATCCAGAGGATCGAGACTTACTCGATGATGTTATTATCGAGAATAAACAGGCGATTGAAATGAGCGGTATCTATCGTGATATCATCAATGGAACGAGAGAATTATTTGCCTCTGTTATCGATAATACACTCAATACAGTCATGAAATTGCTTGCTTCCATTACTGTAGTTATGGCAATCCCAACAATTATTTCTGGATTATATGGTATGAATGTGAATTCTGAAAGCATACCGTTTGCCAACAGTCAGTATGGATTTGGAATCGTTTGTTTAATTACCTTAGTCATTTGTACGATTACGTACTTTGTATTAAAGAAAAAGAAATTATTATAATTTGCTTTTTATTCTAGGGCCAAAGGAGAGACGGGGATGGACTATAACCAATTGGACTACTTAACCAAGCTTTTTGAACAAGAGATTACAGATCATAAACTAGGAGGATGTTCTTTAATTGTAGAACATAAGGAAACCGTAGTCTATCACAAAGCCTTTGGAAGTGACCAATCAGATTCGATTTATCGGATTTATTCGATGACGAAACCGGTGACGAGTGTCGCTACGATGATTCTATACGAACGTGGTATGTTGGACTTAATGGAGCCGGTATCGAATTATCTGAAGGGGTTTGAAAAGTTAAGTGTCTTTGAAGAAGGAGAGATTGTGCCAGCAAAAACACCAATTACGATTCAAAATCTTTTAAATATGACATCTGGTCTGGTTTATCCGAATGATGGGACGAAAACTGGAGCTTTATTAGAGGGAATATTAGTAAAAGCAATGAAAAATGGGGCAAAAACAGTGGAAATCTGTGATTTGATGGGGACGGTTCCGCTTCATTTTCAGCCAGGCGAAAAGTGGTATTACGGAAGCTCAGCAGATGTATTAGGAGCTATCATAGAAGTATGCTCGGGTATGAAATTGAGTGAGTTTATGAAAAAAGAAATCTTTGATCCGCTTCAAATGAAAGATACTGGATTTGTTGTACCAAAGGATCAAGTACATCGGTTGGCAAGTATGTATATGATGGATTCCAATAAGAAGGTTCAGATAGCAACCAAAGAAGTATTGGCACAAATTCAAGCGGATGATCCAACCAAGGAGCCCTTCATGGAAATGGGCGGTGGAGGATTGTTCTCAACGGCAGCGGATTATCTACAGTTTGCACGGATGCTTTTGCATGGTGGAACTTACGAAGGCGTGCGCATTCTTGGTAAAAAAACGGTTGAATCCATGGCACAAAATCAGTTAAATGATGTTCAAAGAAGCGCTATGTGGTTTGATAGTACCATTGGTTATGGTTATGGTAATCTATTTCGTGTGTTACTAGAGCTAGACAAGGCAACGAGCAATGGCTCGATTGGAGAATTTGGCTGGGATGGTCTTCCTGGTAATTATTTTTGTGTTGATCCCAAAGAAGAATTATTGGTTGTCTATATGCAGCAGAATACCTGTGGGGCAGATCAGAGCACCAGACGAAGAATGAGAAATATCATCTATGGTGCAATCTAGGATTATTAGGTAACTTTATGAAACATAAAAAGAGTCATCGTAAGGAACTGAATCAGATACTAATTTATCAGATTCTAGTTGTTAGCGATGGCTCTTTTATTCAAAACAAGTGAATTGACTTGCCAATTCACTTGTTTTAAGGAAACTTCATTTATTTTTCTTTCCCCATAAAGAAAAGTGCAACGGTACCAGGGCCTGCATGAGCACCAATGGTTGGGCTGATATAGTTAATTAATACTTGATCAATTCCAGTGCGCTCTTTTATTAGATCCGCAACAAACTGGGCATCCTCAATACAGTCTCCGTGACTTATGAATACAATATCGTTATCATAGCCTGCAATTTGTTCTTCCATAAGATCTACAAGCTTGATCAAAGCTTTTTTACGTCCACGAACATTGATTAACGGAATGAGCCTACCTTCTAAATCAACATGTAGTACAGGCTTTACACTGATTAATGTACCAATAATTGCTGTAGCTTTTGAGACACGACCACCACGTTGAAGATGGAACAAATCATTTACCGTAAACTCATGGCACAGGTGATCTTTGTTAGCTTCGATCCACTGAGCGACTTCATCGATAGATTTGCCAGCATTCTTTAGCATAACGGCTTTATGTACAAGTAAGCCTTGACCAAGAGAAGCGGCGCGAGAATCGATTACCAGTATCTTAGCATTCGGATTCTCTTCACATAACTGTTGAGCAACTACGGCTGCATTGCTATAGCTACTACTTAATGCAGAAGAGAAGGAGATGTGTAGAATATCGTAACCATCGTTTAATTGTGTTGTAAAGGCATTCAGTATATATTCTGGATTGGATGCCATCGTAGTAGGCATCACACCCGCTCTCATACGGCTATAAAATTCAGATGGAGACATATCAACATCACCACCATAAATGTCGCCCTCTAAGTTGTAATACAGTGGATGAATAAATATTTGGTGTTTTTTCAGATATTCTTCTGGTAAGTCTGCGGTAGAATCTGTTGAAATAATATACTCTTTCATAAAAATATTCCTTCCATGTGATTGTAATATTAGTAGCGAATCTGACATAAAACCAACAAATAGTTAGAAAGATATGTTTTTTGATTTAGTAGAAAGAAGTAATATAGAATTGGTGATGTGGTTTTATTTACTATATCAGCCATTATATCATTCTATTTAAAAACGTACAAGTCTAGATTAAAAAAATAATAGATGTTAAATAGGAAAGTATTTGATATTTTGGCAACATATGTTATAATAGCAAAAGCTATTGATACTAGGAGGATCTACTATGAAGCATATCAAAACTTTAAATGCGAAGAACTTAAAAGACACCATGAAAAAAGGTGGATGCGGAGAATGTCAGACATCTTGTCAGTCCGCTTGTAAGACATCATGTACAGTAGGAAATCAGAGCTGTGAAAACAAGTAGGATTGTGCAGTAAAGAGAGCAGTGACAGAATGTTAATAGGTAGTATTTAAGCAGCGCATACATGTCGCTGCTTATTGTATGTTTGCAGCTGAAAGGAGTAACGCAGTGGTTCATCAATATAAAAATAACGGTTATAATATTGTACTCGATGTAAATAGTGGTATGGTTCATGTAGTGGATGATATCGCCTATGATGTAATTGCACTTTTTGAAGAGAATGATAAAGAAGAAATCATTAAAGAGTTAGCGATGAAATACCATCAAGTAGAGGATATTAAAGAGGAGCTTCAAGAAATTTATGAAGAAATCCTGCAGATGAAGCAGGATGGGAATCTTTTTACAAAAGATATCTATGAAGAGTATATTGGTAGCTTCAAAAAGAGAGAAACGGTTGTAAAGGCTCTTTGCTTACATATTGCACATGATTGTAATCTAGCTTGTAAATATTGTTTTGCAGAAGAAGGCGAGTATCATGGACGTCGTGCACTTATGAGCTATGAGGTTGGTAAGAAAGCGTTGGATTTCTTAGTTGCCAATTCTGGAAACAGAAGAAATCTGGAAGTGGACTTTTTTGGTGGCGAGCCATTGATGAACTTTCAGGTAGTCAAGGACTTGGTAGCCTATGGAAGAAGCTTAGAGGAGCCTTATAACAAGAAGTTTCGTTTTACCTTAACAACCAATGGTGTTTTACTCAATGACGATGTGATGCAATTTGCGAACAAAGAGATGGCAAATGTCGTATTAAGTATTGATGGACGCAAGGAAGTGAATGATCGTATGAGGCCATTCCGTAAGGGGATGGGTAGCTATGACATGATTGTCCCAAAATTTCAGAAGCTAGCGAATAGTAGAGATCAAAAAAACTACTATGTCAGAGGTACCTTTACACGTAATAATCTTGATTTTGCAGAGGATGTCAAACATCTTGTTGACCTTGGCTTTGATCAGATTTCGGTGGAACCTGTGGTTGGGTTACCTGAGGAGGAATATGCAATTCGCGAGGAGGATATTCCAAGGATCAAAGAAGAATATGATAAATTGGCACGCTACATAGTAGAATCTAGAAAAAAAGGCAAGTGGTTTCAATTCTTTCATTTTATGTTGGATCTCAGTGGTGGTCCCTGTGTGGCAAAACGACTCTCAGGCTGTGGGTCAGGTACCGAATACTTAGCAGTTACGCCATGGGGGGATTTCTATCCTTGCCATCAATTCGTTGGGCAAGAAGAGTATATGATGGGGAATGTAGACGAGGGAATCAAAGCGACCAACCTTCGTGAGGAATTCAAATGCTCCAATGTATATGCGAAGAAAAAGTGTAAAGAATGCTTTGCCAAATTCTATTGTAGTGGTGGTTGTGCTGCGAATGCTTATAAGTTTCATCATGATATCAATGATGTATATGAAATCGGGTGTGAACTGCAAAGAAAACGAGTGGAATGTGCGATTATGATAAAAGCCGCTGAGGCCCAAGAGTGTGAAAGAACTGGAATCTTGTCTTAGGTGTTATGATTAAGTCAGAGGAATTCATAGGACAGGAAAAGATTGCTCTTGATAATCGTTTGATAAAGGATTACAATATTGAATATCATGTGACTCCACGGGGCTATCGCATAATTTCGACTTATGCAATAGCCCCTTTATGATAGAACTTGTTGTGTTCAAAAGAAGGGAAGTAAGAAATGAAAGAAAAATGGATGCTGGAAGCAAAACGAGCTGATTTTAATGAATTAGGTAAGAAATTCGCGATTAGCCCAGTATTGGCACGATTAATTGTTAACCGTGGGCATCAGAGCGAAGAAGAAATCGATCGTTATCTTAATTGTGATCTCAATCACTTGTATGATGGTCGCAAAATGAAGGATATGGAGAAAGCAGTCGAATACATTACCAATGCAGTGAAATCGGGGGAAATCATTGCAATAGGAACTGACTTTGATAACGATGGGATTCTCTCTGGATATACATTATCGTGTGCCATTGAACGTATTGGTGGTAGTACGTTATTGTATGCACCAGACCGAGTATCCGAAGGGTATGGTCTGAATCGAAGAATTATCGATGAAGCATATGCTGCAGGAAGTCGTTTTATTATCACTTGTGACAATGGAATCGCAGCCTTTGATGCCGTTACCTATGCAAAAGATAAGGGGATGACTGTGATTGTAACAGACCACCATGAGGTGGCATTTGAAGAAAAAGAGGATCTCACAAGAGAGTTTATCTTACCGAAAGCGGATGCAGTTGTGAATCCTAAGCAAGAGGACTGTCCTTATCCATTCAAAGGCTTATGTGGTGCAGGCGTAGTCTTTAAGCTAATTTGTCTCTTATATGAAACATTTAATATCCCAATGGAGGAAGCTTATCAATTATTAGAATTTACAGCAATTGCTACGGTAGCGGATGTTATGGATTTGGTGGGGGAAAATCGTATTATAGTTAAATATGGATTATCTCTACTTAAGAATACCAATAATCTTGGATTAAGAGCCTTAATGGAGGAATGTTCTTTGAATGTTGATCGCTTATCCTCTTATCATATCGGCTTTGTAATAGGACCTTGTTTTAATGCAGCAGGTCGTTTGGATACAGCTTCGATGGCATTTGATCTATTAAAGGCAAAGACTGAAGAGCAAGCAAAAAAGATGGCAAAAGAGTTGCGCGAATTAAATGAGAGTCGTAAGGATATGACAATCAGAGGTTTGGAACAAGCACTTGAGTTGATTGAGAACTCGAGCATTAAGGACGATAAGGTTATCTTAGTGAAATTAGAACATACGCATGAGAGCCTTGTTGGTATCATTGCTGGTAGAATACGTGAGCAATATCATAAACCTGCACTTGTATTTGTGGATGTTGAAGATGGAATCAAAGGGTCTGGGCGTTCCATTGAGGCTTATAATATGTTCGAAGAGCTATTAAAATGTAAAGAGCTTCTTAGTAAATTCGGCGGTCATCCAATGGCAGCGGGATTATCACTCCCAGCCAAGAATCTGGAAAAGCTACGAAAGCAATTAAATGAGAATACTACCTTAACAGACAGCGACTTGGTATCAATTGTGAAAATCGATGTACCACTTCCAATTGGATATCTAAATATTCCATTTATTGATGAATTAGAACGTTTAGAACCTTTTGGTAAGGCAAATGTCAAACCCGTCTTTGCAGAGCAGCATTTTCGTGTGCGTAAAGCAATGATACTTGGTAAGAATCAAAATGTATTAAAGCTTAACATTAATAACCTTGACGGAGATTCCGTGGAAGCACTCTACTTTGGAAACATTGATCAATTCAATGAATTTGTGGAAGAAGAGTTTGGAAAAGAGGAAGTTAGAAAGATGTACCAAGGACAGTTTAATGAAATAGATTTGGCATTCACATATTATCCATCCATCAATGAGTACATGGGAAAGCAAACGGTTCAAATTATCATACAAAATTATTGTCGTATTAAGAAGTAAAGAAAGGAAATAGTAGAATGACAGAAGAATTACAAACCAAAGACTTAGAATTAAAGGAATTATTTATCAAGCAAGAGCTAGAGCGGTTATTAGACACTTTGAATGAATGCAGTGATGCCGATGTGTTAGAGATGGAAGATATCAATTGGAATATTGTAAAGAAGTATTTTGATCAAGGCAGAAATGATCTTTTACGTCAGCATCTTACCTTTGTGGCATATAGTAGTTTTCTAACTGAATACTCTGGTAAACGTGGTCTATATGAAGAACAGATTTACCAGAATAAATATGATCTTTTTGAAGCCATCTTTCAAGCTCTTCAAAGTGAAAATCACGGGTAAATTAGTCATTATCTTTGAAGTAAATTGGCTTTTGCCAAAGCTGGTCGAAGTGCATTGTATAGGATAACGCTTGCAAGTATTGAAGTAATGGAATTTACAAGTGTGGTTACTGCTGTCATTTTGGTCCATTGAATGGCAAGGTCCATCTGTAGGCTTAGAATATACTTTTTATAGAAAAAGCCTACGATTGGATCGGCGAATATATTGAAGACTAGACCAGAGGCAGCAGCAAGGATAGAGCTTAAGAAGAGTTTTCTTTGATCTTTTTGCTGTCTAATTTTAAGTAGCTTATGAGCAATAAATCCTGTAATTAAGCCGATGCATAGCTTTAGAAAAAATGTTTGAGGTGCTGTCGTAAAATACTTACCACTGGTTAAATCGGCTAGGGATAAACCTACAGCTCCAGATAATCCCCCGTAGGAACCACCGAGTAAGAGAGCAGCTACTACAACGAAGGTATTACCAAAGTGAAAGGCAGTACTCCCAGGACCGATTGGAATATCAATACGAAAATAGGAAAATCCGATGTATGCAAGAGCTGCAAACAAAGCTGCTTGTGCAAGGGGAATGACATTTGAGAATGCCGTTGCTTTCTTTCTATCTTTGGTAATCAATTTACCAATCCCGATACCTGTTATTACGATAGCAATAAGGAATACGATGAACGAATAAATAAGTATAGAATCAGATGAGCTCACCTCAATGTTTGTTTTGTCGAGATAACCATAAGTAATACCGATGATGGAGATAATGGTTAGGAGTAGTCCAAAGCATAGTGTTTTGGTCAATTTCTTTTCTAGTGTAGATCGGTTAGAATTGGTCATATATAACCTCCTTTATGTTTGATTCTGATTCATTTATGGAATCTTATCACATGACTGGAATGGTATAAATATCCAGATTACAAAAAGTTAACAATACCAGATTCAAGTAAATACGAGATAGGATATTCATGAAACTCGAATATAGTTGATATAATGTTTTAGGTTGAAATTTTATATGGTGAATGGTAAACTTGTGACAGGATAAAATAAGGTTAGCAAAATAGAAAAAGGAGTATTGCATGCGTAACATTCAATTAGTAATAGAATACGATGGTTCACGATATGATGGCTGGCAAAAGCAAGTCGGTAAATCAGCGATGACGATACAGGACAAGCTTGAGGATGTCCTAACAAAAATGGAGAATGAACCAGTTGAGGTGATTGGAGCAGCAAGGACAGAAGCTGGAGTTCATGCATATCGACAGGTTGCTAATTTTAAAACAAATTCTGACTTAAAGGTATATGAAATCAAACAATATCTAAATCGCTTCCTACCAAGAGACATTGCAGTTCTTGAAGCGTTAGAGGTACCGGAACGATTTCATGCAAGTTTCAATGCTGTTGGATTCGAATATGAATATAAGATATCCATTGGAGAAGTTCCTTCTGTATTCGAGCGTAAGTACAATTACTATTGCTTTAAGCGCCCAAATGTAGAAGCAATGAAGCAAGCCGCTAAATTATTGGTTGGTAAGCATGATTTTAAAGCCTTCTCAGACAATAAGAGAATGAAAAAATCAACCGAACGTGAAATTACAGAAATCTCAGTTTATGGAGATGAAAAGGAAATTGTAATTTCTATTAAGGGTGATGATTTCTGGCCGCATATGGCTCGTATTATGGTTGGTACATTACTAGACGTTGGTCTTGGTGAAAAGCAACCTTCCGATATGACAAGAATTCTAGAGAGTAAGGATCGTGAACAAGCAGGACCGACTGCGGAAGCAAAAGGCTTATTTTTAGTTGATGTTATTTATAAATAACAATGGGAGGCAAAAGATATGGCAGAGTACGAAATTAAGGTAAAGGGTATCGTTAAACATGATAATACTTATTTGATTGTGCAAAAATGGTACGATGATCGAGTGGTAGATCCATTTCGCTGGCAATTTATTGATTCAAGTATTGAATTTGGTGAAGATCCAAGCAAAGCGGTGGTTCGTGCAGTGAAGGAACAGACTGGAATCGATGCAGTGATGGATACCCCACTCTATACATGGACCTGTATGATTGGTGATAAACAAATCATTGGTATCTGTTATGAATGTTTTGCTCTACAAACAGAGGTAATGCTCTCAGAAGATCTTCAAGGTTATGAGTGGATTACCAAGGAAGAATTTGAACACTATATTGACAATAAGGAAGTGCTAAGGGATTTAGCAAATTCGAACTTTTAAAGAAAGGACAGCTTAGTTTGAAAATATTAATCAAGCAAGGATATTTACTAGATCCTGCCTCAAAACGAGAAGGTATCTATGATTTATTGATTGAAGATCAGGTGATAACGAAGGTAGAGCCTCACATTGATTGTGAGGCAAACCAGGAGATTGATGCTAATGGTATGTATGTCATGCCAGGCTTTATCGATTTACATGTACATCTTCGAGAACCTGGATTTGAATATAAGGAAACAATCAAAACTGGCTCAAGAGCAGCGGCAGCAGGTGGCTATACGACGATATGCCCGATGCCTAATACGAATCCAGCCATTGACAGTATTGAGATGATTGAGTATCTGAATACGAAAGCTAAAACGGATTCTCTCATACATATTATACCAGTAGGTGCAATCACCAAGGGACAAACTGGAACTGAGCTTGCTGATATTGCTGGTATGGCAAAAGCAGGCGCCTTAGCCATCAGTGAGGATGGTAAATCCGTCATGGACATTTTGGTTTATTTAGAAGGTATGAAAGCAGCTAAGGAAGCTAACATTGCGGTGTTTGCACACTGTGAGGATAGAGCTTTGGTGCGTGGTGGCGTGATGAATGATGGGGATCGCGCGAAGGAGTTAGGGTTACCTGGGATTACGAATGCTGTTGAGGATGTGATTACAGCAAGGGATATCTTTTTAGCAGAGGAAGCCAAGGTACATCTACATCTTTGCCATTGCTCGACCAAGGGGAGTGTGAAATTGGTTCATATGGCAAAAGAACTAGGAATTAGAGTCACTGGAGAAGTGTGCCCACATCATTTCATCTTAAGCGACGAGGATATTACCGAGGATCATTCTAGATTTAAGATGAATCCACCATTAAGAGGTAAAGCAGATGTAATCGCCTTAAAAGAAGCACTGAGAGACAATATTATGGACGTAATATCAACGGATCATGCTCCTCACGGTGAGGAAGAAAAGAGTGGTTCGATGATAGGTTCTCCATTTGGAATCGTTGGATCTGAAACTGCCTTTGCTTTAACGATGACCGAACTTGTAAAGACAGGATATCTGACTCCAATGCAGATGGTAGAAAAGATGAGTTACAATCCAGCCCGTATTCTTGGAATCGATAAGGGTAGCCTAGAGGTCGGAAAAATTGCAGATATTACGATAGCTGATCCAAATGTAACGTATCGAATTGACAAAGAACAATTCTTCTCTAAAGGAAAGAATACTCCTTTTGATGGAAGAGAGGTTACAGGAAAAGTGAAGTATACGCTCGTAGATGGGGCGATTGTGTATCAGGCTCAATAAAGAACCTATGGATTCATGGATGATGGTTGGATCAAGCATACGTCTTAGAGTACAGGAATGTACTTGAAATAAAACAAATTGTGGAGGTTTTTATGATTAACAAATTAGTTAAGAAGATTGAAGAAAGCAAGGCACCAATTGTTGTTGGGTTAGATCCTATGTTAGGCTACATACCAGAACATGTAAAGAGCAATGCTTTTGAACAGTTTGGTGAAACTCTAGAAGGAGCAGCAGAAGCAATTTGGCAGTTTAACAAAGCAATTGTAGATGCGACTTATGATTTAATTCCAGCAGTGAAACCTCAGGTGGCGATGTATGAACAGTTTGGAATTCCTGGTTTGATTGCATACCAAAAGACGATTGACTATTGTAAGAGTAAGGATCTCATAGTAATTGGAGACGTAAAGCGTGGGGACATCGGATCAACTTCTGCAGCTTATGCAACTGCACATCTTGGAAAGGTAAAGGTTGGTTCTAATAGCTTTTATCCTTTTAATGCTGATTTTGCTACTGTGAATCCTTATCTAGGTTCGGATGGAGTTCTTCCATTCATAGACGTATGCAAAGAGGAACATAAGGGATTATTTATTCTTGTGAAAACCTCAAATCCATCGTCCGGTGAATTCCAAGATCAGTTAGTTGATGGGAAGCCTTTGTATGAATTAGTAGGACGTAAGGTTGCTGAATGGGGTGAGATGTGCATGGGTGACCAATACAGCTATATCGGGGCTGTTGTTGGTGCAACCTATCCTAAAATGGGAGAAATCCTTCGTAAAATCATGCCAAAAACCTATATCCTAGTTCCAGGCTATGGTGCTCAAGGTGGTAAAGCAAGTGACCTAGCTCCATACTTTAACAAAGATGGTCTTGGGGCAATTGTCAATTCTTCTCGTGGCATCATTGCAGCCTATAAACAACCCGAATATGAAAAGTTTGGACCAACTTGCTTCGCAGATGCTTCCAGACAAGCCGTAATCGACATGCGTGAGGACATCAAAGAGGGGATTGCGTAGTCAAAAGTATGTGAAGTGTCAAAAGCATGTATAGTGTCAAAAGCATGTGTGATAGATTGAGAAAGCATATTGCAGAAAAATTCATTAGATTTGTTCCGATGTACGGAAATAAGAAGTTCTAAAGTATCCCGATTTGTGTTATAGCAAATGGCCGCAAACGCCTTTTATGCGCCATTCATGGCGCAGACAAGGCTTGTTCAGACCTCCTGTCTGAACATTGCTGAGATTGAATTGGGATACTAAGAACTTCTAATTTCCTTCCAAAGTCACAAATCCAATTGAATTTTTTTGAAATATGCTTATTTAGTTTGTTGACACATGCTTTTGACACGCTTAGGTTTTCTAGATGTGAAGTGTCAAAAGCATGTGAGATAGATTGAGAAAGCATATTATAGGAAAATTCATTTGATTTGTTCCGATGTACGGTTGGTGAGAGGAATTGAAAGATCCCGACTAACGGAACGAAAAGTTGAATTCAGTCGGTGAGAAAAAGTGAAAAGCCCCGACTAATAGAGTGAAAAGTGGCATTCAGTCGGTGAAAGGAATTGAAAGGTGCCCGACTAACGGAACGAAAAGTTGAATTCAGTCGGTGAGAAAAAGTGAAAAGCCCCGACTAATAGAGTGAAAAGAGGCATTCAGTCGGTGAGAGGAATTGAAAGGTGTCCGACTAATGGAATGAAAAGTTGAATTTAGTCGATGAGAAGAAGTGAAATGCCCCGTCAAATTGAATAAAAATCGTTATAGGAATCCTTAGCAAGATTTATAAGAGCAGGTTCTCTATTTTCCAAGTTTCTAAAATGTGTAATATCCTTTATTTGCCAATCGTTTACTGCATCTGGAGCTATAGTACCAAGATAAAATAAATCACTTGCGTTTGGTCGCACTTTTTTTGCTACTATTAAATGTATCATTGAGCCTGGCATATATTTATCCTCCAAACAATATAATTTATTTCGATACATATTCAAATTTATTTCTATATTACTGTAAAAGCTTCAGTTCATAATTGTCACCAAATACGAATCAATTTCCGAAATATATATTTCTATTCAGTTCATAAAAATCAAGCATATAACTTAATCCATCCCTTTTGTCAACCATAGCTTGTGAATGAGAATAGTGAAAGCCACATGAAAGTTGCATATTCTTTGATGGTATATTTTCAGAACGACAGGAACATACAATTCTTATTGCTCCCAAAACTTCAAAACAATAATCAACTAATGCCATTAAAATCTGTTTTCCATAACCTCGTCCAACAAATTTTGAACCTATAGCAATTCCACTATCTTCATACACTTTATCTTCTATTTCCTTCATACCTGCAAATCCAATTGCCTGTCCACTCTGTTTTTCATATACCAAATATGCAATCTTATCTTTTTGAAATTCGATTGTTTTTATCATTCTAACTTTAGCTTTTTCTATATTATTTATAGGAGTCCAAAGCATATATTTTGCTGACTCATCTTCTGACCAGATATTGACATACATATCATTAAGATCGTCCATTGATGCCTTTTTCAGGATTAAGTCTTTTGTTTCTATTTTATCAATATACATTTAATCTCCCCCCGAATTTCTTCCATCGCTTTTTTGTTCGTAGTATAAAAGAAACACGAATCGTTTTCTTACATACTACAACAATTATCATAATTTTACCATTACAAATAATTATTTTATTAGTGCTGTTTTTTAGGAGTACCTGAAATCTAAGCAATTAACGGTATTGCAGGACGCTTCGCTAATTTTCTGTACAGGAGATTATGTATCCATGCAAATATGTTACGATGTATACCAATGTACCTTCATGGCATGAATTACATCCTTTAGTCCTATACTAAATTTATAGTCTCAGTTATCGAACCATGCTTTTGACATGGTATAAGTTGTGGTATAATAGTGTATATATTTTTTTGATAAGATACGATGTTTGAACTGTGAAGGAATAGATAAGGAGAGATTATGGCTGAGGAGAATGGTTCTTGGATTATGAGTGGTTATGAGTCGTTTGAGGAGGCTCCTTTAAAAACAGTGGAGGATATGTTGGAGTATGTGAAACAGGTTGGCTTTGTTCCTTTGTTTCGGAATGAGATACCTGGGTTCTCGATTGAAGAGCTTAGTTATAAGCATGGTTGGTGGGGTGAGAATCCTCAGATTGATCCGTGGGCATTTCGGGAATATGCAGCTAGTAGTAAAGAGGTTGCTTATGGAAAGCTGTTTTTTGGGAAGGCTGGATTCATTGCGAGAGAGTATATTCCTTACTTTGCACGGGTTCGTAGAGATGGTTATGATTTTGATTCTAGATATGAGGATGGACTTGCCAGTCGTCGTTGTAAGATGATTATGGATACGTTTGAGCATGTGGAATCATTACCTTCTCATGAACTTAAAGTAGCTGCTGGTTTTGGTAAGGGACGAGAAAAGGGCTTTGAATCAACCATCAATCAGCTTCAGATGCAGACCTATCTGGTAGTATGTGGGTTTACTCGAAAGAAAAATAAAATAGGTGAGGAGTACGGCTGGGCAGCTGCCAACTATACTCCATGTGAACGGATTTTTGGATATGATGAGGTACGTAGTGCATATTCGATGGATTTAGATGAGGCATCTAAGAAGATCGAAGATAATCTTAGGAAGCGATTTGAAGGGGTTGATAAAAAACTTGCAAATAAAGTGATTTTTGGGAAGTAAGTTTTCGTTTATTTGTTTCTATTTGTTTTGTTTTGATGGGGAGTTATGGAACTCCTGTACGGCAATTGCATTTTTTTTACGTAGTTTTCGACCAATCATAAATAGAATTAATAGTAAGAGTGCAGGGATGAGAATATTTTTATATCTACTATAATAGCTGATTGCATGAGTCCAGTTCTCTTTGAGAAAATAACCAATTCCAATCAGCAAACAATTCCATATCGTTATTCCTAAGATGGAATAAGTGAAGAAGATTGGATATGGTTGTTTGATGGAACCAGCGACAAAGGCAATATAAGTTCGAATGATTGGAATGACTCTTCCAATACACACAATATAAGAGCCATACTTTTGAAAACGTTCATAAGACGCATCAATACTTTTTTTGGTTTTTGGAAACTTAGTCGTGATTTTATGTAGGATACGATCTCCGCCAATTCGACCAATCAGATAGCATATCGTTGTGCCAAGTATCCCGGCAATTGAGCTTAGTAGGAGAATTACAAGGAATGGGGTATTCTTAGCAGCAGCAAAGGCTCCCGCAAAAGGAAGAACGATTTCGCTTGAGACAGGAAAGCAAGCATATTCTAATAATATAATGATAAACATGGCAGGAATTCCATTCTCGTAGATAAATTGAAGTATCGTTTGCATGAAAAACCTCATTTCTAGACTAATTATAGAAATATATTCTAGGGTAGGTGATATTAGAAGTAGTTTTCTTTGAGACCTTGTTGGCTAAAGTAGATTGTGTTAGAATATGAGTAGATGGCTCATATGGGGGGATTCGGTGGAGAACTGCATTTATGAAGGAAAGCAAATATGTACGTATGATCTTAAGGATCAGATTGGGATATATCATCAAGATGAGGTCTTAAGATTAAAACGTGCTGCAGCACAGGGAGAATTATATTGCACTGATTGTAAGGATCGAGTATATCTGGCTGCCGGTTTAATTCGGGAGCCATATTTTGCGCACTATGATGCAAAAGAGTGTTCCTATGGTAATAGTGGAGAATCGGAAGAGCTAAGACTTGGAAAGCGCTTACTTTATCAGCTATTATTACGTAGTTTTCCAAAGGAAGCAGTTCGAGTAAGGCATCGGTTAAAGGACGGTAGCTATACGACCTTTTATGTAGAAACTGGAATAGGTGAACCAATCGCTATCGATTACCGTTTGAGTCAAATGTCAATTGAGCAACTAGATTGTCGTATCGACTACTTAGTCAATCACAAGATGAAACCACTGTTTATTCTTTCTTCGCGACAAGATAAGAATCGTGAGCAAATCAATTGGTATCAATCTTACATTCAAGATTTATTAGGGTATTGTATCTTTTTTGATGCTGTAAAAGGGGAGCTAGAATTAAAACGAAGTTTTCAAGCACAGGTACATCATTTACGTGCCAATCGTATCTTTCAGGAGCGACTTAAGGTAAATGAGACAGTGCTAAAGAAAGATGGAACGTTTGATTGCGACTTTTTAGAGAACTGTCAGAAGAAAGAACTAGAAATCATGGAACAGTTAAAACAATCTTATCGATCTTATGAGAGGGACTTAGAAAGACGATACCTATTTTACCAACGACAGCAAGAGGAAGATGCAATCTATGAAAGGAAGCAGAGAATCAATCAATTGTTGCGTATTGTAAGTCGCATTGACTTTACGCAAACTGAGTTAAGCAACGGAATTAGAAGAGATATTTTATTAAGCTGCATTGATATGATTCATCGCGACGAATTGGAACTAATATCAACGAAATATTTAAATTATATACTGGCATTTGAGACTACATAACATCGGAGGATTAGGATGGAGATTAAAGGTTATACCTATGGGTATCATACGAAACGAGGCAAATATCGTACCGAGGAAGCACTGTATTCTCAAGATTGCCTTTTTGATTTAGGAATCAATTATCTATGTTTGGCGTTTCCATTGTATCAGGAGAGTTACTCTTCCACTGAAATTTTGTTTGACTATCGCTATGATGTAACCGAGAAAGACTTGGCATTTGTGATTCAAAGAGCTCATCAAAAGGGAATCAAGGTATGCTTGAAGCCAATGATTAATTGTAAGGACTCGGTTTGGCGTGCAAGAATTGATTTTCCAGATAAGAATTCTTATGGAAAGAAGGACTATTGGAAGGAATGGTTCGATCATTATACCGCATTCATACTTCATTATGCAGAACTAGCACAGGATTGGGGCTGTGAGATGTTATGCATTGGATGCGAGATGCTTGGTACGGAACGAAAAGAAAGTGATTGGAGAGCGCTGATTAAAAAGGTGCGAAAAGTATATCACGGACTCGTTACCTACAATACCAACCATGGTCATGAGGACCAAGTTGTTTGGTTTGATGAGCTTGATTATATTGGAACAAGTGCTTATTATCCAGTGGCCAAAACCCAAGGAGAGACTGTTGAGAATATGATGGTTGAATGGGAAAAGGTCAGAGAACGTTTGTCTGAACTTAGTAAGAAACAAAACAAGAAGATTATCTTTATGGAAATTGGATGTCGTAGTGCACTTTCTTGTGCAACGATGCCTTGGGATTTTGAGCATACACAATTACCACGAAGTGAAGAAGAGCAAGCTAATTTTTATGAATCCTGTCTTAAGGTATTCGCTAAGGAGGATTGGTTTGCAGGATTTTTTTGGTGGGATTGGAGTACCTACATTTATAAAACGCAAGAAGAAGCAGACGAAGACAAAGGATTTAATATCCATCGTAAAAAGGCAGAAAAGATATTAAAGGAATGGTATCGTAAATAATATCAGTTCCAAATGGATAGGAGTTAGTATGCAGTTACCTTCGGATAAAGAAAAACAAGGAAGAACAAGTGAGGGCGGTCAAGCAGCAGTGTTGCGTGATCAAAGAAAGATTCTTCAAATAGAAGCAAAACATAATTTGAAAAATCCGGAGATCGCATTTGAGGTATATGAACAGCTAATCAAAGATCCATACTATTTTGAGACCTATCATGGGAGACAGTTTTTACGTAGTTTACTTCGTACTGCTATTCACTCTGAGCGGTATCTTATGGATGAAGCTCTGATTTATGAAAGAAAGATAACGGATCAACCTATAAGAAAACGAAGTGAGAAATCACTTAGAAAGAAGTTTATTAAATTTTTTATAGTACTTAGTTTGAGTGTTTGCCTTGTGATCTTTTTAAAAAGCATCTATGAAATTGTGGAATACGAAGTATTGAGCTACCAAAGTGCAAAAAAAATAGATCAATTAATTAGTTGTATTTTAGAGCCAATTGATCCCTATGTCTCTGAAGAGAATCGATTGGATGATATGATTGCTAGTGGATTAGTGACGGGATTAGAGGAAACAGCAAACGATGGCGATCATTTTAAGGAGAATACACCTGAGGTACTACATCAGTATAGTATGCTCTATGAACGGAATACGGATATGGCTGGGTGGATACAAATCCCGGGTACAATCATTCATTACCCTGTGATGTTAACAAAGGAAGATGAGGAGTATTATCTAAGACGAGATTTTGATCGAAATGAGGATTTGTGCGGTCTACCATTTATGGATGCTCGCTCTGAGATTGAGTCACCAGTTAGCAATTATATTATCTATGGACATAACATGAAGAATGGCTCGATGTTTAGTAAGCTGTTGAAGTATGAGTCCTATGAGTTTTATACGCAGCACAAGGAAATCTTATTCGATACGATCTATGAAACTGGAGTCTATGAAATTATGGCTGTATTTCAGACAAGAGTGGCTTATCAGGATGAGGACACCTTTCGATACTATGGCATGGTACAAGCAGAGAATGAAGCTGAGTTTATGAATTTCGTAAATAATGTAAGAGAGATGTCGATATATGATACAGGAGT
>JAEZKD010000302.1 GCA_023415655.1 Bacillota bacterium | reverse complement strand
TCGGTTGTACTTGCATCGACAAAAGCTACTGTTTCCCCGTTGCGAAGAATTTCATAGCCCAATAAACTACTTTCTTCTAACCCTTCAATTCCTAGACCTATCATGACTTGTTTTGAGTTAGCTGGATTCTGTAGCGTCGCAGTAATTGTCGCTTCACTCGTCGCATTAGCTATCTCTTTTTCCAGCGAGCTATTTATGATTTGATAATCTCTTGCTTCATCGGTGATATACTGAATCTTTCTTGTTTCTTTTTCGAATTGGTTCGCATACTCAATTGTAGTTTCATCTGGTACCATACCCCAACTGATAAAGAAATCTAAGAGATTCTTCTTTGTCGCTGCAGTCGCTAATCGCATAAGTTTATTATCAGTATCCTTCGCATCCTTTAGTGTGAATTCCCTTCCATCAGAAAACTTTGGAGCAATGGAATTATTTCTTGCATAAGCATCAATTCTTGCAAATACTAAGTTGTTAAACTGCTCTTCATACGTAGCATAGGTTTTATAGTTATATCCTTGATCGTATGCTAGATGTAACTGCCAATACATTGCTAGATTAGTGAATACATTATCAGATTTACCAATGGTTTGAGAGGTTACTTTGTTATAAACCTCATCATAACGAAAACGAACCGAATCATTGGTTTCTTTTGCCTGAGCTAATATCGAAAAATAGTTATTCGTTACTTCTGCAATTGCATAATCACTTTGATTGATAATATGTCCAATCTCATGAGCAATCCCCCAACCAAACAATTGTCCACTTTCATATTTACCCTCTGTACTTATGATAGGTTCTCCGCCCATTAATCCTTCGATGCTATCCCATTCAATACCAATGTGCAAGCCCCCTGCATACATAAATGCTCCAGCGAACATTCTGTGATATCGAATGTTCAATCGACTCGATGGCATCATATTCTTATCACCGTACTCATTCACAAATGCTGCATATTCTTCTGCATCAGTTGGATATTCAACTAATCCTTTGTGTTGATAGAATAACTCTACCATCTGATTCATTGCCTCTAACGATTGATATAAGACTTCTACTTGATCCTCAATATTATTACTTTGAGCCTTTTCAACAATACCTTTGAATACCTGTTGTGCTGCTACGGAATACATCATTTGATCAAGTACAATATCCGTTACATTAAAGATACAATTCTGAGGATCATATGCATAATCTGTTGTTGTATTGCCAAGATGTTCGCTGTTATGCTTCTCTTCTAATTGTGTGACATACTCGCTTAACTCTTCAATGTAGGCCTTCACTGCTGCTTTTTTCTCAGTCTCAGATTCCATATGACTAATATTAAGAACTGGAATATCCGTTCCTCCACTAACTCTTACACTGATATCTAGTTGATCATTCTTTCCTGTGTATTCCACATACAATGCTCCACCATGTTCCGTTGCCATCGAGCTAATCTTAGGAATCGTTACTTCATTCTTACCAACCTTAAGATTCGTAACAACTTCTTTCATCCAAGTACCCGATTCTGCATGGAATTGAGTAGCAATTAATTTCACATCGCTATTGGAACCAAGGCTGGCTCCTTCTCTACCGACATACACAACTAACTCTTCTCCCTCATGAGCGGTAATTCCAAGCGGTTGCCATGCATTTAATCCACTTTGAAAGCCTAAATGCCCATCCTTTGCTTTCGTCACCGTGGTATCAATTTTTATTGCACTACGAAGTGCTTCTTGATTCAGAATAGCCTTTGCATTGTTCAATTCAACCTCTAAGATCCCCTTTTTGTAGTGTAACTCTCCACTCACTGGATCTTTGGTATTCAATCGTTTCTCTAAGTTATGAATGTCCTCAAGTGTTACCTCTGGCTTTAAACTTATATGAGTATCATCTTCAAACAAATCAAAAATATCTGCTTCTAAGGAGTCAAAGTGATAGAATTTCATCTCTGCAATTGAGATCATTCCATCCGCGTAAGCTAGATAGTTCGAGAAGTTTACCTGAACCTGATTCGTAGTAATAGGTTTTTCCAAATTGAACTCATAATATATCTTACCTGCAGCATCCATCTTTTTCGTATGTCTTGCACTGATCACTTGTTCTTTGCCATCTTCATCCCAGTAACGTACCCTACTATAAAAATAATCATAGGTTTGTTGGCTACTTTCAATAATAATAAAACGATCCATCTGATAGAAATCATCAAATTCTACGATTGGTCCTAAGGAAGCCCCACCATATCCACCCGAGGTCCAAGAATGATGAATCCAATCGGTACTGTAATCATTATCCACGACAGCAAAATCACCACTGGCATTTCCGCTTGGATAACGAACTGATCTGATATGTGCAGTTTTTCCAGACTCATCTGGTACATTCAATAATTTATAGTTGCTTGTTTTTGCATACTCCAAATCTGTCGTTACACCTACCGATATGGCTGATTTTTCACCGATGCCTATCTCATTAACTCCTCGCAGATAGATCTCATACGAAGTATTTACCTTCAGATTCGTTAATTGATAACTGTTTTTTGTAATCCCAGTAATCTCGTTGTAAGAAGAGCATCCTTTTTCTCGATAGTAAAGATGATAGCTGTCTGTGTCCTCCATAGCCTTCCAGGAAATATTCAACAACTGATAACCACCTACAATTGTTATGTTTTCTGGTGCATCTGGTGCTTTTGTCGTTTCTGGTATTACCTCAATCGGTTCACTATACCCACTTCTCCAATCTCCATTGATGGATTGAACTCTAACTGTAAACTTCGTTCCATTCTTGATTTTATCATTCAAAAATTGTGTTACTGTGACACGATTGGTACCCGTAGTAATCACTTGTTTCCCTTGTTCTGTTGAGATTTCAACTTCGTATCCAGTTACATTACTTGCTTTCTCCCAAGTGATTGTGAATTCTTTGTTTCCACCTTTACCGACAACATTTTGTGGGATATCCATACTTGGCGCAGGAATGCGATCCTTCATATTATTTAAGAATTCTACTTTCGCGATTTCCGCTAAATTCTTACTCTTCGTACCAGTTACTTTAATGGATACTTTTTTAATTGCAACTTGTCCATTCAGATTGATTACAATGGAACCATCTGACTCTACGAATGCAGTAGCAACTGAGTTTGTGTTTCGATTCGAATTCTTACCCTGACGTTCTCTTTGATTTTCTGATCCTTTTTCTATGTAGGCTTCATAGATTGTACTATTTTCATCCTCAACGATTACGAATCCATCGGTGATAGCATTGTTTGTACTGGATGGAGGCGCAATCACAATTCCTTCCGTTTTGACACCATCTGAATTCATATCTATATCAATAACGATTGGATTACTTTCACTAATCTCTCCATTGTTTTCTGGTTTTAACTGAACTACTCCAGTATCCAATAAGATATCCTTGATATCTCCTGTCACTTGACCAATCGTGTCTACCTTCTCTACATTGTCAACGGATAATACGCTAACGATAGAACCTGTGATATTTGTAGCTTTTAAATTATAAGAGATATAAGTTGCATCCGAGATATCCACCTTACCATCGTTATTTAAATCATACTCCGGTTGATTTAAATCATTGGTAATCGAGTCCATCATGCTTTTCATATCTTTCTCATCAATGCTACCATCACGATTCACATCACC
>JAEZKD010000295.1 GCA_023415655.1 Bacillota bacterium | reverse complement strand
GTCGGGTACCTTTCACTTTCTCCTACCGACTGAATGCCTCTTTTCACTTATTAGTCGGGGCCATTTCCCTTCTTCTCACCGACTAAATTCAACTTTCATTCTGTTAGTAGGGCACCTTTCCCTTTCTCCCACCGACTAAATGCCTCTTTTCACTCAATTAGTCGAGTACCTTTCACTTCCTCCCACCGACTAAATTCACTTTTCACTCGATTAGTCGGGCCTTTTCACTTTTTCTCACCGAATAATTTCATACTTTTATAATAAAAGATTTGTTGATTTGATTCAGATAGTAATTCACGAATAATATCATAATATACATCAAGCTTCGATGACCGCTTACGAGTTTTTAGCTTTACAAATTCATTGACATATTTATGTATTCTACGTCGTTCTTTACCTAATTCCCTAGCTAATTAGCTTTTATCTATTTTCAAAGTTCCCTCCTCCAATAAAGGTTTTAACTTCACTAAATCCTTCAATGATCTAATCTTTAATTCTGAGATAATCTTTTGAACATATATCGTAATGAATCCTTCATATGAATTCATTATACTTGGAGTTATACATTCTTAAATAATCAGATGGGGATGTGAGCATTCTTATAGTAGCATTCTTATAGTAGCATCTATATAAGGCTATTCCCTTGATGCTAGGAAATTCGAAGAATTTCCTAGCATGATTTGGTTTGGAAAGGCTGTTGAAAACCTTACGATAACAAATGGAGAAAGGATTCCAAATGATTTGTGACTTTGGGAGGAAATTAGAGGTTCTTAGTATCTCATTCAATAAACCAGCAATTTCAGACAAGGATGTCTGAAAAGGCTTGTCTGAGGCATGGATGCCGAATACAAGCCTTTTGCGGACCATCACCACCGTATTCCTGAGATACTTAGAACCTCTTATTTTCCGTACATCGGAACAAATCATAGGAATCCTTTCCCCATTTGCTATTCATAATCTCCACCCAGCCTTTCTCACCCAAATCCATGAGCACCAAATCCATGAGTACCAAATCATGAACATAGCTGGAAAAGCACGAAAAGAGAGTTTGCAAGCAAACTCTCTTTTGGCAAAAGCTATGAATTGTCTTCTCTTGGTCTTCTACCGACTACTACTTCGAGACCAGGTTTTAATACAAGTGTTCCAATTGGATTCAGCGCAAGAAATTCAATCAGGTTCATGTTTAAACGTTCCAGAACTGTCTTAATTGACTCATCCTCCCCCACGGTATAAAACATGCGTTGGTCTACAGACATATTGCCTTCGGTAGGAATGCAGATTTTATCTCCAATTTGAAGATTATAAATATTAATATAAGGGTTTGCACGAAGAATCTTAGTGGTTGGTATCCCATACCGCTGACTCAGCTTATATAATGTGTCTCCTGGTTTTATAACATATACAATACCATTACAAGCTTGATAGTTCATAAGTTTCCTTTCAATCATCCCTCACTCTAATTATATGACAGAATAGTATCTTGGGTTCCAGCTATGAACCGAATTAAATCTATAAAAAATATAATTAGGTTGAACTTAAAGTTTATGTGTCGTATAATTAGTAATTGGTAGAAATAGGTGCCTAGCATTTAAATGTTTACCACATGATGTAAAGAATAAACATGATTTTAAAGAAAAGGTGAGGTTATTTAATGTCCAATTCAAACTATACTCTTGGTATTGACATTGGCTCTACGACAGTAAAGATAGCAATCTTAGATGCATCTCATGAGATTCTATTTTCTGACTACGAACGCCATTTTGCCAATATTCAAGCTACCTTAGCTAATCTTCTACAAAGAGCACAAGAAAAGTTTGGTAATCTTTCTGTATCTCCAATGATCACTGGTTCTGGTGGTTTAACGCTCTCAAAACACCTAAACATTCCATTTGTGCAAGAAGTCGTTGCAGTATCTACTGCTTTGAATGATTATGCGCCTCAAACTGATGTTGCAATCGAATTAGGTGGTGAGGATGCCAAAATTATATACTTTACTAACGGTATTGAACAACGTATGAATGGTATCTGTGCAGGTGGTACTGGCTCCTTCATCGATCAGATGGCTACCTTATTAAAGACAGATGCTATTGGCCTTAATGAATATGCAAAAGACTACCAAGCAATTTATCCAATTGCAGCACGTTGTGGTGTTTTTGCAAAGTCCGACATACAACCTTTAATCAATGAAGGTGCAACCAAACAAGACCTTGCTGCTTCTATCTTTCAAGCAGTCGTTAATCAGACCATTAGCGGTCTTGCCTGTGGTAAGCCGATTCGTGGTAATGTAGCTTTTCTTGGTGGTCCATTACATTTCTTATCTGAATTAAGGAATGCATTTATTCGTACGTTAAATTTAACCAACGAACATATCATAGCACCATCACACTCACATTTGTTTGCTGCTGTTGGATCGGCATTAAATGCCAAAGAAGACGTCATAACAACCCTAAAAACCTTAACCGATTTATTAACGGACGGTATTAGTTTAGAATTCGAAGTCAATCGAATGGAACCACTGTTTGCAAATGAAGAAGAATATCAACAATTCTTAAATCGTCATAATCAGCATACTGTGAAAAAAAGTTCTCTTAATACATATCAAGGGGATTGCTTCCTTGGAATCGATGCTGGATCTACAACAACAAAGGCTGCATTGGTTGGTAGTGATGGGTCTTTACTGTATTCCTTTTATAGTAATAACAATGGTAGCCCTCTCAAAACTACGTTAAAAGCCATGAAAGAAATCTATTCTCTATTACCAGAGGGTGTTAAAATCGTTCGAAGCTGTTCCACTGGGTACGGAGAAGCATTGATTAAATCAGCACTTATGTTGGATGAGGGTGAAGTAGAAACTGTTGCTCACTACTATGCAGCTGCCTTTTTTGATCCACAAGTTGACTGTATTCTTGATATCGGTGGTCAAGATATGAAATGCATTAAAATCAAGAATGCCACCGTAGATTCCGTTCAATTGAATGAAGCCTGTTCCTCTGGCTGTGGTTCCTTTATTGAAACCTTTGCCAAATCTTTAAATTATGAAGTTGCAGACTTTGCTAAAATTGCATTACTTGCCAAGAACCCAATCGATCTTGGTTCCCGTTGTACGGTGTTCATGAATTCCAAGGTGAAGCAAGCACAAAAGGAAGGTGCTACGGTTGCCGATATTAGTGCTGGTCTTGCATACTCTGTCATTAAGAATGCCTTATATAAAGTAATCAAAATTGCAGACCCTAAGGATCTTGGTCAACACATTGTAGTACAGGGTGGTACCTTCTATAATGATGCCGTTCTTAGAAGCTTTGAATATATCTCAGGTGTAAATGCAATACGTCCTGATATCGCAGGTATTATGGGTGCCTTTGGTGCTGCCTTAATCGCTCGCGAACATTATGAGAATCAGCCAACGACAATGTTATCCATCGAACAAATCAATGATTTAAAGTTTGAATCAAGTATGACTCGTTGCAAAGGTTGTACCAATAGCTGTCTGCTAACGATTAACAAATTCACCGGGAATCGCCGTTTTATCTCAGGGAACCGATGTGAAAAAGGGATTGGTAAAGAAAAGAACAAAGAAAACATACCGAATTTATTCGAGTATAAATTAAAGCGTTATTTTGACTATGATCCACTTCCAAAAGAGATTGCAAAACGAGGAACCGTTGGTATCCCACGTGTTTTAAATATTTACGAAAACTATCCTTTTTGGTTTACATTCTTTACTAAGTTGAATTATCATGTAGAATTATCTCCTGTTTCAACACGTGGTATTTATGAGCTTGGTATTGAATCCATTCCAAGTGAATCTGAATGTTATCCCGCCAAAATCGTTCATGGACATATCATGTGGTTATTACAGCAAGGTGTCAAATACATCTTCTATCCTTGCATTCCATATGAACGAAAAGAAGTCGAGGGCACAGGTAATCACTATAACTGCCCAATCGTAACCTCTTATGGTGAGAATATTAAGAATAACGTAGAAGAACTACGAGCACCTGATATTACATACCAGAATCCATTTTTATCTTTGGAAAGTGAAGACATTGTCACCAAACGATTGATTTCTTACTTTACCGAAAGCAATCAGATTCCTGCTGAGGAAATCAAAGCTGCAGCACACGATGCGTGGGTGGAGCTTGCGAAAGCACGCCAGGATATGAGTAAAAAAGGCGAAGAGACCATGGAATACTTAAAGCAAACTGGTCGTATGGGTATTGTCCTTGCTGGACGTCCTTATCATATTGATCCAGAGATTCATCATGGGATTCCAGAGCTAATTAATTCCTATGGAGTTGCAGTCTTAACAGAAGACAGTATCTCACATCTTGGAGAGGTGGAACGTCCATTAATTATTGTAGATCAATGGATGTATCACTCTCGTTTGTATGCTGCTGCCTCCTACGTTAGAACTCAACCAAATTTACAGCTGATTCAGCTCAACAGCTTTGGTTGTGGACTTGATGCCGTTACCACCGATGGTGTTAGCGATATCCTGACTACTGCTGGTAAGATATATACGGTATTAAAAATCGATGAAGTGAATAACCTTGGTGCTGCTAGAATCCGTATTCGTTCTCTTCTTTCTGCAGTGAAGGATCGTCAGCGAAAACATATTCAGTCCCCAGTCGTTTCTGCAGCACATCATAGAGTTATCTTTACAAAAGAGATGAAAAAGGATTTCACAATCTTAGCACCTCAGATGTCACCAATTCATTTTGACTTTTTAGGTCCTGCCTTACAATCGTGTGGTTATCATGTAGAGATACTTGGAAAGAACGACAAAGCAGCGGTTGATGTTGGTTTAAAATATGTGAATAATGATGCTTGCTATCCTTCCGTAATCGTTGTTGGTCAGATTATGGATGCGTTGCTATCTGGTAACTATGATCTAAATAAGGTTGGTGTGTTTATCACACAAACAGGTGGTGGATGCCGTGCAACGAACTACATTGGATTTATACGACGTGCTTTATCAAAGGCTGGTATGGGTCATATCCCTGTAATATCTATCTCCACCTCAGGGCTTGAAAAAAATCCTGGCTTAAAGTTGAATTACTCCTTAATCACTCGAGCTGTTCAAGCCTTAGTCTATGGTGATGTATTTATGAGAGTCCTTTATCGTATGCGACCTTATGAATTAGTCAAAGGGTCTGCCAATGAGATACATCAAAAATGGGTGGCAATCTGTCAGAAGTCCGTTCAGAATGGTAAATGGAAGGAATTCAAAAAGAATCTACGTGGGATCATACATGATTTTGATACCCTTCCAATCGATGAAACCTTAAAGAAACCAAGAGTCGGTATTGTAGGGGAAATCCTAGTAAAATTCCTTCCTTCTGCCAATAACTATCTAGTCGATCTCTTAGAAGCAGAAGGTGCCGAGGCCGTCATGCCAGATATGCTTGACTTCTTCATGTATTGTTCCTACGATGCCAACTATAAAGCTGAGTTTCTTGGGAAGAAAAAAAGTGATGCTACCATTAATAATATGATTGTAACCTTCTTAGAATGGGCAAGAAAAGAAGCTAAAAAAGCCTACGATGAAAGTAAACATTTTATATCTCCAAAGCCTATTCATGAGTTAGCGCAGCTCGCTGCTCCAATTGTATCGATTGGTAATCAAACGGGTGAAGGCTGGTTCTTAACCGCAGAGATGATTGAGCTCATCCATTCGGGTGTTCCAAACATTGTATGTGCACAACCATTTGCTTGCCTTCCAAACCACATCGTTGGTAAAGGGGTCATCAAAGAGTTAAGAAATCAGTTTCCAACCTCTAACATCGTTGCAGTGGACTATGATCCAGGTGCAAGTGAAGTAAATCAGCTCAACCGTATCAAATTAATGCTTTCTACTGCAAATAAGAACTTAAAAAATCAAACTACTGACCAATAAAATAACATAAGGCTGTCCTTTCTTTCTATGTATGCCTCATAAGACATGTCATGTTGTCATTAAGACGAAAGCATAACATTGCATGACTTATGAGGCATTCTTTGATATGAAATCACAGTCTAAGGTATCGGAGGAACCTATGCATTCATTCGTGATTGTGATTCAAATACTTGTACTTATCATGGCATTTTCAGTCATCTTATTTCTCGCTATTAAAAAACCCTTCCGAGGACAGCACCTTTTTTTATTGATGAGTGCGGCAGTAGCCATCCAAAGCTTTGGCTATTATCTTGAATTAACCAGCACCTCTCTTTCTGCAGTATTGATGGCAATAAAAACTCAATACTTTGGTAGCTGTTTTGTAAATCTGTTATTCATTCTCTTTTTTAAAGAATATTGTAATCTCAAAAAAAATAAAAAACTACTTACCTTTTTATTCATTTTTAATCTATTCATCTTGATTTTTGTCTGCACCTGTGAGTATCATACCTTATATTATAGCTCCATGGAATTCGTCCACACCGGTTTATTTCCCCATGTAGTTCTTGGGCGCGGACCAATTTACACGTTGTTTAAAGCGCAAGTACTTATCATGAATGTATATGTCTTATATCTAGTGATTCATCATTATTTCTCCTTAAGCAAACCAATTCGTAAATATGAACGTAATTTTATAGTTGCATGTCTTTTCCCAACCATCACATGTCCTCTCTATATCACAGGATTATTTAAAGAATACGACCCTTCTAGTGCAAGCTTTGTCCTCTCAGGTTTCTTAGTGCTTATATCCATTTATCGTCGCGAACTTTTTGACATCATTCATACTGCACGTGACCATGTCATTGATTCTATGGAGGAAGCACTCATCGTTAGTGATGGATTATATTCTCTATTAGATTATAATCCTTCCGCGAAGAAGCTATTTCCTGAACTGCTAACCTCAAAACATAATTATCGGCTACAAGAAATAAGCCCCTTTCTGTATGATTTGTTGTCAGAGAAGGAAGCTCCTGATTTCATACGCAATGATCGTTACTATCATACGCAGATTACTAAGATATACAATCAAAACACCTTGGTCGGGTATAGTGCGTGGGTATTTGATATTACAGAAAGTAAGAAAAATATAGAGAAGCAAATCCAGCTTCGAGAACAAGCAGAGAGTGCAAATCAAGCTAAAAGTATCTTTTTAGCCAATATGTCACATGAGATACGTACACCTTTGAATGCAATTCTTGGAATTACAGATATCTTATTAAATAGAAACCTTGATTATTCTGTACGAAATGATATTGTTCATATTAAAAGCGCAGGCAATACCTTATTAAGTCTTATCAATGATATCATTGACTTATCCAGAATCGAATCTGGAAAGATGAATTTTGTTGTGGAAGAATACAAGCTTTCAACGCTCCTACAAGATGTCATTCATTTAATCAGCGTTAAACTTTCGGAGAAGCCAATCATACTCCAAGTAGATGTTGATCCAAAACTACCAAAATATCTATATGGTGATGAATTAAGGCTTAGACAAATCTTGATTAATGTTCTAAACAATGCAGTGAAATACACCGATCAAGGTCGGATTGGTCTAAAAGTTTATAGCCAAAGTTCAAGTAAAGAGAACCAAAAGGATATTATACTTATTTTTTCCGTTGAAGATACGGGTCGTGGCATCTCAGAACAAGATCAGCAAAGAATCTTCGAAAGCTTTGAGCAAGCAGAACAATCCCATTCAAGGCATGTGGAAGGAAGTGGTCTTGGCTTGGCTATTTGTCAAAAAATGTTGAACCTCATTGGTGGAAATATTTCTGTTGTTAGTAAGCTCCATCAAGGAAGTACCTTTACCATCCAGCTTCCCCAACGAGTATCTACTCATTTAGAACCAGAGATTCCAACAAACCAGCTTTCTCAAACTGACAAATTACCAATTTCATCAGCCACATTACCTGTACAATCTAAGACCTTTGCTACACAAACCAACCCTTTCAGTAAACCATCAAATCAACGAGAATTTTCAATCCTCGTAGTGGATGATAACCTACTTAATTTGCAAGTTGCAAAAGGACTTATCGAATTATTCGGGATAGCTGTGACGAGTGTTTCATCCGGTATCGATGCGTTGGCTGCCTTAGAAACGATGGAATATGATTTGATCTTTTTAGACTATATGATGCCTCAGATGAATGGAATCCAAACCCTACAAGCAATTCGGGCTCTCCACAATTCCTATTGTAAAACAGTACCTATCATTGCTTTAACAGCGAATGCAATCGCAGGTTCTCATGAGATGTTTCTTTCTGCTAATTTTAATGATTATCTAAGTAAGCCAATTAAACTTAAGCATCTTGGTGAGCTCCTAAGCAAATGGCTTGCTTATGACTTCTCCTTGAATCACTTAGTCAATGAAGATTACCCAGATAACAAGGTGTATGACTTTCAATTTTTCTCTGAGACCTATCAACTCAATTGGAAGCAAGGATTCGAGTACTGCTCTTCTTCGTGGAATTGCTATTTTGATACACTCTCTCTTTTTTCCGTGGAAACTCTCAAACAAAGTAAAGAGTTAAAAGATGCATTGGAAGAAAGAGATTATTCTCGCTATGCACTCCTGATCCATACGATAAAATCTTCTCTTAAGACAATCGGAGCAGAGCAATTATCAATCATGGCACAACAGCTTGAAGAAGCTATAAAAGACTATCGTACCTCGTTTCTTGAGAACAACCATCCTTACTTTTTTAGAAAATTGAAAGTCCTCTGTCATTCCATTCAAGAGTTTTTATCTGCTGACAATTATGACTAATTGCTCTCAACATTAGTAATCTGCCAGTCAATCGGTTCAACGCCATGTTCCTTTAAGAAGGCGTTGGCCTGACTGAATGGCTTACTTCCAAAAAATCCACGATACGCTGACAACGGACTTGGATGTGGTGCCTCAAGGATAAGATGTTTTGGATTGGTTAATAGCTTTCGTTTGGATTGTGCTGGTTTTCCGAACAGAAAATACACAATTGGTCGATCCTGTTCATTGACTGCTTTTATCACTGCATCCGTAAATTGCTCCCAGCCACGTCCCTTATGTGAATTTGCATGATGACTACTCACCGTTAATACGGTATTCAATAACAGTACCCCTTGGTCAGCCCATTTTTTCAGGTAACCATTGTTTGGGATGTAGCACCCTATATCCTGTTGAAGCTCCTTATAGATATTTTGAAGAGAAGGAGGTATCACCTTTTGCTCTGGTAATACCGAAAAACTCAAACCATTGGCTTGATTTTCATTATGATAGGGATCCTGCCCTAACAAAAGTATTTTGACCTTACTTAACGGTGTGTAATGAAGGGCATTAAAGATATCCTCTGCAGGTGGATACACCGTAGTCCTTTGATATTCCTTTTCTACAAACTCTTGCAACTGCATATAATAAGGCTTACTAAACTCTTCTGCAATTGCATTTTTCCAGTCATTCTCTATGTTTCTCATGTCTTTTCCTCTACCTTTTTGCATTCTAAGAAAGATAATATTCTTACACCTTACGTACCGACACGTTGCGTTCTGATAAATATTGTTTCAACTCATTAATTTCAAGTTCTTTGTAATGAAACAAAGAAGCTGCCAATGCTGCATCTGCTTGTCCTGTGGTTAACGCCTCATAAAAATGCTCTTTGGTCCCAGCTCCTCCGGAAGCAATGACAGGAATGGATACATGCTCCGATACCATCCTAGTCAACTCCAAATCATAGCCATCCTTGGTACCATCGCAGTCCATGCTTGTTAATAGAATTTCACCAGCGCCAAGCTCATTGGCTTTGATTGCCCATTCCACTGCATCAATCCCCATATCAACTCTTCCACCATTCTTATAGATGTTCCAACCACTACCATCACTACGCCGTTTGGCATCAATTGCTACGACAACGCACTGACTACCGAATTTATCTGCAGCTTCACTAATTAGTGATGGATTTAAAATCGCTGCAGTATTTACAGCAATCTTATCCGCACCTTCACGTAGTATCAACTTAAAGTCATCAATCGTACGAATTCCACCCCCAACGGTAAATGGAATGAAGACCGTCTCTGCTACCCTTCTTACCATATCTAACTTAATTGTTCTTGCATCCGAGGAAGCAGTAATATCTAAAAATACCAACTCATCTGCTCCTGCATTCCCATATGCTTTACCAACCTCAACTGGATCTCCCGCATCTCTTAAATCAACGAAGTTAATTCCCTTCACTACTCTTCCATTATGTACATCCAAACAAGGAATAATTCTTTTTGTAAACATCGATGACACAACCTTTCTATTTTATAGACTTGCAAAATTTTTCAGAATCATGAGCCCTACATCACCACTTTTTTCTGGATGAAATTGACATGCAAATAAATTCTCATGCTCAATGGAAGCATCAATCAAGGTTCCATATTCTGTCGTTGCTGCTACATCTTCACGGTTCGTTGCATTCAGATAATAAGAATGTACAAAGTATACATAAGCTTGGTCAGGAACGTTACGGAATAATTTGGAGCCTTGCTTAATGGATAGCGAATTCCAACCAATTTGAGGAATTTTTAACCCTTTGGTCTCAGGAATCTTGACAATTTTTCCTGGTAAGAGTGATAGCCCTTTTACTCCTACACTTTCCTCACTTCCTTCAAACATCAACTGCTGTCCTAAGCAGATTCCAAGGAATGGGGTTTTATTGGCAACAATCTCCTTGATCGTATCCACTAAGTGATAGCTATGTAACTGCTCCATTGCCTCCCCGAATGCACCTACGCCTGGTAGAATGACCTTATCGGCCATAAGTAGGGTATCTCTTTGTCTTGTAATCACTACCTCTTCTCCAAGGAAGTTTAATGCCTTAGAAACACTTTTTAAATTACCAGCGTCATAGTCTATGATTGCTATCATATAATCTCCTCCGTGTCATCTTTCTTCGTAATATCATACTATAGCTCATAAAAAAAGTCTATAGTTGATAGGAAACGCAGTTTCCTGTGAATTAAAAAAAGTTAGTATCTACTAAAACTAGCAGATACTAACCTCTTATCTTACACAATTATTATTTCTTCTTTGTATCCTCAACCAAGTTATCTTTATTCGATAGCTCCACACGTTCAGATACTAGCTTGTACACAGCAACACTATATTTTTCCTGATCTTCTTCCTCAAGCAATTGCTTAGCTTCTTCTTCACTTACCTGGAAAGTTGTGTTTAATTTGTCTACGATCTTACTACGTACATAATTTAAATCATTTTCAATTCCAAGCATCGTTGCCAACGTATAATATTTATCATAACGTTCTAGCCCTTTTAATAGAGAGTCAAGTGCTTGTGGATACTTTTCTAACTCACAATAAGTTTCATAAGAGTTTAACTGCTTATTGACATACATAACAGTCATTATCTTATCATAGATTTCAAGATCTTCTTCTCTAATATTAATTCCATATACATTATAATAGGCCTCATTATAATGCTGAATTGCAAAGTTTTCCTTTGCATTCTTAATATTAAGAGAATACGAATAGACATTCGTCCCAACCACAATCACAACTGCAATGGTTGCAAAAAAAGCGAAAATAATGCTAGCACCAACCTTATTGATTTTACCCTCATCAATTTCATCAATCAGCTCTTGGATTTCTTTAGAATGCTGTGCCTTGGCTGCCTTCTTCTCCATTAGCTTTTTCTTTTTCTCAGCTTTTAGCCTGTTCGCTTCCTCTTTCGCTATCTTTGCTTCTTCCGCTTTTTTAGCTTTTTTCTGATTCTTTTCTTCTATGGCGGCTAGTTTCTTTTCCTTCTTTACACGTTCTTTTTCTTCTGCATCCTGAATGATTTTTAGCTTGAGTTCCTCTAATTCCTCCTCAGAACGCTCTTCCTTGATGTTACCAAACAAAGCAGCTCCAATATTTTGTTTCTTCTTTTCTTTTCTAGAAGGCTTTTCCTTCTTCTCTTTTTTTGAATTATTAAGCTTAATATCCACCTCTTCTATTGGCTCAGATTCATATGCCAAACCAGAGTTTTCAATATTCGTAATCATATTTAAGAGATCTTCATCAATTGGATGCTCCGTATCCTTTAGCTCATTCACTGCACCAAGTGCATCCGAAAATACATCTCCAATGTCAATATGACTATTTTGCTCCTCTGCGGAAGAATAATCCATCCCAGAATGATGATCATATCCAGTCAAATCTTCCATTGGTGGTAATTCCTCTGTACTATTAATTTCATTAATCAAATCTAGAATATCCTGATCATTATCCGATAAATCACCATTCACACTCATCACGCCAGATTCCTTTTCTAATTTTTCACTGGTCTTTCCTTGATCGGCAACTTCCATGGTAGCTTTCAGTAATTCCTCACTTATGTCCTCCTGTAACGCATCGTTATCTTCAGGAATGACATCCTCGGTCATGAAAAGCGTAGTTGCTGCAGTTTCCTCTTCACCAGTATGATCAAATAAATCGCTTAAAAAATCTAAATCTGTATCATCCTCAGATTTACTGAAAATATTATAATCACTTGGTATTTCGCCAAAGATATCTTCTTTCATATTCTCGTTTTCTTCACCTTTTATTTCTTTCTGCGATTGCGCTTTCTTTTTAAAAAGATTCAGTCGATTTACTTCATCCTCAGAAGGTGCAATGGAATTGAGTAACTCATCGAGATAAGATTCATCATTATGATTCTTTCCCATTGAATTACAATTTTCACAGTATTGCATACTTTCTGGTATGGTAGCTTTACAAAAAAGACACTGCGCCATTATTCCACCTTCCTACTTGATTAAGTTTGTATTATTTTAAAAGCAAAAGATCTAACGTATTGACAAGAGAACCGATTTCTGGTTTGGATAATTGAGCATCTGCTCCGATTGCCTCACCTTTCTTTCTCATTTCTTCATTGACTAGCGAAGAAAAGATAACAACTGGGAGATTCTTTAATTCATTATCCTCTTTGATTAATTTGGTCAAACGATGACCGTCCATCTGTGGCATCTCAATATCGGTAATCACACATGCAACCTTGCTTTGAACGGACTTATTCTCTTTGTATTCATTTAACCTATTCCACGCTTCAAGTCCATTCATCGTTGCTGTTAAGTTCGTATATCCTGCTTTTGTAAGACATTCTTGAAGTAATTTACTCAATAATGGGGAATCCTCCGCAATTAAGATTGGAAGATCATTACGCGTTCTTACTCCTAGATGTTCGACATCTGATATTTTTAAACTCGTCTCAGGACTAATATCGGCAACTATCTTCTCAAAATCAAGTATGATTATTAATTTTTCTTGTAATTTAATAATTCCAGTTGCAATTCCATTGCCTTCTTGATTAATCGTATTGTCAGGCTTTGTGATATCCGACCAAGAAACTCGATGAATTCCTAAGACACGATTCACATGAAATGCAATGTGTAATTTATTAAAGTTCGTAACTATGTACATATCCTTTTCATAGTCTCCAGTAGTTGGTATCTTTAATGATTTTGCCAAATCAACAATTGTTATAATCATATCACGTGGCATAAAGATTCCTTCAATGCAAGGATGCGCATTTGGAACAAGCGTTGGTTTTTGATATGGTAATATCTCACGTATTTTAGCCACATTGATTCCATAAGAGTTATCCCCAATTGTAAACTCAAGTATTTCTAATTCATTTGTCCCGCTTTCTAATAAAATCCCATTTTCCATTCTTTATACCTCCGGTTATTTAATTCTCTTTTCCTTTGTATTTTATCGACAATTATGTTAATATACCAATTATACAATAAACTGACAAAATATTCAATCTATTTCAAATGTGCTACCACCGCAGTGTGATCCTTTGCCCAGGAAATGCAGTTTCCTATCAACAAGAAAACCAGCAAACTGTCTCACTTGTCATGAATTAAAATAGGTGGATTGCTGTCGAAACAAACCACCTCAATTTAATACTATTATAGTTGATACAGCTTCGTACAAACATTCTTTACATACTCTTCTTTTTCTGACGTTAAAACAATCGTTAATCCAAACTTCTTCAATTTACGAATAATTTTTCTCATTTCAGCATGATTGGCTTCGTTACCCTCGGTAAATAAATCAGCATCTAGTAAGAGTATTTCTTGCCCTTCCATAATTGCTTGTGCCACACTTAGTTTTTGAATCATGCGTTTTGTAAACTTCTCAACCTTAAGCTTGCTCGCTGGATTTAATCCTACAAATTCCATCGATTGTACGATTTCGTCCTCTCCTGCTCGCTCATTCATACCAGCTATGTATTTTAGATTCTTAAATCCATCAAATTCACACAAAAATCCAATTGGACTCGTGTAAACACCTACATACTCTGGAGTCTGTCCATAGAGACCTAACCTTGTATTCCCATAGTAGATATCTCCCTCACAAGGCATAATCTCTCCAGAAAGTAACTGCATTAGTATCGCTCGTTTTTTCTTCTCTCCAATAAAGCCAACTACATCTCCTTGATGAATGACTAGATTCAAACCTTGTAAGACCGTAGTTCCTTCGTGCTTTTTCGTTATTTCATCCATTCGTATTACTTGCTTCATCTTCCATAATCCTTTATGTTTCTTAAAAGAACCCTAGTTTATCATAAAGTCTCCATGGATTCAATTTATAAAATATGGAAGTCTAGATACATAAATCCTTCTTACAAAAAATTCGGATGGAGCATAGATAGAGGATGATACCAGCAACAAACAGCACTCCGATTTTGATAAAAGCACTCAATTCACACGATACAAGCCCTTTTGCATCAAACAAAGTATTTGGAGTCACATATTTTAAAAACTCTGCAGTATCTCCCATCTGAGCCACCATCTTAATTAAGACAAAGCCTACAATCAAACCAATTCCTAGACCATTGGAATATTTTGCCTCCTGAAATATTGCTGCTGCACCAAAGCTAATTCCACTAAAGAAAAACAATAAACAAAACAGCCCGAGATTTAGCACAATAAACTTTCCAATTTCTAATTCTCCTGGAAACATAAATGCACACAGTATCATACCCAATAATGTAGCATAAAGAGTCATAATAAGGACCGAAAGTATCATTAGGAATGCTTGTGTTCTAACAATCTTCCCCCTACTATTCGGAGTGGCGAGAAGATAAGCCATGGAACCCCGATCAATATAACGTGTCATCAGTCGATGTGCGAACAAAAGAATTCCAATCAACGGTAGGATCACTAAAATCAATCCATACAGGATTTCAGCTAGAAATTCTACTAAAACATTACTAAAACTACTCATACCAAAGGCAGAAAATAGCTCTGGCATCGCTTCTGCCATCCCTTGAATACTATCCCCTAATTTCGGATCAAACATAGCAGTTATGATGGAGGTATACATTGTCATCAGTGCAAGAACAAATAACAAAATCTTATAATTTGCTTTTACTTCTTTCCCAAACAAAGGTCTATTTATCATGCTTTTCCCCTCCATAAAAATGCAAAAACATCTCTTCTAGCGATTGCATACGAACGTTTAAGTCTTTGATCGAATAGGTACTCAATTGTTTGATCAAATGGTCCACATTCCCTTTCACTCCAATTGTAACTACATCTTTTTCGATAGCTTCCCTCGGTAAGGAATTCACAGTTGCAAATTGTATTGCCATAGCTTCCTCTTCAAATCGTATAATGTAATATTTCTTTTTGCTATTCTTTAATTTTGCCATATCCTCCACGGCCATAATTTTCCCTTGCTTAATGATAACCGTACGATCACAAGTTCGTTCAACCTCTTCAAAGATGTGTGACGACATCAAAATCGTCGTCCCTTTCTCCTTCTCCTTAAGAATCAATTCCACGAACTTATTCTGCATCAATGGATCAAGGCCTGACGTAGGTTCATCTAAAATCACTTCGCTTGGCCGATTCATAAATGCACAGACAATTCCTATTTTTTGCTTCATCCCTTTGGACATCTTTTTGATTTTCCCTTTCGGATCTAATTCAAAAAAATTCATCAAATCATACGCATAGGATAAATCCTTCATTTCTTTCATCTTAGCAATAAATTTGATAAAATCAATTCCTGTCATCTCATCCATAAATGCTATCTCACCTGGAAGATAGCCAAGTGTTTTTTGAATCTCCTTCGTATGCAAAAAACAATCCCACCCATTGATCTTTACCTCTCCTGCATCCGGATGAATAAATCCCATAAGTTGTCGGATGGTAGTTGTTTTTCCAGAACCATTTGGGCCTAAAAATCCCATCACTTCTCCTTTATGTACGGTAAAACTTGCATCAAAGACACCCTTTTGGTTTCCATAATCTTTTGTAATATGATTTATTTCAAATACTTTTGTCATTGAAACTCCTCCTTATACGCAATCTTTTTAAAGAAATCTATCCATTTTTCGAATTGTCTCATAATATCATCGATATCGAGTGTTTGTCCCTTCAGCTGTAATTCATACATGTATCCTTCTCCCGTCCATAACAAAATATCCATAATATCCTTGGGATTAATTTCCTCACGAAATTTTTGAAAGTTGATATGCATAAAGTAATCCTTAAATACTGTTTGTGAGTACTCTGTGATAATCTTTTGAATCTCTTTTGCCTCATCGAGATACGAATATTTGATTACCTTAACCGAAAAAAGATACAAATATGGATTCTTCTTAAACATTTGATACTTTAAAACTGCAGCATATTTGAGCAACTCAAAAAAATCATCCATCTCATAATAATCTTGATTCACTATTTCTTTCGTTAGTAACTCCTTTGCATACAAAAATAGATAGTTATAAAGCTCTGCCTTATTATGGAAATAATAGAATAACAGTCCTTTTGAGATGCCTGCCTTGGCTGCAATATCATCAGTAATTGCATGCTTATAATCATTCATAGCAAATACTTCTAGAGCAGCATTGATGATTGCTTGTTGTTTTTCCAAGCTTAATTCGAAAAATTTTTGATTCATCGCATTTCCTCCCATGAGGTTTTCATACGTTGACTAATTTAGTTTGACTCAACCGGTTAATAACATTATATTCCATTGACTCAAATTAACAACCCCCTATTTCTGTTGAAAATAGGGGGTTGTTATGTATGTTCATTTATCTATTAGATCAAACAAATAAGCTTTAACAACGAGCTTTATTAAATCGTACCATTCCATACAAGAACGGTAACAATACATGTGACTAAAAGGGCAAAACAGACAAGCATTACACCGATTTGATTGCCTTTTTGTGAACCTTTTGATTCCGGAATCAATCTTGCTTTACGTAATCCTGTCACAAGCGGTTTATAAACGAGCATTGTAATCGTTGCATTGATTCCACCTTTTAAGAGATTGAATGGTAAGAATGCTGGAACTAACATATCAGCAACAGCTTCTCTCGGATAACCTAGATAAATTGGAGTAATCAGATAATTCCATACTAGCATTACTGACGTCATAGACACGATACCCGTAAGCAGTCCAATTACCGCTCCCTTCAAATTGTGCATCTTCTTATAGATAAACGAAGCAACACAGGCAAAGGAGCAAGTCGCGATCAAATTCATCAAGCAGCCAATTGGGCCGGTATCACTTACTGTTACCATCTCAATAACTGACACAATAACCGAGATGACAAAGGACGTTAACGGTCCTAAGATAAACCCTCCAAGTGTAATTATAACATCCTTTGGTTCATACTTTAAGAATAGTACAACCGGTACCCGAATCACAACCATCAATAGGTAAGATAGTGCGGCAAGCATTCCAATCATTGTGATTTTCTTTGTCTTTTCATTCATAAACGTTACCCTCCTGAAATTATGTAATAAATACAATGTCCTGCGATAGGTTATCCAACGCAGTACGTTCTTGCCCTATTTTAAGGGCATTTTTGATTCATAGGAATTTAAAATCCTAGGAATCAAAAAACACCTGAAAGATTCATGTCTTTCAGGTGCCAAAATTCAGGTGGATTACGCAATATCCAAAGAATATCACGAACAAAAACTTTAACACGCCTTCTTTCATCCAGACTTTACTGTCGGTCTTGGAATTACACCAAGTCATACGCTTTTGCGCTCGCGGACTTTACCGCCGATCGGGAATTCTGATGCAATAATCAGTCACCCTGCCCTGAAGACATCCGTAATTCAGTTGTTACCATTATACTATTCCAGAATGTAAAAAATGTCAATAGAATGGATTATTTTTTCCAGTACACAGGTTCAAAACGTCGTTTCATCGATTTCACAACTTGATTGCTATCTCCATCCTTTATTACAATATCATACCTTCCTTCCAAACTTCCAAATGTAACGATTTCCTTTGCATCCAATTGTTCTGCCAGATAAGTTTGCATGTGCTTTCTAGTTGCATTCTTATTGAATATTTTGATATAGCTATATCCCTCATAGTCCTTGGAAGGATAACATACTATCTTGAGACCTTCTGCAAAACCCTCTTTTTTTAACTGTTCATTCAGCTTCGCAACTCGATCCGTTTGATCTAATATCATAAAGTATACCACTTCCGTATCATGATAATAATCCATACTCATATAATTACGATACGCTGATTTCCGAAGCTCCTTCATCAGTTTTTCTTCCATCTCATTTTGGAGCTTTCCATAATAAATGATAAGCACATTATCCGTTATTGTATTAATAAAGGTATGAAAACCTTGCTCTTGAATGAACGTAAGTACCTTCTTCGCAGTTATCTTTGATATCACGTAAGTAAGTAGATAATCCTTTTCCTTCATATCATAAAGTGCTGCTCCATCCATCACTATGACTGGAAGCTTTAGATTCACATCACGAAGTGGCTCCATCAAGGAAGCTGGAGTTCGCATCGTTGCTACGGTGAAGTTAGCTCCACGCTCAATCATTCGATTCAATTCGATCTTACTATATGGACTCAACACTTCTTTTGGTGTGAGTAAGGTATCATCAAGTCCTGAGACAAATAATACGTCTTTTTTCCTCTTCCTTGGTAGATCCATACCGTTTATAAGAACTCCAACTGCAATACCTATCATAGTATCTAAAAAACGATTCCAAACAAATAGATACGGATTACTATCCGTTAGATGTGTTACTGTGATACTTAAGAATACCACACATGAAAAATAGGAGGCATTCTGTTTATTGAGTACTGACGTTGTATATAGTACCACAACAATCATAAAAGAAACCACAAGATATCCTGCAAAGGTATTATGGATTGGAATGATATACAATTCAAACAATATGACCACCAAGCCATAACCCGCTCCAATGATAGTACCAATCGTTCTTTGCATCGCCATACTTTTGGTACTTCCTGCATAAGGCTGCATACACCAAAGTGCTCCAATGGCTGAGTAGAATGGCATTCCTTCTCTGCCACGTATAACATAAATAATAAAACATAAAAGTACAGCAATTGCTGACTTAATAATTCTCAACCCTAAAGGTGGTAATTTAAGCTTATGTAACATTGCTTACTACTATCTCCTAACGCCTTTTTATACTAATTTACCCCTTTCTTCAACAAAATGCAAACTAAAGATTCTTACATATCAACTATTATCTCCCAACCAACTCCATACACCATTGGATTGGATTGATATCACTTAGAATGTGTAATACCTTTGGCATTGATGATTACCTATACTCGTCCTTAACCTATTCCTTGAATAAGAAACATATAAACAGCAGTCCCTCCAATAATACTGATAAGCACATTATTCTTCCATTTATGTAAGAGTAGAATGACTATTGTTGCAATTGCTTCATATATGCCATGTGATCCTTTCGTCAAAGAAACTCCTTTAAAGCAATACACTACAAGCATTCCCATCATCGCAGGTGGAAGCATCTTTCCTAGATCAGTAACATATTTAGGTACTTCTTTTGTTTCTGGAAATAAGAAAAACGGAGTAAATCGAGTCAGCATCGTTCCTGCTGCAACCGATAAAATAATAAGTAAGGTCTGAACTTCTGTTAATTGCATACCTTTTTCCTCCCAATCGTCAAGACAAATAAAATCAACACCATGGCTGGAATTACAAAATTATCAGCTCCTACCAATACTAGTGCAACCACAGCACAAACAATCCCAATGATTCCTGACATTTTATTTTCTTTCTTCTTCCATTGTTCTAAGAAAAGTACAATAAATAATGCAGTTAAAGCAAAATCAAGACCCCTTGTATCAAATCTTATGAGATTTCCAAGTATTCCTCCAAGGAAGGTCCCAGCAATCCAATACAGGTAATTTAGTAACGACAAAAAGAAATAAAAGTATTTTCGATTCACATCATTAGGTGGCTCAATGCTACAAGCGATGGAAAATGTCTCATCACATAAGGTATAGATTAAAAATCCCCTCACCTTTCCTAGTCCACGATATTTATGAAGCATCGATAAGCCATAAAATAAATGCCTTGCATTGACCATAATACTTAGAAGAAATGCCTGCAAGGGTTGAAATGTCGTTGTAAGTAAGGTAATCGCCACATATTGCATGCTACCACAAAAAGCAATTGCACTCATCAATACTGACCAAATCACTCCATAACCATTTTTTTGCATTAATACTCCATACGCCATCCCAAGCGTAAGAAACCCAGTTAATACTGGTATGGTATGTGGAAAGGCTGCTGCGAATGCTTTTCTTCTTTCCATTCTTCGTTGATTCATTGGTATTCTCTCCTTGTCACATCATTTCATTCCACCATATCATAAGATTATCTAGATTTCCACCACCAATTATGAAACACTTCGTCATCCAGTTGGTTAAAGAAACAGACCAGATGATCACAACAAAGAAGATAACACTTAGAGTTAAATATGCATTCTCAACAACTTAAAAATCGTGTAGGTACTTCCTACACGATTATGATGAATGCTATTATATTTTTCCTTAAAGCGAAACTCTTACTCTTCATTCGAAGACGATTCGATTGCTTCAAAAATCTGTATACTGAATCCCGAAATTGTATAGATCAAAACAACAGGTCCGATTAGGACTGCAAAAAATAGTGTTGTTGTACTAAACATTCCAAGAAAGATTTCCACAAATAAAATTACTAATAAAAATAATGTTTTACCAAAATAACGAATGGTAATCTGTTGCGAATTCTTCATCATTTGTTTGATTGTATTCTGATATCTTGCCGCTTGAGGAAACGTATAAAGGAGGGAAAAGAAAAAAATAATCCCAGCTAAAATTCCTATCATGCATAGTAAAATTGGTCCATCCTCATATGCATTAAATACTTGAAAATCAAGATAAACTAGATACATACAAACCAAGGAAATGAACCATAACATAGTACCTTGCTTCCAATTTTCTTTGAACGCTTTGAAAAAGCTTTTTGTGATATACCCCTCTTCTTCTTTCACCATCTTCATACAAACCGAGTATGCTGCTGTGATGGAGGCACCTGCAGTAAGGATTGGAATACTACATATCACTAGCCAAAAATTAAGCACTAAAACATCAACCAAACGCGATATGAATTTATAAAGTGGACTATCGACACGAAATATTCCCATAGATTGCTCCTTTCCTTTTAGAAAGGAGCTGCCAAGCGACAGCCCCTTTCCTATAAACTATGAACTAGTTAATTTCTGCTGCTTTACGAAGTGCTGCTTCATTAACACACCATTCGATACACTCATCATAACCATAGGCCTTAGCATCTCCTACCATCTTAGCCCAGATTGCTTCAAATTCTGCATCATCCTTAGCATAGATTGCTTCCCAAGAACCATTCTTGATTGCTTCCGCAACCTGTTTCCATGTCGTATCAAGTTCTTCCGTACGTTGTGTCTGGGAATATGTATTTGCTTTGGAAACAGAATAAGTAAACTGTGATAAATACTCTTTAAAAGTGGAAGTACCAGTTGCTTCTTTCCAGCTATCCATAGCGCTCGTTGTAGGAAGACTTAAGTATTTAGGCCAGTATAAATAATTATAAGTCTGCCCTGTTGTAGTTCCAAGAATCTCAGTATTTAATTGCCAAGTAGTATTGTTATACTGTGGGCAACCATCTAACCAATACCCTTCATATGGAGCCGGCATAGTAACGTTATTTTCCATCTTACACTTCAAACCAAAATCTGTCAAATCAACCGAACCGTCTGCTTGATAATCCCAGCATACGCCCTGTGGTCCATAAAGTTGAGTTAAATTACCCTCTGGAGTTGAAATCCAGTTAATAATAGCCATACATAATTCTGGATACTGTGTTTTTGATCCAATGGTCCATACACGATTGCCACCCTTTGGATTTAAACCATAAACTAAGGTATCCTGATTTTTTGCAGCTACTGGTAACATCTGTTTTCCCGCAGCCATATGCTCATTGGTATTATAAGCAGGAGCTCCCATCCAACCAAAGATACAGAAGAAAGCACCACCATCCATATAATCTTCATTCGTACCACCATATCCCTGAGTCATAGAGTCTGGATCAAGTAATCCTTCTTGATATAACTTATTATAGAATGCCAAACATCTCTTATAGTAACCACTTTCATCTAAAGCTCCTTGGAAAGAACCATCATCTGCATTATAGAAACCAAAATGGAATTCGTCTACACCAAAGAAGTTCGTCGCTGTAGCTTTTACGAACATAACCATGTTACCGTCCCAGTCATTGAATAATGAAACACCATAGGTCTCTTTTCCGGAATCGGAGGTTGGTTCGATTTCTTTCATAGCCTTAAGTACACCAATGTAATCCTCTAACTCGTTAATCTCTGGAGAACCAATTGCCTGATATAAATCCCATCGAATATCAGGATGGTAATCAAAATCAGTAAAGTCACCTGAACTTAAAGCTACATCATAGCCGTAACCATATAATGTTCCTGTAATATTTTTGTTCTTTTCTAATGCACCAGACATATTCTCAGTAATAAATGGCCCCCATGTCTGAACAAGATCTTCATCTTCCCAATCAAATAACATACCTTTTTCTGCAGCTTGTTTGTACTCATCACTATCATCACCAAAGATTACAATATCACCAAGATCTCCAGATTCCATACGAGTTGCAAATACACCGCCATCACCATTATTGATGATATTTAACTTAACATTGAATTTATCAAGGATCTCCTTTGCAAACCAACCAACTTGTTCCCCCTCATAGTTTGCTAACTGTGAGAATACATTCAATGTAACTGTTTCTGCTGGGATGATATCCTCTAAATTACCACCTGTTGATACAGGCTCTTCTGTAGGTGCTTGTGTTGCCTCAGTAGTATCTGGAGCTTTTGTTGCTTCAGGTGCTGTTGTAGGCTCTGCAGTTGTTGTCTTGCTTCCACAGCCTGCCAAAGCCAGTGTCATAGAAGACGCAAGTACTAATGCTAATGCTTTTTTTGTCTTTTTCATACTTCCTCCTTAATTATGTTATAACTACACATCATAGGATGTGCTAACACCAAATATGATTGTAAAGTCTTAACCTTTGACTGCTCCTAGCATAATACCTTTTTCAAAATATCTCTGCATAAACGGATAAACCAGTAAGATTGGAATGATAGTCACCATGGAAATTGTATACTTAATCGTCTTAGCGTTAAGTATGTTGTTCATTGCTGAACCAGAAACCGCACCACCACCAGAACTCATTAAGCTCTTTAAATTCGTGGAAGCATTCAAGTAATTATAAAGTTTATGTTGCAACGTATGTAACTGTGGAGCATTTGACATTAAAATAAGTGAATCCGTAAATGAATTCCAATTCCCAACAGCTCCAAAGATTGCTATGGTTGCTAAGATTGGTCGACTTAATGGCCATATAATCTTTCGAAAGACAGTCATATAACTAGCCCCATCAATGGCTGCACTTTCCTCTAGTTCAGCTGGAATTGATTCGATATAGGTTTTAACAAGGATGATATTATAAGGTGCTACAATGCCTGGAATAATATATGCCAAGAAATTATCTGTTAATCCAAGCATAGACATGTTCAAATACCAGGGAATTAAACCAGCATTAAAATACATCGTAACTACAAGAAATCGATACCAAAATTTCCTAGCCCACAACTCCTTCTTTGTCACAAGATAACCAACAAACCCAGAGGCTACTACCATAAGAGCAGTTCCAATAAAGGTTCTAGCTAAGGTTACCGTTAATGAAGATAGTAAGTCATTAACATTGAGTAGTGAGATATAGTTTTTTATATGTACTGCTTTTGGAATAAAATTAACTGCACCTTTTTGTACTAAGTCATTATTACTAATTGTATTAATGAAAATATAGTAAAATGGAAAGATACAAGCCAATGTAAATATAATAAAAAAAGAATGATTTACTATTTCAAAAATAATGTCACCTACAGATAAACGATATGACCTCTTGTGATGCTCCTCGTATTTGCGTTCTAACTTTAATTCGATTTTTTCTTGTTTTGTTTTTCTCGCCATCGTTTTCCTCCCCTCCCTATATAATACTTTCACCACGAATCAGCTTTGATAGCTTATTCGCGCTAAAGAGTAAGGTGATACTAATGATAGATTTGGTCATTCCGACAACGGTAGATAAAGGAATTTTACCGTTATTAATACCTAGTACGTATACGTAAAGATCAAGTACCATAATATCATTTGTATTATTTGCATTCTTAAATACTAAGTATTGATCCAAACCATTGTTTAAAATACCAGCGATTGACATTAATAACAGAACCATAAAGGTTGGCATTAAGCTTGGTACGGTAATATGCCACATACGTTTAAATCGACCTGCTCCATCGACAGTTGCTGCTTCATAAAGCTGCTGGTCAATTCCTGAAATCGCTGCTATATAGATAATGGCACCCCAGCCAAGACCCTTCCACATTCCCCAAGCAAGCATCTTAAGCCAAATATGCTCTCCACTCATTAAGAAGTTGATCCCTTTGTCAACAGTTCCTGTATTTACAAGAAGGGAGCTTACAAAACCATCCGTTGAGAAGATAGCAAATGCTACGGCATATACCAAAACCCAACTAATAAAGTTTGGAATCGTTGTGAAGGTCTGAATAAATCGACGCATTCTTTTATTTTTAATTTCACAAAGAAAGATAGCAAACGCCATGGCACACCAGCTTGTTGCAAGCCCAAGTCCACTCATAGCTAAGGTATTCTTTAATACTCGAACCATATCCTTTCTTGTGGCTGCGTTCTCAAACAAATAGGTAAACCATTTAAATCCAACAAAGTTCTTACTTGATAAAGTACCACCTGCTTTATAATCAAAGAAAGCGTATCTCCAACCGCTTAATGGTAAGTAACTAAACACAAATGCTAATGCAATGAAAGGCATCAATAATAGGAATAATTTATACTTTGTTTCCATGGAATACGCTTCTTTCTTTGCTACCTTTGGAGATAAAACCAAAGTAACAACTGAAAGAATTAAGTTAATAAAAGTGATAATAAAGAATATGTATAAGCTTCCAGGTGATAAAGGACCAACCTTTTTGGGTTCAATCGTTCCTTGAATATCTATTTCTGCCCATCGAACACCATAAAGACCACCGATGATTACCAACGATCCAATGATGGTAAGAATACATGCAACCCTTTTCATTTTAACATTGCCTAGTGTCATGCACCCACCAACTGCACAAATTGCTGTACCTATCAATATGACCAGACATGATAGAAATAAAACCTGTGTGGTCATTGTACCAACCCATCCCTTGGAAAAAGCACGAGTAAAATTCTCGGTAAGCTTTGAGTAGGAAAGACCACTTGTAAATAGTGATAAGTTTTTACTGATCAATTCACTGATACGCGCTGGATTAATAGCAGGAAGAAACAAAAGGAATACACCCAATATAATACTCATTCGCAATAATATGTATAACTTGCTGCTTACTTTTTCCTTCACAATAATTCCCTCCACTCTAGAATTTGTTACTTCATCAAAACCTCTTATCTGCTTGAATTATGTTGAATTATCAAACAAATAATGCAAAAAAATATTGAAATGCGATATTTTGTCTTGATTTTTAGTTTAATTAATAAACAAATTTTAGCTAAAAAATCTATTTAAATTTTACACTATACAAATTGGAAATTGTAGGTTACAATCGGTATAAAATATGTCCTTTTTGGTATAAGGAGTGATAATTATGAACAACAAAAATTCCGTTTGTCGTAATATTGGTTCATTAGAAGAAACGATGTTATTTTCATGTGGTTATACCATCGATCCCTTGTTTTCAAACGATTCCGATGATTTACTCATCCCATACTTTAGTTGTTTTATCGTGCTTGACGGGTTCGGAAGCTACCAAAATTCGAATGGAATACATGCCCTGCTATCTCGTGGTATTTTTGTTCAACGCTTTCCAAACACCCCTCATCAAATCAATATTGATAACACGCGAAGCTTTCGATCCTTTTACATCAGTCTAGATACCAATTTGTATCTTTCCTTAGTAACACTAGGAATCCTAAAGCCAGAGGAACCAGTTTTAAAATGTAACCTCACAAAGGCCTTACTAATTTGTTTTGATGAGCTTGCTGATGAGATGAAGAATATGAGTGCATCGACTTGCTTTCCTCTCATGCAAAAACTACAAAAATGCATTTATGATATTACTTCTCAACCTGTTGATCGACCTTGTTTATCTCCGGTGATTGAGAAAGCAAAGGAAATCCTATCCTGCAACTTTAGTATCGCTTATACCGAAAAAGATATCTGCGAATTACTTTGTATCGGGGAAGAAAGCTTTCGTAAGTTGTTTAAAAAAGAAGTTGGTATTGCGCCGATGTCCTATCGCAATCATCAACGTATGCTAAACGCAAAAAAACTGCTGGCTACGCAATACAGTGTATCCGAAGTTGCATACTCCCTCGGTTACAGTGATTCCTTTACGTTTTCCAAGCAGTTTAAGCGTTATTGGGGTCTTTCTCCTAATGCATTTAAACGAGAGTTTAAGTAAATACTATTTCATAGGTGTTGTCTGTTTTCCTTTCCATGGAATAACCGAAATAATAAGTCCGATTGAGGTTAAACTTCCTCCAATTAAGGTTGGTAAGGAAAAGGTTTTTAATAATACATAGTCAAGAACAACTCCAGTAAAAAGTTGTCCAACAAACATAATTAGTGTAAGAATGAAGGCCGGAATTTTTTTTGCACAGATACTAGAAAGTGCTACGACCATAATCCCTAGTAGACCTCCAGTATACATCCATAACTTAGAGGAAATAACCAAGGTGATTGGACCTGATGCTCCAATCGCATATGCTACTCCCCATATACATGTGGTCACTATAAAGCCAACGATAAAATTATACCAAGTACTAACAATAACACTTGTTCTCTCTGCCAACATTGCATTGACAAATCGAGAAAGTATGATTGCTACACCTGTTAAGATGGATAAGATGATTGCTCCCAAATGAAACTGAGTTCCTTTTAGCAAATATAGAATTCCTAACATTGTAAAAATCAGACTGATTACTTTTACTGTATTGAACTTCTTTACTGGCATTCCGAAAAATCCAAATTGATCGATAATCAGCGAAGTTGCTGTTTGAGCAAACAAACTAATCGCAATGATAGCCGTTACACTAATCTTCCCATAGGAGAGGTTATTAAAGAGTGTTGTTGCAACACCAATGGCACCTCCACAATAAAACAAAAGTGGAACTCCATTTCTCGAAAAAATCTTCTCCTTTTTTATCATAACTACGATTGTTATAAAGATTAGTCCCACTCCATGAATTATGATACTTGCGATGTAGGAATCATAAAAATCGGCTAAACTCCCATTCGTGACTACCATAATAGAGATGATAATCGCAGCTAAAAACGAATACAAATAATACATTTCCATTCCTCCAGAATTCTTATATTAAGCACACTATATCAGATGTAATTGACAAAATATATGACATATGTCACACTTAAAAAAGGAGGAAATTTATGAAACAACAGAATATGACAAAAACTGATTTCCAAACCTTAGAACACTATGGCCTCTTACAACAGAATCTAAAAGAGATGAGAGTACAAGAATATCGTCGCGGTGAATTCATCTGTATGCAGGGGCAGCAACTTTCCAATATCTATATTGTTGTCAGTGGTAAAGCAAAGGTTTATTGTACCATCGAAACCGGAAAGTGCCATTTGTTATGCTTTTATCGCTCTGGTGGAATCATCGGAGAACTAGAGCTAATGACCGATAATTTCATAGCCCAATCTAGTGTTGAAGCAATTACTGATGTTCGGTGCTTAATGATTCCAATTGCAGTTAATAAAGCTGAATTTTTTCAAAATAATATATTTTTAACCTCTATCGGTAAAATACTTGCTAGAAAACTTACTCGAAGTTCTGAAAATATTGTCCATATGATACTTTACCCACTTGAGACGAGATTATGCTCTTATCTTTACATCGCCAATCGCAATGGGCTATTTAAAGAGAACTTAACGGAACTAGCTCAACTGCTTGGAACAAGCTACCGCCATCTTTTAAGAGCTCTCAATCAACTCGTTCAGGATGAAATACTAAAAAAAACAAGCTCTGGGTATGTAATTATCAATCAGGAAGAGTTAAAGAATAAAAGTAAGAGTTTCTATGAAGACTTTGAGCGTGATATGGTATTTGACTTTATCTAATGATAGGGCTGACGTTTCAAGCGTCGGCCCTTTTCTATGACTTTCTTGTAATAATTACTGAGCTTTTCTTTCAAAGCTTTGACATTCTGTCTCTGAGTATAACTGAATTTCTCTTCCACCACCCACCTGTATGGATTTTAGTGTACACTTTTCATCACTGTTATACTCACAGGTACCAACGGCACAATTGATTTCATCAGTAGCACCTCTCATCGATGTATACTCTGATAGATTGCTATAATGTCTCTGATTTAAAAAACTTCCACAACAGGTTCCCTCTTCTTCGGCTGCTCCTTGCCCACCAATCTTTATAGTACCAGCATAGCATACACCGCGTTCATTGTAGGAACAAGATCCTACACTACAACTAACTCTTCCCATAGTTAACCCTCCTTAAAATAGCGGTCTAATAAACCTTTGAATGCACAGCCATGTCGTGCTTCATCCTTAGCCATCTCATGAACCGTATCATGTATTGCATCGAGATTTTGCTCTTTTGCTAGAGTTGCTAACTTCTTCTTTCCTTGACAAGCTCCGTATTCTGCATCCACACGTGCTTTTAAATTATCCTTCGTGCATTTTGACACAACTTCTCCAAGCAGCTCTGCAAACCTGGATGCATGATCAGCTTCTTCATATGCAATTCTTTTATAGGCTTCTGCTACCTCTGGGAATCCCTCTCTATCTGCTTGCCGACTCATTGCAATGTACATACCAACCTCTGTACATTCTCCCATAAAGTTAGCACGTAAATCCTCAAGTATCTCTGCAGCCACATCAGTTGCTACCCCAATTCGATGTTCATCTGCCCAGGATAGCTCACCTTTCATTTGTTCAAACTTAGAACTGTCTGCATTACAGATTGGGCATTTTTCCGGTGGTTTATCTCCTTCATGAATATAACCACATACAAGACACACAAATTTAGTCATATTTGACCTCCATTCATTCCTTTCATTTCAATCCTTATTTAATTTTCCAAAAAAAGAATAAATTATACCATCCAATTTCCGAATTGAATGGCCATGAATTCTAGGTTATAACATACCTTGTTTGTTTTGCTTGCTATTCATCAATGATTAAATATTTAGAAATTTAATAAAAAAATAAAAATATATTTGACTTTTTCTTTATTAGGAAATATGATAGATACAAAAGTTTTATCGTATACAATAATACAATGGATATTTTTTAAAAATACTGGTAATTCTCAGTAATATGTGTTAAATTATATAGATACTGGTAAATTTAGCAGTATCTGGTATTTGTTATAAATACTGAGAACTATATTGGTATTTATTAAATTATATAGGTACTGTACTAGTAACTTAGCAGTATATAATATTATATAGATACTGGTAACTGTAGTAATATGTTAATTCATTAAAAAGATTGTGAGGTACTTAGATGAGTCAGATGTTATCAAAGTTAAATCTACCAAACTACATAAGAGAAATCTTAGAAAAAAGTAAGCATGTCATATACCCTTCCACAAGAGAAGAATTAATTGAACTCTCTTTTGGCAAAACAGGTAATTCTACTTACGAAGTAAACTATGAGGTTAATAGTAAAAATGTTTTAGAAGCAACAGTAACTCGTTGCAAGAACGGAGTTGTAGTGAACTACCCTGAGGATTACATGCGCCGTCGAGATCCAGACTGTGTTCTTGTGGCCGACTCACTTGGTACTGATAAACCTCGTTATGATGACACATATAATCAAGATTTTGAACCACTGAGACAAGAAACTTTTCAATGGTTAAGTTCTCAAGAATTAATCGTTGTTCCATTCAAAGCTGGTGGAATCAAATTAGGTTATGATGCTTTATTAATTGCCCCTGCCAATGCAGCTTTCTTTGCGGCTGGTCTCGCAGACATGCAAGGATTTTTATCCTTTGACCAATTAGATGACTCTTTTTCTCCGAAAGCTGTCATTTATCTTGCTCCACCATTTCGTCACACTCATTTTGATGGAAAACAAATTGTAGTTCATAATCGTCTTACCGACATGCATGAGCTCTATTCATATAATCTTTATCCAGGTCCAAGTGCGAAAAAAGGAATCTATGGTGTTCTTTTAAATATTGGTGAAAATGAAGGTTGGGTTACTGTGCATACTTCCACAGTAAAAGTGATTACTCCATATGACAATGAAATTGTTATGATGCATGAAGGTGCTTCCGGTGGTGGTAAAAGCGAAATGTTAGAAGTGATTCATAAAGAAATGGATGGTCGTTCCGTAGTTGGACGCAATCTTGTTACTGGTGAAAAGACTTATATCACATTAAAAGAAACCTGTGATCTTATGCCTGTAACTGATGATATGGCTCTTTGTCATCCTGCCATCCAAAATGACTCTAAGAAATTAGTTGTTGTTGACGCTGAACAAGGATGGTTCTTACGATTAGACCATATTAAGCAGTATGGTACTTCACCAGAACATGAAAAGATTTTTCTTCATCCAACAAAACCACTTGTATACCTAAACATGCAAGCAGTTCCAAATGCTACTGTTCTTCCATGGGAGCATACACTTGATTCAGATGGCAAGCCATGTCCAAACCCAAGAGTTATCCTTCCTCGTGAACTTGCACCTAATGTCATTGGAGAACCAGTGGAAATTGATGTTAGAAGCTTTGGTGTTCGTACACCACCATCTACCAAACAAAAACCTTCCTATGGTATTCTTGGTATGTTCCATATCATTCCTCCTGCACTTGCTTGGATCTGGCGTTTAGTAGCTCCACGTGGTTACAACAATCCAAGTATAACAGCTAGCAAAGGAATGACTAGTGAAGGTGTTGGTTCCTATTGGCCATTTGCAACTGGTAAAATGGTAGAACAAGCTAACTTACTACTTGATCAATTTACATCATACTCTCATACTCGTTATCTCTTAATTCCAAATCAGCACATTGGTGCTTATGAAGTTGGATTTATGCCACAATGGATTGCAAGAGAATACATTGCGCGACGTGGTAGTGCAAAGTTTAGACCTGAAAATCTTGTAGAAGCTCGTTGCTCCCTTTTAGGGTATTGTTTAGACTCATTAAAAGTAGATGGTCAATACATTCCAAAAGCCTTTTTACAACCTGAGATGCAACCTGAAATAGGTCTTGAAGGCTATGATACAGGTGCTAAGATGTTAGTTGACTTCTTTAAGGCGGAAGTGAAAAAATTCGATGTGGAAGAATTAAATCCACTTGGTCGCCAAATCATTCAACTCTTCTTAAATGACGGTACAGTAAAGGATTTTGAAGAAATTATTCCTATGAGATATTAAGATATACTCTTAGTATTGATTCATTGTTTCATATAATAGGTAATAATCATGAGATAAAAAACAAAGAGTTTCGCTTCTGAAACTCTTTGTTTTTTTATTTTGGTTTAGTAGACAGGAATTCAATTGCAATTTGAGTTCGATGGCTTTTGGGTCTATAACATGGATTTGATCTGAAATGCCAGCATTAAATTGAATCTTTCCTCGAAGGTTGATATATCATGACCGATGATTTTTCTTATTTTTACTAATTGATAATTGACCGTATTGCGATGAATAAAGGTCTCTTTTGCAACTCTTTGAACACTTCCATCGTATAGGATATACTTTTGCAACATCTCTACATAATTGGTATGATTTTCTTCATCATAAGCCGTAAGTTTACCAAGAAAATCACTAAAATACTGTTCAAGGACTTCGTGATCATCAACTGAAAGTAATAGTTTTTTCATCCCGCAATCATCATAAAAGAAAACCGATTCCTTTTGATTTTGCTCTAGATGAAAGATTGCTAGAATTCGTTGATAATTTTTGTGAAGATCCTTTAAAAGTGTTTTATTGGAACTAACAGCTATCATCACCTTTCCATACTGTTCCCCCTCTTTGTTGATACTCTCTAAGTCAGTGACAATTTGTTTGACTTCCCCGTCGCTATAATTGTTCAGTATCAAAAAGTAACAGGAACCCATCTTAAAAAAGCCTGACTGCCGAGTTGCCTTGGAGATTCTTCGCTCAATCTTCATAATAAGCACATTCTCTGCATTTGAATGAGACTCGCTTGTAAAAATCATCTGTATCCCAAGCACACAATATCTCCCATTCGCATCAAACCCTCGTTTCTCTAACATTGGGATGTATTGCTCCGTATGATTGGAATGAAAGATTAAGGTCTGAAAAGCTTCACCAATATCCTCCTCAACCTTTTCATTCTGGATTATTTGATTACAAAAGTCACGTGTTATATCTACGAGTCTTGTTTTCCATGGAACCTCAAGCAAAGGGATTCTTTCTTCGTTGCAATAATCAATCATCTCCTGTGGCGCCTGAGTGATATAAGGCCCATAATTTAATACAAGCCCAGCAATCTCCATTACCTTTAACTTTTTGATAAACGGAGTGAGCCATTTGCCATCGTTATGTGCAATTCCTGTCGTAAATATTAGTTCATTTCCATGCAAGAATTCACATGTTTGTTCATCCTCAATCGTATGTACCCATGAAACGATATTCTTCATTCCACCTTCTCCAGCAAGAACCCTCATACCATAACGATAACTTGCCTTCTCACACAGCTCTTGTAATGTAATTGCCATACTGATTCCTCCCAAGCAAAAAGCACAGTAACGAAGCGATTCGCCTCATTGCTGTGCTTTTACATTCAATATTGATTTTTACAGTTGCTAGCACACAAAAAGTCTTTCATAAATTTGTATACAATCCTCTTTACTGACTGACTTTCTTGTATTCCCTGGACTTCCACTTAATATGGCATCTCCTGCCATCTTTTCAGTCCTTGCTAGGAATTCTTCTTTTGCAATTCCATATTCTAATAGTGTCGGAACCTTGCAATCCTCACATAGCTTTATGATTGCTTCTAGCAATTTCTTTGCTGCAAGCTCATCACTATCTTCATGAGAAGCACACCCAATTTCTCGACCTAGTATAGCAAATCGATCATAGGCTCCATCCAATGCAAAGGCAAGACCTTCCTTTAATAACATTGCATTCGATAAGCCATGTGGTACATGAAAAAGTGCTCCAATCGGACGGCTCATTCCATGAATCAAAGTCACACTAGAATTATTAATACACATTCCTGCCTCAAGTGCTGCCAGTGCCATCTCTTCTCTTGCCTTATCATTCGTACCATCGTTGCAAGCAAGTAAAAGATATTTCATAATTCGTTTCACTGCTGAAATTGCAAGCGTATCTGTCATTGGTATTGCTTTTTTTGAAGTAAAGCTTTCAATTGCATGGGTCAAAGCGTCCAGTCCTGAGGAAATCGTTACTGATATCGGTGAAGTCATACTATAGGAGTAATCCACAACTGCAATTTCTGGAACAAGAGATTCTCCCTTTAATAACATCTTAATATCTCGTTTGGTGTCTGTTACAATCGTCATCTTCGTTGCTTCAGAGCCTGTGCCAGCAGTCGTTGGGATAGCAACAATCTTTGGCACCTCTCCCTCCATCATCTTACCGATGTAATCTGAGATGACCCCTTCCTTTACTGACATCGCGGCAATTGCCTTTGCTGCATCAATTGGACTCCCACCACCGATGCCTATAACAAAATCACAGCCATTTTCTTGATACATGGATAATCCTTCGTCAATCATGAGATCCGTAGGTTCTCCAGTAATTCCATCATATATAACGTAGGATAGCTGAGTATCTTCTAAAACTTCCATTACATCTTTCATTACCTTAGTCTTGCTTACATGCTTCCCTGTCACAAGCAAAGCCTTATTCCCACAAGCAGCGATGCATTCCTTTGCTTCATACAATGCCGCTTTCCCAGTAAAAATATGAGCAGGTACACGAAAATATGCCATGAAACTCCTCCTAACAATACATCTGATCCACTTGATATAAAACCTCATCTAATTTTTGCAATTCTTGTGCTAACTGCTCTTTCGTAATGATCAGTGGTGGACAGACGAGAATCATATTTTCATGCGAGTACGTCATAAATCTCTTACCCCTTAACATACCAATGATCTTTGCCATGATTCCTTGTGGATCCTTACCATAAGGTACTAGTGGCTCCTTTGTTTTCTTATCCTTAACTAGCTCCACCGCTGAGAATAAACCAATGTAACGTACATCACCAACACAGGCATGTGACTCCTTTAAGTGTTCCAGTAATACTCCTAGGAAGGTTCCAACTTCATTGACATTGGATAAGATATTTGCTTTTTTGTAATAATTCACACATGCGATTCCAGCTGCACAAGCAAGTGGATGCCCACTATAGGTCAAACCACAGGATAATACATGATCATCAAAATAAGCAGCAATTTCACTACTGACAGCAACGCCTCCAAGTGGAATGTACCCGCAGGTAACCCCCTTTGCAAACGTAACAAGATCTGGTTTTACGCCAAAGTTCATAAAACCAAACATCTTGCCAGTACGTCCAAATCCAGCCATAACCTCATCACAAATCATCAGTATTCCAAATTCATCACAAATACTACGTACTCCGCTCATATAGCCTTTTGGCGGAATTAAAATCCCATTCGAGCCTGTAATTGTCTCAAGCACAATTGCAGCAATGCTATCGGCTCCCTCATAGAGTACTTGCTCTCGTAGTTTTGTAAGGTAATACTTCGTTGCTTTTTCTTCACTCTCAAATGCAATCACTTCTCGGTAAAGATACGGATCAAAGAATTTCACAAAGCCAGGAATCCCAGGTTCAAGTGCATATCTTCTTGGCTCTCCCGTAAGATTACCCGCACCAAACGAAGAACCGTGATAGCTTCGATAACGACTAAAAATCTTATTACGTCCAGTGAATAATCGTGCAATCTTAACAGCATTCT
>JAEZKD010000256.1 GCA_023415655.1 Bacillota bacterium | reverse complement strand
ATATGAAATTAGGATTTATCGGTTGTGGTAATATGGCAACAGCGATTATTTCCGGAATAATTAAGAATAATATTGTATCCGCTCAGGATATTTTGGTATCTGATGCTTCAGCGAATGCCTTAGATCGTGCAACGGATACACTTGGAGTTTTAACAACGAAAGACAACGTTGAAGTGGCATCCCAAGTGGATGTGTTAGTCTTAGCTGTAAAGCCACAGTTTTGTGAAACAGTGATTACGGAAATTGCACAGAGTGTACCTAAGACAACACTCATCATTTCCATTGCTGCTGGTCTAACGTTAAAAAGATTAGAATCTTTATTTGAACGTACATTAAAAATCGTTCGTACGATGCCAAATACTCCAGCACTTGTATCGGAAGGAATCACTGCTATTTGCGCGAATGATCAAGTAACGGATGCTGATATGGAAATCGTGATGAAGTTATTTGGAAGCTTTGGTATTGCTGAACAAGTAAGTGAAAAGCTGATGGATGCTGTTGTTGCGGTCAGTGGTAGTGCACCTGCTTATATCTTTATTCTAATTGAAGCTATGGCAGATGCTGCAGTTGCAGAGGGTATGCCTCGTGATAAAGCATATCGATTTGCTGCTCAGACCGTTCTTGGTAGTGCCAAGATGGTATTAGAAACCGGCAAGCATCCTGGAGAACTAAAAGATATGGTATGCTCCCCTGCTGGTACAACGATAGAAGCCGTTCGTGTTCTTGAAAAAACAGGATTTCGTGGATGTATTATGGATGCAATGCAGGCTTGCGCTGAAAAGTCTAGAAAATTATAGGATTTATTCTTAAGAGAATCACATTACGATAGGCATATAACTAGAATTACATTGTCAAAATTTGAACCTGTCGTAAATGTACCATTCTCTTTTTTTCTACAATATAACTTTATTTTTACCAATATTTTCACAAAGTACTTCACAAAAACGTATAATTGTATTAAAATCTACATACAGGGACAGAAAGCTTATCCATACTACCTGTACTAAAAATCCTACACCAATGAGGTTACTATGAATAAACTATTTGAAAGTTTTACTTCGGTACATAGCCCTTACGAATGTTTTATCTTTGATACACAAAAGGAACACTTTCCAATTCGCAGTCATTGGCATCATTTTGTTGAGATTCTTTATATGATTGAGGGACAAGTTATAACCGAATGCGATGGCGTTACCTATGAATTGAATAAAGATGACATGATACTCTTTCACTCCAAATCCGTACATAGTATTTTTCAAAATGAGACGCAGAAAGCACGTTATGTCGTGCTCCAGTTTGATTTATATTCTCTCAACCGTCTCAATGCTTATTCGAATAACTTCCGTTCTTTATTAAACAATGCAAAAGGTAATCCACATGCGCCTGTGTTATTCCGTAGCCATGAACTTACTTCGTACCCATTGATCAGTTTATTTAAAGAATGTATATCGGAACGAACTCGTTGTGAATTTGGTTATGATATACTAATGAATGTTAATATCAGCCGTTTGCTTACCTACATGGTTCGAGTTTGGAGAGAGCATGGTTTTGATACTACAAAATTAGTGGAAAGTATGAAAGAGGAAACCGAATTTGATCAAATCCTAGAATATATTGATGAGCACTCAAATGAAACCATCCTAGTCTCTGACTTAGCAAAGCGCTGTAATATGAGTTATTCTAACTTTGCAAAATCGTTTAAACAGATGTATGGCAAATCATGCAAGGACTACATTGAATATATTAAAATTAGCAAGACACAGGATATGTTACTCTTCACCGACTTTGACTTAAAATACATTAGTCAAGTTGCTGGTTTCTCTGACTGTAGTCACTTTATTAAAACGTACAAAAAAATTATGGGAATCACTCCAAAACAGCACAAGCTACAATTACTCAAGAGGAAAGAAAGTTAATATAATAATTTCATAGGAACTAATGATAGGAGATAAAGCTTAGTATTCTTTGAGGAACGAGAAATTACTAACATTTTATCTCTTTTTTCTAGTTCCAAGAATATGCATTTTAACTTTTTTCTTCCATACAAACCCTATTGATATTTTGTATCTTTAGTTGTAATACTAGATATAGAAAATGATGTGATATTAAAGGAGTAAATTCATTGAAAACACTAAAAGACTTATATAAAGCAGGAAATGGACCATCTAGTTCACATACAATGGGACCAAGCGCTGCAGCTAGAAAATTTCTAGAAGAATATCCGCAAGCAGATTCCTATGAAGTAATATTATATGATTCTCTTGCAAAGACTGGGAAAGGGCATCGTACTGATCGTGCCTTAATTTTGGCTTTTGCCCCTCATCCAGTGAATCTGATTTTTGATACAACAACGAAGGACCTTCCTCATCCGAACACGTTAGATTTCATCGCTTATAATGAAATGAAAGAAATTGGTCGTTGGCGTGTACTTAGTGTAGGTGGTGGTTCCATCGAAATCTTAGGTAAGGAAAAAGAAGAGCTTCCAGATATCTATAAATTATCGACATTTACTTCAATTGCGGATTATTGCCGTTCTCACAACATACGAATCTGGCAATACGTAGAAGAAGTCGAAGGTCCAGAAATTTGGGATTATTTATCTGACATATGGTCTAAGATGAAAAATTCCATTTCAGAAGGACTTGCAGCAACTGGCATCCTTCCTGGTGGAATTCATCTTGAACGTAAAGCAAATTATCTCTTTAATCAACGTCACATCGATGAATCGCCAGAAACCAAGGAGAATCGTATTGTCTGCTCTTATGCTTATGCAGTGAGTGAACAGAATGCAGACAATGGAATCATTGTTACTGCCCCTACTTGCGGCGCTTGTGGCGTTGTCCCTGCTGTCTTGAAATATATGCAAGAAAAGAAAGGATTTTCTGACACTGAGATTCTTCATGCCCTTGCAACGGGTGGCATTATTGGTAATCTCATCAAAACCAATGCTTCCATCAGTGGAGCTGAATGTGGTTGCCAAGCAGAAATTGGTAGTGCTTGCTGTATGGCAGCCGGTGCATTAGCTGAGCTATTTGGAATGGGACTTAGTCAGATTGAATACGCTGCTGAGGTTGCTATGGAGCACCACCTTGGCTTAACCTGTGATCCTATTAGAGGCTTGGTACAAATTCCATGCATCGAACGTAATGCAGTGGCTGCAATGCGTGCCATCAATGCACTCAGCTTAGCAAACTTCCTTGCGGATTCTCGAAAAATTTCGTTTGATATGGTGATCCATACGATGTATGAAACTGGACGTGATATGTTATCTCATTACAAAGAAACCTCTGAAGGTGGTTTAGCAAAAGCCTATCCTCCAGCATAAAATATGAGAGTCAAATGCTACACATTTTAATCTAGCCTGAGGAATGATCCTACAATACTGCTGCCCTTCACTTCGTACGGACAACGCAGTATTGTAGGATCATTCCTCAGGCTACTTGCTAAATTGATCCATGCATTTGGCTCTCTTTTTTTACCGATTTAGATAATAAATCATAAAATTTAAATAAGCGGCAAACATACACCAGATAAGATAAGGAATTTGGAGGTATGCAGCAAGAGGACTAATCTCCTTAAATCTTAGAATCATTTTTATGATTAGTATAATCATTCCAATCAACCATGCGAAAGAAAATAGATACCATCCAAAGGTAAAAAAGAAAATGCTCCAGAAAAAGTTCATTCCAAGCTGGATAAAATAAATCTTCAAAGCCTCTTCTTTTCCCTCATGATTGGAAGAAGATATTAAGTATGCCGAAATTCCCATTAGTACATAAAGAATCGTCCATACAATTGGAAACAAAATTGCAGGTGGACTTAAGGGTGGCTTCACTAATTCTTGGTAGGTACCTCTTGTTCCATTGGCAAATAGTGAGGAGATCAATCCAACTGCTAAAGGAAATAGGATTGAGATAAGTAATGGCTCTATTTTTTTCGCCTTCATATAATTCACCCCTTACTATGTGTATTCATCACTTTTTCATTCCATACACAATATGTAATGAATATCAGATGTATGCCCTGATATACAAGGATTCGAATGATATAAGGCTTTATCCAAAATTTCTTGGAAAGGTTATAGAACAACTTTCTAACATCAAACTCCTGCCATATCATAAAGTTATAATACTATTCTCTAATCCTTAAAAAATACACCCTTCCCTACGCCGACAGGATTCCCTTGCTTCATCCAATCCGCATAGGCTCTTTGTAACGTAGTATTCCTCGGTAGTTGATCTGGTTCTTTGTCCCATGCTGATGAATATACTCTCCATAAATCCTGCTTTTTCTCATCGTCATATGCTTCATAGATATCAAACAAATTCATAAATTGAACAATGTTAGAATCACTTGGCAATATCACTTTGTTCGCAGGATATAGTAGCCAGGATTCACATACAAATGGGATCGGTCCATTTGTAAAGTGGGAACGAAAGAATTTGGTAGCCATTGCAAAGGATGCTTCACAATCCGATAATCGCAAGGTACCGGAAGAAGGAATATGTAAATTGATCACCTTATCACCTTTATGTAGTTGATTTCCATCCTTCTCATATTCGTTAGAAAACTCCCATAACTCAAACTGTAAGCGCCCAAGAGCAACTAGCTTTAATTGAAAGAAACCGATGTCCCATTCAATGACAAAATTCCCCCATACATTATAAAGATTATGACACTCGAGTAATTTATACTTTAAATCCAACATTGCACCATCAAACATTTCCTTGGTCCAATTTGGTTCCTGATACTTCATAGCTAAATGTTTTGAAATTACAATCAGATATAGTAAATTCAAGGTGTAACTGTGAATTTCTTCTGCTTTTGCAATCTGACGTAACGATTGAAAGATTTCTTTATAATCAGTCACCGTGTCTTGTTCATATGCGGTCACTAATTGTTGAAATGCTTGAAAATGCTTGCTATCTTCTAATTTTTGATAACCATTTAGTAATTCTTCTCTAGCTTCTGATGGATACTGATAGCGTTCCATAAATTCTTTGATATATGTAATCATAGTGTTATACCCTCTCCTTATTATACAGTCAATGGTTAGCTTCATTTTGTTCATCTCTTATGATTGAATAGACAATTAAGTCGTATCGTTTTTGAGATACTTTATCATGGTAAACTTCCTTAAAACCAAATGGTCCGTTTCTATACTTGTGTTCCTCTCAAACCTTTTCTCCTCCAACATCAAGCATCCTACATTACAGAATGGCACTCACTGTTTCCTGTCAACTAATCGTTACTCCTTCCCATTATAACACTTCCATTTTTTTCTTTCAAAGAAAAAGTAGCTATCCATGTCGAATAGCTACTCATAATACTCTATCATCTTATCTATATCACAAACTGACTCTGATAAAGGCTCGCATAAAATCCACCCTGTTCTAACAGTTCATCATGTGTCCCCTGTTCAATGATACTACCTTCCTTCATCACAAGAATCAAATCAGCATTCTGAATCGTAGAGAGACGATGGGCAACAACAAAGCTAGTTCTTCCCTCCATTAATTTGGCAAATGCACTTTGAATCTTAAGCTCTGTTCTGGTGTCAATCGAAGAAGTCGCTTCATCTAGTATGAGCATCGGTGGCTGACAAAGCATCACTCGAGTGATACAAAGTAGCTGTTTTTGTCCTTGGGATAACATTCCACCATCTTCCTCAATCACAGTATCATATCCATTGGGTAAACGACGGATAAAGGAATGCGAATGAGCAGCTTTTGCAGCAGCAATGACTTCCTCCATCGTAGCATCTGGTTTACCCATCATGATATTTTCTTTGATCGTACCTTTTTTCAGCCAGGTTTCTTGCAATACCATCCCATAATTCGTGCGAAGAGATTGACGCGTCATTGCACAAATGTCGATTCCATCCACGCTGATGCTTCCACGATCCACGTCATAAAAACGCATCAATAAATTGATTAGCGTCGTCTTCCCACATCCAGTTGGTCCAACAATGGCGACACTCTGACCTTGATTGACATGAAGGTTAAAATTCTCAATCAGCTTTTTCTTTGGTGTATAGGAAAAAGAAACATCCTTACAGTCAATCACACCTTGTGCTTCTTGCAAGCAGATCGCATCGGCTGGCTCTGGCACCTGTGAAGGAGTTTCAATCAGTTCAAAGATACGTGCAGCACATGCAATTGCATTCTGAAGCTCGGTAATCACACCTGAAATTTCGTTAAATGGTTTTGTGTATTGATTGGCATAGCTTAAAAAGCTAGACAATGCCCCAACGCTCATACCACGAGAGATTCCAATGAATGCACCGGTAAATGCTACGAGAGCATATACTAAAGCATTTACAAAGCGGGTTGCAGGATTCGTAATCGATGATAAAAAGATAGCACGAAGAGAACAGGTTTGTAATCGTCTATTGATTTCATCAAACTTCTTTAATGCCTCTTCCTCCTGCCCATAGGCTTTGACTACTTTTTCATTTCCAATCATCTCATCAATGAATGCCGTCTGCTCCGCTCTTGTCTCTGATTGAAGTTTAAAGAGCGAATAGGTTCTCTTTGCTATAAAGTTTGCAACAAACAACGATAGGGGTGTTACTAATACGACAACGATAGTAATCTTTCCACTCATCGATAACATAAAGCATAAGGTTCCAAGAATCGTTATCACTCCAGTAAATAACTGTGTAAATCCCATCAAAAGTCCATCTGCAAACGTATCTACATCTGAGATTACCCTACTTACGATTTCACCGTAGGAATGTGCATCCACATAACTTAGTGGCAATTCTTCAATCTTTAGGAATGCTTTCTCTCTGATATCTCTTACCACTTGATACGTGACTTTATTATTGATGGTATTCATAATCCACTGTGCTAAAGCTGTGATAGCAATTACGATAAGAATCGTACCAATCGTATCACGAACTAGCTCAAACTGAACATTCCCTGTCACAATTCCATCAATGGCACGTCCCACAAGAATTGGGATATACAAACTGGAAGCCACCGTAATAAGGGCAAGTACAATGGATGCAATCATATAAATGGAATATTTTTTTACATAGTGCAAAACCTGAATCAGTGTTTTTCTTTGATTATCCTTTGTTTTCTTAGCCATGGACTGCCTCCTTACTCTTTTGATACTGTGATTCATAAATTTCTTTATAGACATCACAGGTTTCAAGCAGCTTCTGATGCGTTCCTTTGCCTACCATCTTACCGTCTTCCATAACAATAATCTGATCTGCATATTGAATCGAAGAAGCGCGTTGTGATACGATAAATACCGTTGGCTCATAATCCAGAGCTTTGATTGCTTTCCTAAGTTTTGCATCGGTCGCATAATCAAGAGCAGAAGAACTGTCATCCAGGATTAAGATCTCTGGCCTTTTCACCAACGCACGAGCAATTGTCATACGTTGTCGTTGTCCACCAGATAAATTTTTTCCTCCTTGCGTAATATATCCAGACAAACCACTCTTTTGCTCTACTACTTCTTCGGCCTGTGCTGTTTTAATGGCTTCTTCTAATTCTTCTTTGGTAGCATCACCTTTCCCCCAACGAAGATTTTCTTGAATCTCTCCAGTAAATAAGACAGCTTTTTGCATCACAATACCGATTTTTTTAGACAGTACCTCAGCTGGAATGTCTTTGACATTCGTTCCGTGCAACAATACCTCCCCACTGGTAGCATCATAAAATCTAGGAATCAGATGAACCAGCGAACTTTTCCCAGAACCAGTACCTCCAATGATACCAATGGTCTGCCCTTTTTTTACTGTAAAATCAATGTCTTCCAGTGATTCTTGTCCAGCATTCTGATATGTTAAGCTTACCTTCTTAAATGTTACAATATCTTCTTTGTCATCTTGATATTCCTTCGGTAGTTGAGTCGCAAACTCCATGCTTGATCTGATTTCAAATACATCCGCGATGCGATTCCCAGAGGCAATGGATTTATTGACAGTAATAATCAGATTTGCTAACTTGATTAATTCAATCAGAATCTGTGACATATAACTATAAAGTGCCAATACCTGACCTTGTGTCAAAATATTATGATCGACCTGGATTGCTCCTACCCAGATTACTCGACATATTGCCAGATTGATGATGACATAGGTCAACGGATTCAATAATGCGGAGATTCTTCCTGAACTTTTATGTTTTCTTGTTAATCCTTCATTGAGTGCATTGAATTCTTGGATTTGTGTTTTTTCTTGTCCAAAGGCTCGAATCACACGCATACCCGTTAGATTCTCTCTTGTTTTTCCGAGTACCTTTTCTAGCATCTGCTGTACTGACTTTAACATTGGAATGTTAATTAACATAATTCCAAATACTACAATCGAAAGCAATACAATGGCAATGAAAAAGATCAAAGCGGAGCGAACATCTATCGTAAATGCCATTATCATGGCACCAAACACAACAAACGGGGAACGCAAAAACAATCGAAGCACCATATTAACGCCATTCTGTGCTTGATTGACATCACTCGTCATTCGCGTAATCATCGTAGAAGTTCCTAGCGTATCAATTTCAGTAAAAGATAATGACATCAAATGCTGAAACAAGGAATGTCGAAGTTTTGTTGCAAATCCTACGGCTGCCTTAGCTGAATAATATTGTGCAGTAACTGATACAAGCAAACCAATCACTCCTAGCCCAATTAAGATACCACACATCATTACTATGTAGGTTTTATCTCGATTCCCAATCCCAATATCGACAATAGCTGCAATGACCAAGGGAACTATTAATTCAAACGAAGCCTCTAACATCTTAAATAAAGGGGCTAAAACGCATTCTTTCTTGTACCCCTTGAGGTATACCAATAATCGTTTCATGGAATTCTCCTTTTCTCTCTTGTCAATTATTACAATTTATCTTATCATAGAGTATAGTATATGAAAAATATAATTTTCATATATTAACTATATCATTTTCATATAGGAGGTTTGTGATGGAGTTAAAGCAATTAAGTTATTTTGTAAATGTAGTACAAGAGGGCAATATTTCAAAAGCATCAAAGAAATTATCCATCTCACAGCCACCTTTGAGTACAAAACTAAAAGAGCTGGAACAAGAGCTTGGTGTTACTTTATTTGAACGAGGTTCTAGAACTATCGAGCTTACCGATGCTGGTCATATATTTTACAAACGTGCTTTATCGATCCTTGAATTAGCAAACCTATCTCAACAGGAGCTAAGCGATTATAAGGAAGGTAACAATGGAACCCTTCGTATTGGCATCATTTCTTCGGTTAGCACAACTCTTGCTTGTGACTGGATCAAAAGCTTTCATGATGCATATCCGAACATTCACTTAGATTTATTTGAGGGCAATACGTATGAACAATTGGATCGACTTAAGAATAATCTCATTGAACTTGCCATCGTTCGAACCCCATTTAATATGGATACCTTAGAATGTACCGTACTTCGTAGCGAAAGCATGATCGCCATCGGTGATTCTACTTACTTTACCACCATAACAGAACCAGAGATTACACTGAAAGAATTACGAAAACTACCTCTTGTCATCTATCGTCGATGGGAAAAGGTTCTTTCCGATGCCTTTTATCAATATGGCTGTGAACCTATCATCTTTTGTCGTTGCGACGACGCAAGAACCGCAATCAGCTTAGCAGATACCGGTCTAGGGATTGCTATTGTCCCTGAGTCCGCACTTTTACGTTCCAATTATCCAAACCTTACACATAAAAAAATTGCACAAAACACATTGATTTCTGACATCTGTGTTCTGCGCAATCCAAATAGTTACCTTTCCAAGCTTGCGGAAATATTCTATGATTTTATTACTTATAAAAATCGACAACCATTTTGAAGTAATGCTGTCGTTATATCATCAAAACGGTCCTCTTTGATGAATATGTAATCGGTATCAAAAGTTCCTACTACTAGGGTACATGTTTTTTCTGCTGCAATGATATTTGCAAGAAAAGCAATCATTCCATACTTCTCAAAGGACGCATCCTCTGCGATACGAAAACATCTCCAACCATGCTCCACGGTAATCACATCCTTTGGAACATTTTCTGTTTTACAAAACAGGGATAATTCTTGATCTGTTTTCCCTATAAACGTATACTCTTTGCTAATCAGTTCTTTGTCGATATCAGTTACCTTACAGACAGAGAAGGAACCATTCACAACTTGTAAGTCCATACTTTCCCTCCTATTGATTTTTAGGTAATATTCTATTATTTTTTATAGCAAATTGCAAGTATTTATAAGAATAGAAATGTCTCCTGAATTGTAAGTTCTGATTTTCAAAAAAACTTCACACCCTAATTGAAACATTGACAGTATTCCTTGATCTAAGTCCCAATATCATGTGACCTTGTGACTTAGATCAAGGAATTCCTAGCAAATTAGTTCTGATCTAGCTTAATCATCAAATCTAAAATTTGTGTCTCTAGTTCATCAATGTTTTGATTTTTCTCTTGTAACTGTTCATGTAACTGTTGTTCTCTTTCTTTCCATACCTGCTCCTTCTGAGCAAGTGCTTGTTCAAACTCTTCTTTTTGTTGCAAGAACGATGCTTCCACTACTTCTAACTGATGGATGCGGTGACTCATTTCTTCCAACTGTAAGATTCGTTGATTCAATTCCTCTAGCTCATCCATATGCTCTTTTTTTACTTTGCAAAGCTTTTGCTCTAGCTGATAGGTTTGAGATTTTCTAAGCTCTAAGCGAATATCTTTTTCTTGTAGAAGACCATCCTTCTCTTTGATCGTCACTTTTGCTTGTTGAATTTCGTCTATGATTAATTGGTTCTTCTCTTCGGATTGTAATAGCTGCTCTTTAAGATTTTCATTCTTTTTTTCTAACTCAAGCAAGCTGTCCTCTGCCTGAACCAACTCTTTTTCCATTTCAATGAATTCTTTTTCTGTTTTTAGATGAATGTCTTCTAATTGAGACATTTTTTCTGTTACTTGTTTGTTTCTATTTTCTGATTCCTGTAACTGATGATTTGCATTCGTTAGCTGAGTTTCTGTCTCTGTTAAGCGATTTTTTACTTCGAGTAGTTGATTATCTTTTTCACTTAATTGATTTGTTACTTCTAACAAATGATTTTCTTTGTTACTCAATTGTTTATTCACTTCTACTAGTTGATTTTCTTTGCTTCTTAATTGGTTGTTTGCTTCTTCTAATTGCTTTTCTTTTTGCCTTAACTGACTGATTGCTTCCATCAATTGATTCTCTGAACCCGTGATTTTATCGTTTAGTTCTGCCAACTGACTGTCTTTACCTGATAATTGGTTTTGAAATTCAGTGATTTGATTCTCACTTCTAGAAAGATGATTTCTAGTCTCAGATAGTTCACTTTCTTTTCTAGCTAGTAAAGTTTTGGTTTCAGCTAATTCAATATCACTTCTTGATAGTAACGTTTTTATCTCTGTTAATTCGCTTTCATTTCTTAATAGTAACGTTTTTGTCTCAGTTAATTCACTTTCACTTCTTGATAGTAACGTTTTTGTCTCAGTTAATTCGCTTTCACTTCTTGATAATAACGTTTTTGTCTCAATTAATTCGCTTTCACTCTTAGTTAAATGATTCTTTGTTTCATTTAATTGGCTTTCTGTACTTACAAGTTTATTCTTCGTTTCTATCAGCTGACTATCTTTACCTCTTAATTGGTTTTGAGTTTCTGTTAATTGCTCCTGCGTCTGTGATAGTTGGTTTTTCGTTCTAGCTAGTTCCCCATTCATATTCGCTAGATTCTTTGTGGACTCTTCCAAATCTTCTTGCGCTTTTTCTAACTCCTTAGAAGTATTTAAGCAAATACTCTCTGATTCCTCCAACAATTCAAAAGCTTCTTTCAATTCAACCTCTTTTGCTTGCAGTCTCTGTTCTGCTTGCATTCGTTGACTTGATACATGTTCTAGCTTCTCATCTGCATTTACAAGTTTATCAGTTACTTGTCCCAGCTCTAATGTTGTTTTTTCATATTCTTGTTCTAAGTAACTTACCTCTTCTTTGGATTTACGTAATTCTTCTTGTAGCTGACTTGAACTCTCTCTTGTCTTCTCTAATTCTTCTTGTAACTGAGTTGAATTCTCTTTTGTCTTCTCTAATTCTTCTTCTAGTTGAGATACCGTTTCTCTACTCTTAGTTAATTCCTCTTCAATTCCAGATAATTTTTCTTGATAGGATTGTAGATCTTCCTTTGCTTTTACTAATTGTTCTGTTGTTATGCGAAGAGATTCATCTAACTTATTTTTCTCTGCTTGTACGTTCTCTAAATGCAGAGCATTCTCTTGATTCATCTCCTTCTGACGGTTGAGTTCTTCTATGTTCTCTGCATTTACCTTTTGTAGATGGAATAACTCAGTTTCCTTTTTCTTATACTCATTGGTTAGGGTATTTCTCTCATGCTCGACCTTTCCCTTTTGAGAACGTAACTGCTGCAATTCCTGTACTTTTGTGGCAAATTGATTTTTATGTTCTTCTAGCTCTGCTCTTAATTGTGATATGAGAGTTGTAGATTTCTCAACCTCTTGAGAACATTGCTCACATTCGGTATTTTTCTTTCTTAGCTCTTCTTCCCAAAGAGAAATCTGATCCTTTAGGTCTTGTAGCTGCTGAGCTTTCTCCACTTTTTCCTTTTCATATTCCTGAATCTGATGAACTTGCAGTGACTTTTCGTTTTGAAGCTCTTGCAACAATTGTCCTTGCTCCGACTTTTCCTTCTGAAGCTCTTGTAGCTGTTGTACTTGTTCCGACTTCTCTTTCTCAAGCTTCGTAATCTGTCCAGCCCATTCTTCTTTTTCCTTCTCAAATTCATAAATCTTTGAGATTCTATGATCCTTGTCCTGCTCCAATTCTTGAATTTTGACAGTTTGTAATTCTCTTTCTTCTTCCAGCTCTCGGATTTGAGTCAGCTTTTGTTCCATCTCAGTTTCTTTTTGCTTGAAAATTATCTCGGTCTCATTCAATAGGGTCGTCAATTCATTTATCTGTTCTTCTTTATGTTTTAACTCTTGCTGATGCTTCTCACTTTCTGCTTCCTTTGCTTTTATTTTATCTTCCAGTTTTTTTAGATCCGATTGATTTCCATTTAGGTTAGCAGATAGCTTATCTTTTTCCTCACGCAAACGCTTTAGTTTTGATTCGGAATCTGCAAGATCACTATTTAATTTAGCAATTTGCTGTTCACGCTCATTCACATAAACCTCGACTTCATGCGTAATTTCATTATACTTATCGATTTCACCTTGATAAAACTTGACGCGTTGAGTCAACTGATGAATTTCTGCACTGCTCTTTTCAATTAAAGTTCTACCTTCTTGATAACGGGATGTTAACTCATCTATTGTTTTCAGCGACTGCTGATGTTCTTTTTCTATTTCTAATAATCTTTGTATTTCTTGTTTTGATATTAACATATGAATTCCTCTTCTGTTCTTTTTACGTTTGCAAACGCTCTTACCTGCTAGTTAATCCTTATTATTATACTTTTTTTTATCACTAAAATCCATTCTTTCTATGAAATACCATTTTTTACTATGAGTCCACTCTTTTATTTTAAGTGACAAATATTTTAAAGATCTAACCGTCCTTACATAACGATAATTTTGAAAGATCAGATGAAACCAAAGAAACGTGCAAAAAAGATAACGATTGAAAACCCTAAAATATATCTTGCCATAAAAATAAAAAACACCCCAAGAAGTGCAAAAATCATGGCTTTTATCACAGTCGAATATGGCCTGTCACCAATTATCTGATGCCTGATTTAATACCGATCTTGGGGTATCTAGATGATGTTTTATTACTTCCAGCTTTTCTTTTCTTCACAATAAAGTTAATTACAGATCATCTTCTATCAAATCTTTCTGACAACTGGAATCCATACTTCATACG
>JAEZKD010000230.1 GCA_023415655.1 Bacillota bacterium | reverse complement strand
ATTTTTTACGATACTACTGGAAATAAAGTAGCCAAACAGAGTGTTAATAATTTCGAAATTCTGCATTGATAAAAAAGAATTTGGTAGAACGATACATATAAAACATTACTGACCGTCTCATTGACCGTCTCTATTTCATCCAAGTTAAGATAAGATAAGCAAAAAAAACCGCTAAACCTAAGTAAAATCATGGTTTGTAGCGGTTTTTCTTGTATTTTCTATTAAGCTGAAAATCGGATTTGAACCGACGACCCCTTCATTACGAGTGAAGTGCTCTACCGACTGAGCTATTTCAGCATATCATAAATAAAAGTTAAATCTTATCGAGGCGACAAGATTCGAACTTGCGACTTCTACGTCCCGAACGTAGCGCTCTACCAAACTGAGCCACGCCTCGAATTATGTACAAAACTATGTCGCGAAAATATTATGCACCTTGGAGATTAAAATGTCAAGAAAAAATTTAAGCCCAAAGCCAAAGGAAGTGACATTTCTCATTCGAAATGTCACTTCCTTTGGCTTTATTTCAATCATTCAATCATTCATCATCAATGACTTATCAATTATTTACGTACTCCATGATATAAGACACCAATTGCACCTGGACCTGAATGAGCGCCAATGCTTGGACTAACGGTATTCACTACAATATTATCTCTATGTAGCTTTTCCTTAATCAAGTTGACAACGAAATTAGCATCCTCTTCCGCATCTCCGTGCACAACACAGATTACTTCATCACTATCTATTTGATCTCCCATATTCGCAATCATATTGTCTACAATTACACTTAAGGATTTCTTACGACCACGAGTTGTACCATTGGCAACTAATTCGCCTTTATCATTCACCGTTAAGATAGGTTTGATATTAATCATAGAACCGATGATTGCCGTTGTTTTTGAAACACGACCGCCTCTATGAAGATGATTCAAATCATCCACTGTAAATTGACAACCATATTCTAATTTGTGCTCTTCTAACCATTCTGCTACTTCATCGATGTTCTTACCTTGTTCTCTTAATTCGACCGCCTTCATGATTAGCATGCCTTGTGCTAAGGAAACATTCAAGGTATCTACAACGATAATCTTAGCGCCTGGGTTTTCTTCGCAGATTTCTGCTGCTCCAACTGTAACATTGTTACAGCCACCACTTAGTGCAGAAGAAAAACTGACATGTAACACTTCATAGCCCTCATCGACATATTTTTGAAATGTATCTCGAATTACTGCTGGATTACTTGCCATAGTTGTTGGCATTACTCCTGAACGCATTTTATCATAAAACACTTTTGCAGGTAATAAATTATCTTCTCCGTAGGTAACACCTTCAAGGTCATAATAATGAGAGATGATTCCTATCCCTTTTTCTTTGATGTAGGAGAGTGGTAAATCAGAATTTGAATCCGTTGTTATAACAAATTCCTTCATTGGCTTATCATCCTTCCTTTCTAAAGCTATACTTCGAATTGAAATCACTTCTATCTAATTCTGACAAATAGTGACTGACTTTGATTATATCATAAATTTCCATCTACCACAATGAAAACAACTAATAGCAAACAATTATTCCACCTTCATTGGCATATAGACTTGAAATACCTGCTGTGTTCGAAATAAAGCACTTGCAGAAAGGAATTCTCTTAAGAATTTCTTCTTTTACATAAAGTGCACGCTCGAAATTATTACAATGTGCAATCCCAAGAATACGATTCTTTGCATCTTTGACATCTTCTTCAATTAATTTGATCATTCTTTGTAAGGCACGTTCTACACCACGAGCTTGATCCAACTTGATAATTTCACCTTCTTGGGCACCCATAATTGGCTTGATATTAAGTGCACTACAGATAACTGCTGTGATATTATTCAGACGTCCATTTTTACGTAATGTATCCAAGGATTCAAGTACAAATTTGGTTTGAATACTATCACGATACTCATTTACTAATGGTACGATTTCATCAAATTTCATACCTTGGTTGATCAATTCTTGTATCTTCATAACGATTAGAGTTTGTCCAACAGAAGCACTTCTCGAATCAAAGATTGCAATATTTTTGTTTGGATGCTCCTCAAGATATAATTTCTTTGCAAGTTCTGCACTATTATAGGAACCACTGAGTTTTGAAGTTAAGGTAACCACATAAACGTCATCCACACCATCAAATTCATTCATGTAGCATTCTGGTGATGGACAGGAGGACTGTGGACATTGCTTGCTCTCAGCCATCTTCCTTAAAAACTCTATTTGATTAAAGGTTTCATCATCAACAATCGTTTCATCCTCTATACGAATCGTTAGTGGCACTAAACGAATACGTTCATCTTGTTTTAATTCCGTTGATAAGTCGGTACAACTATCTCCAATTATTTTATAAGACATAAGAGTCCTCCTTAAAAGTTTATATTGTGATGATATCCTCATCACATAGTAATTATTTTACACATTATATGGTTTTAAATACCATATATATGATACCACATCCATTGTTATTTGAAAAGTGAAAAATGAAAGCAGCTAATGGGGCTGCTGTATTATTTGAGTAACTCACATCATATCGTTTCGGCTTTCCTTACTTGAAAAGAAAGCACCGAATCTTGTGAGTTCCATCTAAATTACACAACAGCCCCTAAATTAATTATACTCTGTATATTTACAATGAATCATTCTATCAATCATCTATCATAATTATTTCATCAATCAGCTAATATTCATTTCATGCATTAGATAATTACATTTCATCCATCAAATAGTTACATTTCATTCATCAGCTATGGATTCTCACTCTTTAGATCCTCTATCATGATTCATTCTTAAAATCTTCAATTAGTTATTTTCTTTATAATAAAGATGTCTTGGAAGCCCTTCCACCATGACAGGTGTTAGTTCTGCTTGGATCAAAGGACGACAATAATTCAAGAATTCATTGGTCACATAAAAATTCTCTTTGTCAATCCATTCCATTGGGACTGTTTTTTCTACATTTGCGATCAGACCAATGTCATAAGTACCTGTCGTACACTGATAAGGCTCTTCTGATACACGATTTAACGTGATCATCATACCTGTATCTCCATTTAAAGCTGCAGATACTGCTGCTGCTCCAACCTGAAATGCTTCTGTAATATCTACACGCGATACAATGTGAGAAGCACAACGCTGTAAGGTAGAGAATTCAATTGCTCTTGCTTTACAACCAATTTCACTACTAACTAAGCCAGCCAGTATTCTTCCTGTTCCTGATAAGCTCTTATGACCAAATGCATCAACACAACTTTCTGAGTTTTCCAATTCACAAGCATATTTACCATTAGCAAGACGAATTCCCTCGGAGACTGCTATGACAATGGATTTCTTGGTTTTCTGTAGTTCTCGAATACGACTGATAAATGCTTCTGGATCGAAAGTAATCTCTGGTAGTAGAATCATATCTGGTCCTTCACAGTCTTCTCCACGAGCAAGTGCTGCTGCACCCGTTAACCAACCTGCATTACGTCCCATAATCTCAAGAACGGTGACACTCTTCATATCGTACACTAGTCCATCACGAATTACTTCCTTTGTAATGGAAGCTATATATTTTGCTGCACTACCAAACCCAGGTGTATGGTCTGTTACTGCCAAATCATTATCAATTGTTTTTGGTACCCCCATAAAACGAATAGGACTATCAATTGATTTACCATATTCAGAAAGCTTGTGAATGGTATCCATAGAGTCATTTCCTCCAATATAGAAGAAATACATAATATCTAATTCCTTTAGCTTTGCAAATATAGTTTCATAAAGTTCTTTATTTTCGGAAGCCTTTGGAAGCTTATAGCGACAAGAACCCAAATAAGAGGATGGGGTCCGCTTAAGCAATTCAATATCTAGATTGTCTTTAATATGATCTGCCAAATCTACAATTTGTCCGTCTAAGAAGCCTTGTATTCCGTGTAACATCCCATAAATCGCAGTTGCTCCACGATCCTTGGCGGTTTTATAAACACCTGCTAAACTTGAATTGATTACTGCTGTTGGTCCACCTGATTGTCCAACAATAACATTGCCTTTCATGAAATGGCCTCCTCTTTTATATTGTACCAAAAGAATATGTAAAATTTCATTATTTATTCTTTTG
>JAEZKD010000116.1 GCA_023415655.1 Bacillota bacterium | reverse complement strand
ATGGTCTATCAAGAGCAAATTCATTATATGATATGGTATGATGATTCAAGAGAAACTTGTCAAAGGTGTCGTATTGAAAAAGAAGAAGACTGCTATGAAGCAGTTGCTATGTTATATCGCTGTCAATTAAAGGGGATGAGTCACAGTCTCGCCACATATCATGAAGCTCAGTTTAACAATGAACAGTATACGAATATTTTCTATATAACAGCATTCTTAGAGGAAGAGACCATTACTTCTCTAAACTCACAAAGAAAATCTGCAATCACTCAATTATATGTGGTACAAGAGGCAGAGAATGACTTTGAGGATTATAGAACAGAGGCTGTAGCTATGGGAATGAAAGCGTATGGTTTATCAATAGCTAACATTGATGAAGCCATTCTAAGCTTGGAATCATGATGAGGGGAGTAAGATACGTGAAACGAGAAAAAAAAGAAAATGGAATATCGATGGGTCATGAGATTCGTATCACGTCATTAGATGGTAATAGAAATCACTTTGCTCATCTTATGTTTCATCTTTGCTTTATTATGGCTTCGGTATTAGCCATTCTTTATAGCTGGTTTGATGGATTAGATTTAAAATTGGACCATCAGATGTTTTTGATGGGACTTTTTATAACAACATTATTTTATATTGCATTTCAAGAACTAAATAAATTGAGATGGTATCTCGTTCTATTCTACTTAACCTTTATTGGGGGTGCATGCTATCATTATTGGGCCTTCATACAGAATGGATTCTATGCACTTGAGAATGCCATTATTGCAAAGGCCAGTGTGTATTATGGTTTAAATCCCGTAAGATTTGTGGTGTATGAAAATGAGACTAGATCAACGACCTTCCTTTTCTTACTGATTGCACAAGTAATCACCTTTATTGTGTCCGTCGAAGTATATCAACACTATATGCGTTCTATTTATCTGTTTTGTATTTTACTTTTTTATGGAACCCTTCTTGCATTAGGTGTCGTACCTCCAGCATTTTGGTTGCTGTTCACAATAGCAATATATTTATCGATGAAAACGATGGATCACATACCGAATGGTTTAAAAAGTGGACTGTTTAAGCATGGGAAAGTTAGGCAAGAGATTAGCACCAATGGGAAGCAAAGGATTCGAATTCAATCTGCATTGGCCATCTTAACATTCTTTATCATCGCTTATCTAATTGTTTGGCTTGTAATACCGCAAGAAACCTATGACGAGAAGATTGATTTTACAGATCGAAAGATTGAGATTCAAAAGCAGATGAGAGAATTCTCCATAGCAGAATTTGTGGAAGATGTTAAGAAGGAATGGAATGAGGTAAACCCATTTCAATCAAACAAAAGAAAACAGTCGGTAGGTCTTGACAGCGGAAGGCTAGGAGATGTTGGAACGGTCAGCTATACTGGAGAAATAGCATTGACTGTGACGTTAGATCAAAAGGCATCGTATCTCTATTTAAAGGGCTTTGCTGGTGCTAAGTATAAGACAGATGAATGGGCTAATGTCTCTGAGCAAGAGGAACAGGAGTATCAAGACATTCTTGATACATATGGAGTCGATCGCTTCCATGGAGAAACCTTGCTTTGGGAGTGGATGAATATGGTGGAAGAAGCGAATATGGAATCCAAGGATACCTTATTAGGTGAGCTTGGATTAAACAAAGAGGAAGTTTTTGTAACTTATCAGAATGCTAATGATAAATTTCTTTACGCTCCTTATGTAAATAACTATTCTCTTTTCTCAACACTTAATACAGTGGCAGATCAGTATGTTTTGCCCTTAAAACTACCTAAAGAGAATTATATGTTCATGGATACTTATGTTGCTTTCAATGGCTCTGATTTAAATGAACTATTACTAAAAGTGTACGAAACTAATCTAGAGTCTAAATTACCTAATGATTATAATTATCAAGAATTTCTAGCATTCGAAAAAGCATATCGAAATTACGTACATAAGGTTTATACAAGACTGCCTGAAAAAGGACTAGAACGATTGCGTCAAGTATCTTTTGATACTGGCTCTGGTGGGTTGGAGGATAAGGTATGGTTAATTCTGCAGGTAATTGAATATATCCATGAGAACACTGAGTATTCCCTTTCACCTGGCATTGCACCAAATGGTGTGGATTTTGCTGAATACTTTTTATTTGATGTTAAAAAAGGTTATTGCTCTCATTATGCAACAGCAGCAACATTGCTATTACGTAATTACGGTATCCCAGCACGATATGTCGAAGGTTACGTGATAACGACTCAAGACATTGAAACCGGGAATCAACAGGATGATACTTCTGTGGTAGATGTTCGTGACTACAATGCGCATGCTTGGGTAGAAGTATATTTTGATTCAGTAGGATGGATTCCAATAGAGGTAACCGATGGTTATAGTCTAGAAGGCGTATCCAATTTACTGAATCAGATACAAGATAAAAAGGATGAAAAAGAAGAAAAGGTGACAGAAGAAGCACCAAAACCAACCTTCACACCGATACCAACACAAAGTCCGGTTGGCAAGATAACCAATACACCAACTAAGGCAGTGGAAAAACCAATCGCACAACATAGCGATCAAGAAGGAACTACTTCGCATATCATTACAATTTCTATTTTGATTGCAATTGTTGTAAGTATTGGCGGACTAGTAGTACGTTATCTATTCAAATATCGCAAGCTGATGAATAAGATCACAGCGAATGACCTTAGAAAACAGGTCATTGGTTGCTACCTTCAGGTCGAGAAGCTATTACGTGAATGTGGAGTGCATCGACAAGTAACGGATACCTTTGAAGTTTTTGCAAATAGAGCTCAGGAGGAATGTAACCTACTTCCAAAAGGATTTCAGGAGATGGTGGAACTTGTCTTAAAAGCACAATTCTCGAATGAAACGATTCAACAGGAGGAAGCAAGTAAAATGCTTCAGTATTATCTTAAGTTACGTGTAAATTACGAGCAAAATCTAAGTGGAATTAAGAGATTCTGGTTCAAGTTTTGGAAAGTAATATAAAAAATGATAGGAATTAACACCAATTTGTGATACAATATAGAAAAGTATATAAGAAAAACATACAACTTCTTTGTACCGCAAAGGAAATTGGGAATGGAGGGTTATTATGAATAAAGTAATCACGATAAGCAGACAGTATGGCAGTGGCGGAAGAGAAATCGGCTCAAAACTTGCAGCTAAGCTAGGAATACCATTCTACGACAATGAAATTATTACACGAGCAGCCAAGGAAAGTGGATTTGCAGAAGCAGCTTTTGAGAATGCAGAGAGCAAAGCGACAAATAGCTTATTATACTCGATTGCCATGGGAATGAATTCTTATGGAAATCAAGAGCTAGGATTTTCTCATTTGTCTTTGGATGATCGTATCTATCTTGCACAATCAGACGTGATTCGAAAGGTAGCTTCCGAAGGCCCTTGTGTCATTGTTGGACGTTGTGCCGATTACATATTAAAGGATATGAAGAATGTGATTAATATATTTGTATGGGCAGATGTAGCCTTTCGAATTCAAAGATCCATTGAGATTGATCAACTATCACCGAATAAAGCACAGGAGAATATCCTAAAGATTGATAAACGAAGAGCAAATTATTATAATTATCATGCAAGCGAAAAGTGGGGAAGAGCTGAGAATTATCACTTGTCCATTAAGAGCAATGCAATTGGAATCGATAATTGCGTAGATTGTATCATTGAATTTGTAAAACATAGTTAGGACTGCAGGTATTTTATGAGCTGTTGCATCAGATAAAATCATGCAACAGCTCATTTTTGGTGAAACTAACTTAAGAAAAAAGTAAGATTATAAGTATCCTATTGTTAAGAAATATTCGTTACGATGGAATTGCTATATACTCGGGGAAAGAGGGTGAAAAGGTGGATGAAAAAAAAGTTGATATTAAAAAAAGCGATTCAAAAAAAATAGATTCAAAAAAAATAGGTTCCAAAAAAGAAAAGTCTCTCGAGAAGATAATCGAGGTTAAGAATGTCAAGAAAGTATACCATATGGGGCGTGAACGAATCGTAGCAGTCAATGGGGTTAGCTTTGAAATCTTGAAAGGTGAATTTTGCTGTCTACTTGGTACTTCAGGTTCTGGAAAATCGACCTTGCTGAATTTAATGGCAGGTATCGAAAAGACAACATCTGGACAGATCTTAATTAAGGGGAAGTCAATTCCGAATATGAAAGAGAATCAGCTCGCAAGGTTTCGACAAAATTATCTAGGATTTGTATTTCAATCTTACAATTTAATTAACACGATGACAGCATTAGAGAATGTAGAGTTTCCCTTAGTATTTAAGAAGGTGAGTGTAAGGAAGAGAAAAAAGGCCGCAGTTCAGATGCTGACGGAAGTAGGGCTTGCTTCTAGATTAAAACATAAACCAAAGGAAATGAGTGGTGGACAGCAACAAAGAGTTGGTATTGCAAGAGCTTTTGTTGCAAGACCAGAGATTGTATTTGCAGATGAACCTACAGGAAACTTAGATACCAAAACAGCGATGGAAGTAATGCAAATCATACGCAAAATTGCAAAAGATAACAATCAAACCATTGTAATGGTTACACATGATCCGCGTCTTGCAGCATTTGCAGATAAGATCATACGAATCTTAGATGGACAGATTCAAAGTGTGGATGTTATTACAGATATTACAGATCCAGATCAGGTGGCGGTTTCTGAAACTTCGATTGAACAGCCAGAGCAGATAAATAGTCAACCTGAGGACGGAAAAAGTGAATTAATTATATCTTAAGGAAAGAAGAGGGAGATTACATGAGTATGAAAAAATTACTTGCTGTATTTCTAGTGCTAACCACAATGATTACGGTTGGATTAGGCAATGTACCTTTTGCAAATGCAGCAACGACAACAAAAACCTACATTGAAATCGTTGATAAGGATGCAACAGTTTGGGAGCTAGAACCAGGAAAAACTACTTCTGTTGTGATACCAATCAAGGCAACAGCAATTTATATTTATAATCCTACCATTGAGATTACGGCAACCGATGAGTCAGCACCATTTACCTTTTCAAGTCCAAAGCTAACGACATCATCTTTGCCACTTGGAGCATTTGCAATCGATTTAAGTGGGACTACATACATTAATTTTGATATAACAACGAAAGAAAATGCCAAGATTGGTAAGTATCCGTTGAATGTAAAAATTACGTTTGAAGCACCTACATTTACTGAGGATGGATCATTTAATGAGCAAGTAACTCAGACATTGAATATAACAGCTAAGGTGATGAAAGAAAAAGCACCGGCACAGTTAACGATTAGTAATCTAAAGTATAATGAAGATACCGCTGCGATTGGTAATACCTTTGATGTTTCCTTTGATGTAAAAAATGAAGGAGAGATCTCAGCATTAAATACCTATATTTCAATGGATTACAATGAGACTGGAATTGTAGCCAATTATTCTGCACAGAACATCAAAATTGGTGATTTAAAAGCTGGTGAAACAAAGAATATTACACTTTCTATGAAATCACTGGCAACTGCATCCGAAGGAATCAAGAATTTAAAGGCGTCCTTTAACTATAAAGATCCAGAAGGAGAAGCTGGTACTGCCACTAAGGATGTATATATAACTTTGAAAAAAACAAGTATGGCAGCTTCAGAAGATGCAAAACTTGTTGTTAGTAGCTCTAATGTAAACAATGAAATTAGTGCAGGTGATTCCTATAACTTAAAAGGAATCATTAAGAATGTTGGTAAGAAAAAAGCAACGAATGTTGAAGTATCCATCTTAGGTGGTACAGGGGTAGCGAGTGGAATTATTCCTAATTTTGAAGCTCAGGTTTTATCGATTGAGGATGTTGCTGCGGGTAAGAGCAAAGAGATCATACTTCCTCTATTAGTTACTGAGTCTGCTGCAGGAGGAATGACAGAATTAACAATTCAGGTATCCTATACGGATAGTGAAGGGAATTCAAAAACCACAGTAGCTCCATTCTATGTAACTGTGATTAAACCAGAGGATACCAAAGAGAATAGTGATATTATAATTAGTAACGTAACACAAAGTCCATCGACACCTCTCGTAGGACAGAAAGTGACTCTTACGTTTGAAATTGAAAACCGTGGGAATAAGGCAGCAACTAATGTTAGTGTTGGAGGAGAAGGTCTTGCATCTTCTGGCTTTGAACCATTTACAGCGCAAGCCTACACACAAATTGGTACTTTAGAACCGAATAGTAAGAAAACAGTATCCATCGATTTTAAAGTTAGTACGAATGCAGCGGAAGGTCTTAATACATTAAGCCTTGGTTGTAAATATGATGATGCAAGTGGCAATAAACAGTCAACAACAACGGATGTTTACATCTTAAATGTTGTGAATGATAGTAATTCAAAGCCTAAAATCATCGTAAGTAATTTTACGAAGGATCAAGAAGAATTAAAGGCAGGAAGTGTATTTAACTTTACATATACCTTAAAGAATACGCATACTTCTAAGGCTGCTAAAAACATTAAAGTAACGATTAGCCAAGCAGAGAATGTATTCTCAGCAGCACAAGGAACCAACACCTCTTATATTGATCGTATTGGACCAGGTGAAGAGGTAGAGAGTACAATTGAGTTAAAGGTGAAATCCGACGTTACAACGGCTGCTTATGAATTGGAAATCAAAGTAGAATATGAATACGATGATATGTCAAAGTTAGATCAAGAAGCAGGCGGAGTAACAGAATCCAACAAGTTAAAACTTCAAGCAGTTGAAAATATCAGACCATCCATTCAGAATGTTATGTTTGGTATGGGGGATGTTCCTCAGGTGAATATGACTACCTATATGAACTTTGAGTTTGTTAATATGGGTAAGTCTCCATTGAACAATGTACGCTTTTCCTTAGAGGGAGACTTTACCTTAGAAACAGGTTCCTCCTATTATTTTGGAACCATCACTCCAGGAATGCCGGAATATGTTGAGTTAAGCGTAATGCCAATGGTAGCAGGAAACTGTAATGGAACCTTAGTTATGACCTTTGAAGATAGCAATGGTGACGAGGTTGAATATCGTCATGAGCTTACAGATATTTATGTAGCAGAGCAGATGAGTTATGAGGACCCAGGTATGGGTGGAGACTTCCCAAGTGAGCCTGTATTTAATGATGGAGAAGGTACTGAAGGGAAGAAGGACATTATGCCACTATGGTTATTTATTTTGATTCAAGTAGCGATTGTTGCAATCTTTATTCCTGTCGTACGAATTATTATCATTAAGGTTTATAAAAAGAAGCTTCGCAAGCAGGAGATGGATTTCTCAGAAAGGGATGAATAACGATGACAATACATTATAATCAACAAGGTTATGCGAATGTTTTGCTGTATGGTGACATTAAGATAGATATGCCTATCGAAGGCGATATGATGGGAGAGACAACAACTGATACAGGGAACTCCCTAATGTCTAGCTATCCTTTTGTGATTGGTATCTCAGCAGTAACCTTAACAATTAGTATTATTTTAGGTATCTTATTGGCGAAAAAGCGAATTAAAAAAGGATTTGATCTTTATGAAGATTAGCGATTTGTTAAAAATGGGACTTAGGAATCTATTTCGTCGTAAAGCCAGAACTGCGTTAACCATCTTTGGTATGATTATTGGTACCGTATCCATTGTAGTTATGCTTTCAATTGGTGCAGGTATTAAGAATGTCTTTGATGAGGCAGTAATGAAAGATGGTTCCCTTTCACTGATTTATGTTTATCAGAGTTACAGCTATGATCAAGCTGGTGGCGGAGGGGTTCAAGGTGTTGAGTTAAACGATGACTTAATAAATAAAATTAGGGAGATTCCTAATGTTAAAAATGTTTCAGGATCATTTGGTAGATCTCTTTCCCTTGAATCAGGAAAATATCAGACTGGGATATGGATCAATGTGATTGATTTTGGGACTGCAGCCGACTTTGGATATCCAAAGCTGGAGGATGGAACCTCTCTTTCCAAGGAGAATAACCGTAAAATTATTATATCTAAGGATAGCTTGAATTATTTCTGGGCACCAATCGGTCGATATGGAAAAAATAAAGCAGTAGACCTTACACAGGATAAGGTTACCGCAACATTTCAAGACTATCAGCCGAGGAATGAAAAAAAGCCATATAAGTTGAATCTAAATGAGAGCTATGCTTTTTTGGATGCAGCGCCAGAATCGCGTTATGCCTGGGAATCCTATATGGATATTGACTACTTCAAAGAGGTTTATGAGGAGTATGCCAAAACATTAAAAGCAGAGGATCGAAAGAAAGCACTCAAATCGATTGAGAAATATGATCAGCTTTATGTCAATGTGCAAAACATACGACAGGTAGCGGATGCAGTAGAAAAGATTACAGAATTGGGAGTTCAAGCATATAGCTCTGGTACAGAGTTGAATGCGATGATAGAAACAGCCGATATGTTGCAAACCGTATTCGGTGCAATTGGTCTAGTTGCGCTATTGGTATCTGCCATTAATATCGCAAATACCATGGTCATGTCAATCTATGAGCGAACAAAAGAGATTGGTATTATGAAGGTGCTCGGGTGCTTAATTAAGGATATTCGTAAGCTGTTCTTATTTGAGGCCGGATTAATGGGGCTGATTGGTGGAATCATAGGAGTAGGCTTTAGTTTCCTTGCCTCCTGGGGTGTGAATAAATATGGAGGGCCATTACTTTCCTCTATCATTCCAGGGAATGGATGGTATGTAGACTCAACAGGTGCTACTTTCTCTATGATATCATTTTGGCTTCCATTTGAAGCAATTCTTATTTCGGTTGTAGTTAGCTTGGTTGCTGGATATTTCCCGGCAAGAAGAGCTACTAAGATAAGTGCGATTGAAGCAATGAAAACAGAAGGATGATGCCTTGGGCATCATCCTTTTTGCCCGAGTTTAGGAAATTTCGTCTTTCATTCTGATCAAGTATCTTGGAAAACAGTAGCTTGTAAAACAAGGTAACTTAGGGTATAATCTAGCAATAGAAAGGCTAGAAGGTATGATTATGCAGAAAGGTTACACAACGAAGATTGCAACGTATGGAATGTTAATAGCTCTTGCGTTTATCTTCGGATATATAGAGAGTTTAATTCCGTTTTTTATGGGGGTCCCTGGAATGAAGCTAGGGCTTGCTAATATTGTAGTGTTAATAGCACTCTATCTACTTGGACCCAAGGCGGCATTTATATTAACCATTGTTCGTGTTTTATTAGCTAGTATAACCTTTGGTAATATGATGATGTTATGGTTTAGTATTGCTGGTGCTACTCTGGCCTTTATCACCATGGTTCTCATGAAGAAAATCAAGGGTTTTAGTATGATTGGGGTTTCAATTGCAGGTGCGGTTGCTCATAATATTGGACAAATTATCGTTGCAATGATTGTTATGTCAGAGGTGATGCTATACTACTTACTTGTTCTTATCGTGGGTGGTACCATTACTGGAGCTGTCATTGGAGTAATTGGTGGAGTGGTATATCATAAGTTAAAAGCAGTGTTTCGTTAAGCGGTGGTAGGAATTTGGAACCACAGGATAAGTTAATCTTAGGGAGATAATTAAATGGCAACAATAAGAGATATTTCATTAAAATGTGGAGTTTCGGTTTCTACCGTTAGTAAGGTATTGAATGGGTACCGAGAAATCGGAGAAGAGACAACTAAGGCAGTATTAAAAGCAGCAGATGAACTTGGTTATGTTCCTAATTCATATGCTAGACAACTTAAATTAAAAAAATCCTATAATATCGGTGTATTATTTGACACCTTATCCGTTTATGGGTTAAAAAATGAATACTTTGCCCATATTCTTGCAGCTTTACGTGAGAATGCCAGTATGCGTGGCTATGATATCACCTTTATTGAGAATAATATTGGAAAACGAAAAATGACTTACTTGGAACACTGCAGATATCGCAATTTTGATGGCATCTGTATTGTGTGTGCAGATTTCACCAATCCCGAGGTAATAGAACTGGTGAACAGTGATTTTCCTGTTGTCACCATTGATCATACTTTTAACGAAGCAATTAGTATCATCTCAGATAATTCAAAAGGAATGAGAGACTTAACGGAATACATTGTTTCTCAAGGACATAAGAAGATTGCGTATATTCATGGAAATAAATCCTCGGTTACACATAACCGTATGGTAGCATTTAATCGTGTGTTAGCAGAGCATAATATCTCTGTACCAGATCATTATTTCTGTGAAGGAGAATATCGAGTTGCGGAATCTGCGGAGGAATTTACATATCATCTGTTGGATCTGCCTGAACGTCCTACGTGTATTGTGGCACCGGATGACTATGCAGCATTAGGTGTAATAAAAGCGATTAAGAAGAGAGGACTTCAATTCCCAGAAGAAATCTCTGTGGCAGGCTATGATGGGATTTCAGTATCACAAGCATTAGAACCTAAATTAACCACAGTGAAGCAAGATACAGATAAGCTAGGAGAAGAGGCAGCAAAAAAACTGATCAGTTTAATGGAAAGTCCAATGACAACACCTCTCACACACGTGGTGTTACCATCCGAATTGCTCATCGGCGATTCCGTACGAAACATTAAGGAATAAAAGCTGTTATCCCCAATTTCAATTAGAGAAGCAAAATAGAAAAGGAAAGAAAGGAAAATCATATGGCAAAGGAATTAAAAAAACGAAGTGAAGTTAGCAAAGAACTAACATGGGCAACTGAGGACCTGTACCCATCGGATCAGGCATGGCAAGAGGACTTAAACAAAGCAAAAAAATTAGGGAGTCATACCGCTGAGTTTAAAGGAAGGTTAGGAAGTAGCGCAAGTGAATTATTAGAGTTTTATCATTGTTATGATGAGCTGGATGTTTTATTTGAGAATTTATTTCACTATGCTAGTCGTAAACGAGATGAGGATACCAAAAATTCAACGTATCAAGCAATGTATGGGACCTTAATGGGCGAATATGTTAAGGTGATGGAAGCATTGTCCTTTGAAGATCCAGAGCTAATTGCGATACCAGATGTAATCTTAGATCGCTTCTTTGCAGAAAAAGAAGATCTTTTACTCTATAAGCGTCACATTGAAGTGAAGCGTAGAAAAAAGGATCATATCTTATCAGAAGCAGAGGAGAGAATTCTTGCTGCTACTCAGGATTTAGCAACTGCGCCTACTGATATCTATGGCATGTTGAATAATGCAGATCTGGTATTTCCAGAAATCACAGATGAGGATGGAGATAAGGTAAGAGTGACGCATGGTAACTTTATACCATTTATGGAAAGTGCCAATCGTCAAGTACGTAAGGAAGCATTTGAAGCGTTATACTCGGTGTATGATCAGTTTAAGAATACCTCAGCAGCAACCTTGAATGCACAAATGAAGCAGCTACAGTTCTATTCAAAGCTTCGTAATTACTCCTCAAGCTTAGAAGCTTCTTTGGATGCAACCGAGGTTCCAGTGGAAGTTTATCATAATCTAATCGAAGCAGTAAGCAATCAAGTACCAATTATGCATCGTTATGTTCAATTACGTAAAAAAATCATGAAATTAGATGAGCTTCATATGTATGACTTATATACTCCAATGATCCATGAGATGAATGCAAAAATCAGCTATGAGGAAGCAAAGGAAACAATTCTAAAAGCCCTGACTCCATTAGGAGAGGATTATCTTAGTGTATTAAAGAGTGGCTTTGAGAATCGTTGGGTTGATGTATATGAGAATGAAGGAAAGCGCAGTGGTGCTTATTCAGCAGGAGCTAAGGTGCATCCATTTGTATTAATGAATTACGCAGATACGATTGATAGCATGTTTACTCTAGCACATGAGATGGGTCATGCAATGCATTCTTATTTAAGTAATAAGAACCAGCCAAATATCTATTCTAGTTATCGTATCTTTGTTGCAGAAGTGGCATCTACCTGTAATGAATCTCTCTTGATGCAGTATTTATTACAGAATACAGAGGATAAGCAGAAGAAGGCTTATTTGATTAATCACTTCCTTGATAAATTTAGAACCACACTTTATCGTCAAACGATGTTTGCTGAGTTTGAGCTAATTATCAATCAATTAGCGGCAGATGGAGAGAGTTTAACTGCCCAGGTGTTATCTGATATCTATCATAGTCTGATCGTTAAGTATTATGGTGATGATATTGTTGTAGATCCTCAGATTGATGTAGAGTGGGCAAGAATTCCTCACTTCTATTACAATTATTATGTCTTCCAGTATGCAACCGGATATTCTGCAGCAATTGCATTATCCAACCGTATTCTAAAGGAAGGTGCACCAGCAGTGAAGGATTATCTCAAATTCTTAAGTGGTGGGTGCAGTGCTGATCCAATTAGCTTATTAAAGATTGCCGGTGTTGATATGAGTACACCTAATCCAATCGAAGAAGCATTAAAGCTGTTTGATCAATTAATTACGCAATTAGAAGAATTGATGAATGAATAAATCATAGAATAAAAAAGAGCTATGGAAGCTTTGATAAAATCTCAAAAGCCTTCATAG
>JAEZKD010000111.1 GCA_023415655.1 Bacillota bacterium | reverse complement strand
GATATAAAACAGATAAAAACATATTAAAGCATATATAAACAAAGAAAAACGTATAAAAAATATAAAAACATATAAAAAATATAAACGTCGCTTTATACGTTTAAGGTAGGAGCAATATTAAATTAAGATTAGGATATCGCATGTATAGGAGAAGAGAATGAACCAGATTAATAACGAGTCATTGGAGAAAAAAGAGATTTCTATAGGTGATCCATGTAAAATAACAATTACTAATCGATCGACATTCCATAAATTATCAGACTATCTGGAGCAACACATTCGAGAAGGAATTGGTATTGCGTTCTCCGGTGGGGTGGATAGTAGTCTTTTACTTAAGCTTGCCTGTGATGTTGGTAGGAGGAATGGCCACAAGGTACTGGCTATTACCTTTGAGACAAAGCTACATCCCCATGGGGATCTAGAGGAGGCCAGAGCAATGGCTCTTCACTTCGGTGCAGAACATAAGGTGATCGAGGTGGATGAATTCTCGGATCCCAAGATCATGTATAATCCGGAGGATCGCTGTTACCGATGTAAGAAGCTACTGTTTCAAACCCTGATTCGCGAGGCAAAAGAAGCCGGCTATCAGTATCTTATTGATGGTACCAATTACGATGATCTAAGTGCATATCGCCCCGGAATGAAAGCTTTGAAGGAGCTGGGAATTCATAGCCCTCTATTAGAGCTTGAGATTACAAAGGCTCAAATTCGATCCCTGGCAGCTGAACTGGCCATTTCATCCTCGGATAAGCCCTCGGCTCCTTGTCTGGCGACCCGATTACCCTATGGAACCAGGTTGGATTTTGATATACTAGAAAGAATTGATCAGGGAGAACAGTATATCAAAGCCTATGGTTTTTATAATGTCCGTCTTCGTCTGCATGGCGATATCTTAAGAATTGAGATTGATAAGGGAGACTTTGATCGGTTTATGGATTGTCGGGAGTCTGTCATAAGAAAACTAAAGGAATTGGGGTTCCTTTATATAACCTTAGATTTGGAAGGCTTCCGTTCAGGAAGTATGGATATCAAAATTAACAAATAACTTCATATTATTCTCAAGGGCTTTAGGCTTGCTTTGAGGTATACTAAGCAATTCGACAGCTTCTTGCGTCATAATGTTTTGGTATATTATGCTATAGTATATTTTGATAAATATACAAAAAAATACAAATTACCTCCAAAAGGTTTACAATCATAGCTAAACATAGTATAATGATGTCTAACGATTATTAGGAGAGGTGATAACATGCTACGCATATATATATGTCCGAACTGTTATAACTTGAGAATGGTGTCAAGAAAACCGGATGCAATATGCTTCCATTGTGGTGCTGTCCTAGAACGTTGCGATGTGAATTATGAAACCTACATGAATATGACAGAAGTGGAGCGGAGTAACATGAAGAATAGCTATAAGGCCAGAATGACCGCTTATCATAATCAGTTGAATACCAGCTATCAGGAACAAGAGCTTTAATCGGAAAGAGCCCTTTTTCATAGGACAAGTGCTTATGATTCATGGTTCTTTTTGTACGTATAAATCTGAAAATGTACTGGAGATAATAAATATGTTTCGGAAAATTGTTGATAAAAAACTAGCGGTTCGGAGAGTTTTTTTATTACTGTGTGATATTGTGATTATAATCGTATCGAATGGGATGGGATTGTTATTACGATTTGACCTCGATCCGAATAAGGTGGAGGCGAGGTTCATCGAAAGCGTATGGAGCTATATACCGATTAATATAATAAGTACTTTGGTCATCTTTTATCTATTTAAGCTGTATCATAGTCTATGGAGATATGCAAGCATTATGGAGATGCAGAATGTGTTTTCTGCTTGTATGACTTCGGCTATTCTCCAATTCTTAGGAATGCGGATTGCCAACTACTCCGTTCCGAGAAGCTATTACTTCTTATATGCAGGAGTTTTATTACTGCTCACCCTCGGAGTTCGTTTCTCTTATCGCTTTGTCCGTTCCATCTTTCGATCCAATCGAGGGAATGAAGATACAACTAATGTTATGATAATTGGAGGCGGAAGCGCTGCCAATGCGATCATCAAGGAGATAAATACCAGTGAACATATCTCGAATACGATTGTAAAATGTATTATCGACGATGCTCCGGAGAAGCAAGGAAGCTACATAAATGGCATTAAGGTTACCGGAACCAGAGATAATATTTTAGATTGTGTTAATATATATAACATTAATCAGATTATTATTGCGATGCCCTCCGTATCAAAGAAGACCATCAAGGAAATCGTAGAGATTTGTAATCAGACCAACTGTGAATTAAAGATATTGCCTGGCATATATCAGTTTATGAATAATGAGATATCGGTGAGTAGCCTACGTCATGTAGAGGTTGAAGATTTGCTGGGAAGAGATTCCATTAAGGTTGATTTGGATTCCATTATGGATTATGTAGAAAATAAGGTTATCATGGTTACCGGTGGCGGTGGCTCCATCGGTAGTGAGCTATGCAGACAATTAGCCTCTAAGAATCCGAAGAAGCTTATTATCATAGATATCTATGAAAATAATGCTTATGACATCCAGCAGGAGTTGAAGAAGAAGTATCGGGAATTAGATTTGGTAGTATTAATTGCATCTGTTCGTAATACTGCAAGAATGAATTACATCTTTAAGACCTACCGTCCACAGATCGTATACCATGCTGCTGCTCATAAACATGTACCACTTATGGAGGATAGTCCCAATGAAGCAATCAAGAATAATGTGCTTGGGACTTGGAAGACGGTTCAAGCAGCCGATCTCTATGGAGTAGAGAAATTTGTACTTATATCAACGGATAAGGCTGTCAACCCGACCAATATCATGGGTGCATCTAAACGAATTTGTGAGATGATTGTTCAAACCTATAATAATCGTTCTAAAACCGAATTTGTTGCGGTCCGATTTGGTAACGTACTTGGTTCCAACGGAAGTGTTATACCGTTATTTAAGAAGCAGATTGCTGCCGGCGGGCCGGTTACCGTAACCCACCCGGATATAATCCGATACTTTATGACCATACCGGAGGCGGTCTCTTTAGTGCTTCAGGCAGGAGCTTATGCTAAGGGAGGCGAGATATTTGTCCTGGATATGGGTGAGCCGGTGAAGATACTCGATTTGGCAGAGAACCTGATCCGATTATCAGGCTATAAGCCAAATGAGGATATCATGATTGAATTTACCGGTCTTCGACCGGGTGAGAAGCTTTACGAGGAGCTACTTATGGATGAAGAGGGTCTGGAAGATACCGAGAATAAAATGATCCATATTGGGAAGCCGATTGATTTTGATGAAGACAAGTTCCTTCAGCAGTTAGAGGAGCTAAAGGAAGTTTGTATATTGGAACCAGAGGGCATTAGGAAGCTGGTTCAAAAAATTGTTCCGACCTATATATCAAAAAAAGATAGATAGTTTTACTAATTATAAGTTTCGCAAATTTAGAATTGAGGGTTTATTATGGAAATGAAACGAATTTATTTATCTTCACCTACAATGAATGGCAAAGAGATGGATTATATTAATGAAGCATTCGATACTAATTGGGTTGCACCTTTGGGACCAAACGTCAATAGGTTTGAGAAGGAGTTGGCGAAATATGTTGGGTCGAAGCATGCAGCAGCAGTTATTTCCGGTACATCTGCAATACATTTGGCTTTAAAATATATTGGTGTAGGGCAAGGAGATATTGTTTTCTGCTCCACATTAACCTTCTCTGCGACATGTAATCCGATTCTTTACCAAGGCGCTAATCCGGTCTTTATTGATAGCGAGAGAGATTCATGGAATATGGATCCTAATGCCTTACGAAAAGCCTTTGAAAAATATCCGAAGGTGAAAGCTGTTATTGTTGTGAATTTATACGGGACACCTGCAAAGCTTGACGAAATACTAGAAATATGCAACGAGTATAACATTCCATTAATTGAAGATGCAGCAGAATCTCTGGGAGCTACCTATCAGAATAAACAAACGGGGACTTTTGGCAAATTTGGGGTATTCTCCTTTAATGGTAATAAGATTATTACAACCTCCGGAGGTGGTATGCTCGTATCAGAGGATGGAGCAGCAATCGAAAAAGCTAGATTTTGGGCTACTCAATCAAGAGAGAATGAAAGACATTATGAACATAAAGAGGTTGGCTTCAATTATAGAATGTCAAACATTATAGCTGGAATTGGCAGAGGGCAATTGTTGTCCCTCGATGAGTATATTGAACGAAAGAAAAAGATTTATTATACCTATCAAGAAGCTTTTAAAGATATTCTGGATATTTCAATGAATCCAATTGTGGACGGATGTGAACCGAACTACTGGTTGTCATGTATTACTTTGAATAAGGAGAGTAAGGTAAAGCCTTTAGATATCATACTTGCTCTGGAAAAAGAAAACATTGAATCTAGACCTATCTGGAAACCGATGCATCAGCAACCAATATTTAAAGACTGTGATTTTGTTAAGGTTGATGATAAGATGGATGATGTTGCTGGTGATATCTTTAGCAGTGGAGTGTGCTTGTCCAGTGATATCAAGAATACGGATGAGGATATGAGTAAAATAATTTCTATTATTCGAGGTTTATACGGAAGGTAGGATTTGAAGTTATGTATAACAAATATGTTAAAAGGCCATTGGATGTTATTCTATCACTATGTGCTATTTTAATCTTGCTGCCACTTTTGTTATTAACTAGCATATTAGTTAGGTTAAAATTAGGTACCCCTGTTATATTCAAACAAAAACGTCCAGGTCTAAACGGGAAGATTTTTACTCTATATAAATTTAGAACAATGACCGAAAAGCGAGATGTTAACGGAGAATTATTGCCTGATAGTGAAAGGTTAACAAAATTTGGTCGTATGTTAAGATCCACATCTATAGATGAATTACCAGAATTGTTTAATATTTTCAAGGGTGATATGTCGATGATTGGTCCTAGACCATTAGCGGTTCAATATCTTGAATACTATAATGAAAATGAACGCAGACGTCATAATGTACGTCCAGGTTTGTCCGGATTGGCTCAGATTAATGGTAGAAATGCATTAGGGTGGGAAGAAAAATTCAAATATGACATAATATATGTTGATAACATAAGTCTTAAAATGGATATTAAAATTATTTGTATCAGCATTAAGAAAGTATTTCAAAGATCGGATATTGGTGAACGTGGCGTTGATAGTCCCATAGATTTTGATGAATATAGAAGAAACCAACAAAAGAAAGAGAGAATAATTTAATGAATATCAAAGGGAAAAATATTACTTTAAGAGCTTTAGAACCACGTGATAATTCCATGCTCATAGAATTAATAAATGATGAGGAAACGGAATATATGCTAGGTGGTTGGTCCTTTCCAATTTCTCAAAGGAATCAAGAAGATTGGACAAATAGTTTAAAAAATGAAAACAATGTGTTGCGATGTGCAATTGATTATCAAGGTAATGCGATTGGAGTGGTAATGCTCACGAACATTGATTATAAAAATGGTAATGCAGAAGTACATATTAAACTTTCTTTAGATAATGTAAGAGGAAAAGGATATGGAACAGATGCCCTATCATCAATAATAAAATATTCATTTGATGAATTGAGATTAAAATGTTTATATGCTCGCATAAGTGAACATAACATAGCGTCTCAGAAACTTTTTAAAAAATGTGGTTTTACTGAAGAAGGAGTAATGAAGTGCAGAATTTATAAAAGAGGAGAATTTATAAATGTAATATCATTCTCAAATATCAGATAATCGGCTGAGGTGAGATTTATGTATAATGAGATAGGTAGCGAGTTTTGGAAAGCGGATATATGTAATCTTTTTTCACCTACAATAAAAATGCCACATCAATATTTATTAACGGGAAGAACGGCGCTAGATTTTACAATCCAGGACATTAAAAATACAAGAGTTTTTAATAAAGTATATCTTCCTTCGTATTGTTGCCATACTATGATTCAACCATTTCTTGAGAATGACGTGGAAGTGGAGTTCTATCATGTAGACTTCAAAGATGGCAGATATATATATGAAATCGATTTAAACAAACAATGCGATGTTGTACTTATCATGCAGTATTTTGGTTTCTATAATCAGGACGTTAATAATTATATAAAGCAGCTTAAAGATAGAGGTAAAGTTATTATTGAAGATTCAACTCATTCTTGGTTTTCTGAGAAGCCATACAGCTTAAATTCAGACTATGTTATAGCAAGTTTTAGGAAATGGACCGGATTGAATTGCGGCGCCATTGCAATTAAGCAAAATAGTGATTTCACTGTTACAATGCCAGATGAGTCTAACACGAAATATATATATTTAAGACAGCAAGCAATGTCCTTAAAAAAGGAATATATTGTTTACGGAAAAGGCCAAAAAGAGGTATTTCTTGAGATATTTAACCAAGCGGAAAAGCTTATTGAAAAAGATTATAAAAATTATAATGTTCCAGATGATCTAATAAAATTAATTCAAATGCTTGACTATGATTACATACGACAAAGAAATTTTAATGCAAATTATTTAATTAATGAATTAAAATCTAACAAAGGTATTCAAAGCATATGTGAATTGAATAATTTTGATACACCGCTTTTTGTTCCGATAATTGTAAGAGACAATAAAAGAAACGAACTCCGACAGCATCTAATTAGGAATAATATTTATTGCCCTGTACATTGGCCATTATCAGCAGTGCATGACATTAAAAATACTCATTTATATGATAATAGTCTTTCGCTAATTTGTGATCAAAGATATAATATAGAAGATCTGGATCGCATTATTTATCATATAAATGAATTTGTTGGGGGGAATAATTTTGAGTAGTCATTTGAACATTATATCAATAGATAATAATGAAAAATGGGATAATATAGTGAAAAGCTTTAAAAACTATGATGTGAATTATTTAAGTGGGTATGCTAGAGCGTTTCAGATGCATGGTGAAGGAGAGCCGTTATTAATTTATTATGATGATGGTAGCAATAGAGCAATCAATGTTGTGATGAAGAGAGATATCGCAAAAGCACCACAATTTACAGGTAAGCTCCCTATAAATACGTGGTATGACTTTTCAACGCCATATGGCTATGGTGGTTTTTGGATAGAGGGGGAAGGATTCAAAGCATTAAACGACGAATATAGTATCTTTTGCCAGGAACAAGGTATAGTAAGTGAATTTGTCAGATTCCACTTGTTAAGTAACTACCGACCACATTATATTGGGACATATGAAACACATACACATAACGTGATTCGAACATTGGAATTATCACATGATGAGATGTTGAGAGATTTTGATCATAAGGTACGAAAGAATATAAAAAGAGCACTAAACAATGGTTTAGTAGTGGAAGTGGATGATACTGGTAATAAGCTGGAGGAATTTTTTGATATATATTATACCACCATGGATCGAAATAACGCTTCGGAAAATTTTCATTTTATAAAACAATTCTTTGAAACAATTAATCATATGAAGGATAATTTTGTCTACTTTCACGTTTTGAGTGAAGGTAAGGTTATATCATCTGAACTTGTTTTATATGGTAGTGAAAACTGCTATTCATTTCTAGGGGGAACAAACTCCGATTATTTTAATCTTCGTCCCAATGATTTTTTAAAACATGAAATAATAAAGTGGGCTAAAGAAAAAGGGCTTAAAAGATTTATATTAGGTGGTGGTTATGGAGAAGACGACGGAATTTATAAATATAAAAAGAGTTTTGCTCCTAACGGCGTTTGTGATTTCTATATAGGTAAAATGATATTTGATAAAAACAAATATATAAACCTACTTAAGCTTAGAAATGAGAATTCGGAATTTTCATTAAAAGATTATAATATTGATTGCATGAGTGGATTCTTTCCTAAATATCGGGAAAGCACATATTAAAAGAATCATCAGTTTTGATTCTAGAAAAGTGATGGGATGAATAAATGAATATTTTATTTGTTACTATAGGTGCATTGGCAGATTTAGGTGAAAGTTCAATATATTCAGATCTGCTAAGATGCTTCCAAAATCATGGACATTCTGTTTGTGTTGTATGTCAACGTGAAAAACGTACAGGCTTACCAACACAAATAACAACTGAATATGGAATAAAAATACTACGAGTTCAAACTGGTAATATAACTAAAGTTGGTATGTTAGAAAAGGGAATATCTACTCTGCTTATTGGTTCAAAATTTAAGAGATCAATAAATAAATATTTTTCAAAAGAAAAGTTTGATATTGTTTTATATTCTACACCGCCAATTACAATTGCTAAGACAATCAAGTTTATCAAGCAGCGAGATAACGCATATACTTACTTGATGTTGAAAGATATCTTCCCACAAAACGCCGTGGATATTGGTGTTTTAAATAAGAAAGGCTTAAAAGGCATAATATATAGGTATTTCAGAACTAGAGAGAAGCACTTGTATAGAATTTCCGATTATATCGGATGCATGTCGAATGCAAATGTAAATTATATTAGAAAAAATAATCCTTATATTAGTGATGGGAAAGTGGGTATATGCCCTAATACCATAGATATAATCATAGAAAGCCTACCAGATAAATGTGATATTAAAGATAAGCTTAATTTACCTAAAGATAAAATACTTTTTATATACGGGGGGAATTTTGGTAAACCCCAATGTGTTAATTATATAATTAATATACTAAAAAGTAATGAGAACAAAGATAATTGTCATTTCATTATGTGTGGCTCTGGTACTGATTTCTATAAGATTAAGAATTATGTGAATCAAAGTGCTGCCACACATGTTACTATTATTGATAGTTTAAATAAAGATGATTATGGACAATTACTTGATGCTTGTGATGTAGGACTACTATTTCTAGACTATAGATTCACCATACCTAATTTCCCTTCAAGAATGCTAGATTATATGAATCATAACCTCCCGATTTTGGCTTCAACGGATGAGAATACTGATGTTGGGAAAGTTATCGTAGATAATGGATTTGGCTGGTGGTGTTTAAGTGATAAGGTTGATAACTATAACAAAATATTAGATGAAATTTTATTAAATTCTTTTATGATAAAAGATATGGGGATAGCAGGGAAAAGATACTTGAAAGAGTATTATGAAACAATTGTTGCGTATAAACAAATTATGAACGCTTTTAAAAAGTCTTGTATTAAGAATTTGGAGGAATCAAATTATGTTTAACAACAAAACTCTCTTAATTACAGGAGGTACTGGATCCTTTGGAAATGCAGTGCTCGAACGATTCCTAAATACTAGTATAAGAGAAATTAGAATATTTTCTAGAGATGAAAAGAAGCAAGACGATATGCGGCATAAGTATAATAACGATAAGATTAAATACTATATTGGGGATGTAAGAGACCAACAAAGTATAAAAAATGCGATTTATGGAGTTGATTTTGTCTTTCATGCAGCAGCATTAAAGCAGGTTCCCTCCTGCGAATTTTTCCCTTTAGAAGCAGTAAAGACCAACGTTATAGGAACTGATAATGTTCTTACAACATGTATTGATGCGGGAGTGAAAAAGGTCATATGCTTATCAACTGATAAGGCAGCATATCCGGTTAATGCGATGGGAACCTCCAAAGCTATGATGGAAAAGGTATTTGTTGCAAAATCTCGCACAGTTGATCCGAATAAAACGTTGATTTGTGGTACAAGATATGGGAATGTTATGTGTTCTAGAGGCTCTGTTATTCCCTTATTCATTGAACAGATTAAGTCAGCTCAGCCATTAACAATTACGGAACCAAAGATGACACGATTCATAATGAGCCTTGAGGAGGCTGTAGAACTTGTGCTATTTGCGTTTGCAAATGCTGAGAGTGGAGACATCTTGGTTCAGAAAGCTCCGGCTACTACAATAGACGTATTAGCACAAGCAATTCAGGAATTATTCCATGTGGAGAATCCAATCAAGATAATTGGTATCCGTCATGGTGAAAAAATGTATGAAACATTATTGACCAATGAAGAGTGTTCTCAAGCAATAGATATGGGGGATTTTTACCGTGTTCCAGCTGATAAAAGAGACTTGAATTATGACAAGTACTTTGTAGACGGAAATCATGACAGAACAAAGCTATCAGAGTTTAATTCTAATAACACAGTGCTTCTTACAGTTGAGCAAACAAAAGCAAAATTATTGACATTATCATATATAAGAGAAGAAATTAAAGCATGGGAGAATCGGTAATGAAAATATTAGTTACTGGAGCAAAAGGTTTTATCGGAAAAAATCTAATAGCTGAATTATATAATCGTAAATATTGTGATGTTTACGAATATGATATTGATTCAGATATCTCATTATTAGATCAATATACGAAAGACTGTGACTTTGTCTTTCATCTTGCAGGAGTAAATCGTCCTCAAAATGAAGATGAGTTTATGCAAGGAAACTATGGATTTACTACAGTGCTGTTAAAAAAGTTGAAACAACATCACAATACGGCACCAGTTCTTATTACTTCATCTATACAAGCTGAACAGGATAATTCATATGGTAAGAGTAAAAAAGCTGGTGAAGAGGCTCTTATTACATATGCAGATGAGACAGGTAATAAAGTGCTTATTTATCGGTTACCAAATGTGTTCGGAAAGTGGTGTAGACCTAATTATAACAGTGTTGTAGCAACTTTCTGTAATAATGTTGCAAATGATTTGGAAATCAAAGTCAATGATCCTAATGTTATAATGAACTTAGTATATATTGATGATGTAGCTAATGAATTTATTCGTGCTTTGGAAGGAAGAGAGAACAAGTCAAGCACTTTTTGTTCTGTTCCTGTTGTATATACTACGACGCTAGGAAGAATTGTTAATCTAATTTATTCATTTAAAAATAGCAGAATAGATTTATCGATTCCGGATTTAGGAGATGATTTTGCAAATAAACTTTATAGCACATATCTAAGTTATCTACCGGCAAATAGCTTCAGCTATCCACTAAAAATGAACATAGATAATAGAGGGTCTTTTACAGAATTTATTAAGACTTTGGACAGAGGTCAAGTCTCTATTAATGTTAGTAAACCGGGAATCGCGAAGGGGAATCACTGGCATCATACGAAGAATGAAAAATTTCTGGTAGTAAGTGGAAAAGGTCTTATCCAATTTCGTAAAGTTGGCTCAATGGAAGTGATTGACTATCATGTATCCGGTGATAAGCTTGAAGTAGTTGATATTCCACCTGGATACACTCATAATATCATTAATGAAGGAAACACAGATCTTGTTACGGTTATGTGGGCAAATGAGCCTTATAGACCTGAACAACCGGATACTTATTTCCTTAAAGTCAGTGAATAGAAGGAGACATTAGAAATTATGTGTAAATTGAAAGTGATGACAATAATTGGTACAAGACCTGAAATAATTCGTTTATCAGCTTGTATAAAGGCATGTGATAAATACTTTGAGCATGTATTAGTACATACCGGACAGAATTGGGATTATACACTGAATGATGTATTTTTTAAAGATCTTGAGCTTCGTGAACCTGATTTTTATCTGGATAGCGTTGGTAGTACACTTGGAGAAACTATGGGTAATATCATAGCAAAATCCTATGATGTAATGCAAAAAGTAAAACCGGATGCAATATTAATATTGGGAGATACTAATTCTGCGTTATCTGCAATATCGGCAAAAAGACTTAAAATACCGATATTTCATATGGAGGCAGGAAATCGCTGCTGGGATTGGAATGTATCAGAGATGATCAATCGAAAAATAGTTGATCATATATCGGACATTAATCTTCCCTATACAGAACATTCAAGGAGATATCTGATTTCTGAAGGAATCGATGGAAAGACGATTTTTGTTACAGGCTCCCCTATGAGGGAAGTATTGCGAGATAATATGTACAAGATTCAAGCCAGTGATGTACTAAATAGACTTGGTTTACAGAAGAGCAAATACATACTGTTATCTGCTCATCGAGAAGAGAACATAGATATAGAATTTAATTTTGAATCTTTAATGAATTCTATTAATCGAATAGCGGAGAAATATCAAGTGCCGATAATATATTCAATGCATCCTAGAAGCAAAAAATTTATTGAACAGCGTAGTTTTAAGTTTCATTCATTAGTGCAAAGCATGGAGCCATTTGGATTTGTTGATTACAACAATTTACAAATGAATGCTTTATGTGTATTATCAGACAGTGGTACGTTATCTGAAGAAAGTGCAATGCTTGGTTTTCCAGGCATACTAATACGAACTTCTACTGAACGTCCAGAAGTGTTAGATAAAGGTACTGTTGTAATAGGAGGAATCAAAGGATATGATGTGGAACAGGCTGTTGAGCTAGCTATCAATATGAATAAAGATCAGACAGAATCAGTTATGGCTGAAGATTATGCTGATACAAATGTTTCAATAAAAATTGTCAAGTTAATTCAAAGCTATGCAAAGATAGTTAATATGACAGTCTGGGGGAAAAGAGATTGAATATTTTATTGATTTCTCCATTGCCCCCACCTTCTGGTGGTATGGCAACATGGACGAAACTATATATCAATTCAAAATATGCAAAACAAAATAATATACAAGTTGTAAATAATTCAATTATTGGTGAGAGGGCGAAAAACTTTACTAAGAAAAAACTTAAGGATGAAATCACTCGCACTTTCAATGTCTATAGAGATATTAAAAATTATCTTGGAGAATATGAATTTGACTTGGTGCATATGAATTCTTCATGTTCACGGATTGGTATTTTGAAGGACTTTCTTTATGCATTACTTATTAAGAAAAATAAAAAATGTTTAATTCTACATTTTCATTGTGATACATCTGTAATGATTAGAAATATTTTATCTAAAAAGGTTTTTCAGAAGTTATGTCACTTAAGCGATATGATATTATGTTTAAACAAAAGTTCGAAACAACATATCAAAAGTATAACTGGACGAGACAGTGTTGTTGTATCGAATTTTATGGATATGCCTGAGGTTGATAATTATTCAGAAAAGTATATATCGCATCATATTGAAACTATAGTATTCGTAGGTCACATTATAAAAGCAAAAGGATGTGATACAATTATAGAAGTAGCAAAATCTTTCCCGGATATAAATTTTAAATTAATCGGAATTGTTAGTGATGAGTTTATAAATGTAAAACATTCCAATAACGTGCAATTATTAGGTGAAATAAGTAAGGAAAGAGTTATGAATGAGTTGAATAAAGCTGATTTATTATTATTTCCTTCTCATTCGGAAGGTTTTCCTTATGTTGTACTAGAAGCAATGGCATGTGGTCTACCGATAATTGCCACCCCTGTTGGTGCTATACCTGAAATGGTTGAAGATAAAGGCGGCATTTTAGTTGATATTAGTGATACAGAAGGTTTTAAAAATGCCATTAATTATTTGGATAATTATGAATTACGTAAGGGTTTTTCGCTGTGGAATAAAAAAAAGTATTTGGATCACTATACAGTTGAAAAGGTAATCAGTCATATATTTGATCTATATACAGCATTATAAAGGGGGTAGGTAAGTAAACATATGATAAACATAAACAACCTAATAATTTTGTTAGCTATAGTTAGTTTGATATTCTTATATTGCAAAAGCAATTTTGAATGGTTATTGATATTATCAGGAGTGTATTATTCATGTTTACCGATTATACAATTAGCTGATAATAAAATAAATTCCGCCTATATCATCACATTATTTTTTATTATTATATTTATATTTGATATTTTTAAGCAAAAAAAGATTCTTTTAAACAGAATTCAAAAAGCATATTTAAGTACTAATATTGCAATATTGGTTGTTTATTTTATTGCATGGGTTACAAATGGAAATCTGTATTTATCTATAATAATACCCTTTATAGGAATAGGACAAGCTTTTATAGCAGTACTTGGTATGTCCTATCAGTATCAATTACATAATAAGAATATAAGACTAGTTAATATCTTATTAAAAACAATATTAATAACTTCAGTAATTCATATTATTTTTAGTTTTATAGAGTTGTTTAATTTTGAACTTGGAAAATATTTGATTATGAATTTGTATTCTAGTGAATCACGTATGACGGTTGAAAGCTTACTTTATGGTTTTACTAGGGCATTTGGCGCAAGTTATACACCAGTCGATGTTGGAGTATATATTCTCGTCAGTATTTCTTTTATAATTGGCTATTTTGTTCCTAAAAAAAATAATGAATGGAATAAATATGCTTTAGCATATTTAAGCAGTTTTGTAGGGTTATTATTGTTTAGTAAAGTTGTTATAATTGGTATACCAATTATTATGATGCTTACTTTTCTTTTTATGTTGATTTTCTATAAAAGCATTATTAAAGAGTTGTTTCGAACATATTTTAAATATGTTATTATAATAAGTATTTCATATATAACTGTGATTTCATTTGCAAATAACATTGGTCTAAGTAGTATGGTGAATTATTACTTCGTTGAAAATTCGAACCCTATAGTTGCTCTTTCGTCACGATACAATAATATTTTGACTGAAACGTCTAGTGATAATGTTTTGCCTGATGGTATTTTAGTTAGTTCATTTCAAGTTTTTATGGAACATCCAATTATTGGTGTGGGGCCAATGGCAGTCAGGAACGAATTTTTAGGGGATTCTGAAATTATAGGTGTACTCCATAATGGAGGTATAATAGCTTTTTTAATATATGCTGTATTTTATAGCGGCCTATTTATATATTTGATCATAAATAAAGATTTGACTCGAATTCTTATCCTTATCGCTATAGGAATGAGTTGTGTTGCAGCAAGTACTTTCACAATATCAGGTGTTTTCCCGTTTTTGGCTTATTGTTTGATTGATTCTAAGAAAGAGGAGATAGTATGAAATCCATAGGATTGTATATTCCCAATTTGGGTGGAGGTGGAGCGGAACGTGTGGTTTCTCGACTCTCTGAAATACTTAAAGAGGAATATGAAGTATCAATTATTATCAATGATAATACAGTTGAATACCCGGTTAATTGTGAAATTATTAGCTTAGGAGTTCCAGCAAAAAGGTATACTTATCAAAGGCTATTGCTACCAATTAAAAGATCTATAAAATTATATTCTGTAAAGAAGCAATATAAATTTGATGTTGTTATTAGCTTTCTTACCATTGCTAACATCGTTAATATTTTATCCGGCTCTAAGTATTCGAGGGTTTTTCTTTCGGTTCGTAATTATACTATGCTTGAAAAAGAACGAGATTTCGTCACAGATATTGTAGAGCTTTTCATGAAAATGCTTTATAATAGAGCGGAGTATATTATTCCTGTTTCGAAAGTTCTAGCTCTTAGTCTTAATAAGGATTATGGAATACCTTTTGAAAAAATGATGGTTATTTATAATCCATATGATTTACATGAAATAAATTTATTAAAGAATATTACAATAGATAATCAAGAACATAATGCTTTTTTTAATGATAGTAAAGTGGTTCTCACTATTGGAAGGTTATCCCATCAAAAGGGTTATTGGCATTTGTTGAAGGCATTCTCTTTAATTGGGGATAAGAGTGTAAAACTTGCTATAATTGGGGAGGGGGAAGATAAGAATAAGATAGAAAAATTAATTCGAGATTTAAGTATATCAGATCGTGTTCTTTTACTAGGGTTTCAAAAAAATCCATTCAAATATATAAATAAAAGTTACGTTTATATATTATCATCATTGTTTGAAGGATTTCCCAATGCTATGGTTGAGGCAATGTCATGTGGATGTCCAATAATAGCTACAGATTGTAAGTCAGGTCCACGTGAAATACTGTGCAAAAATGAAGACCTAACAAGGTCATCTAAAGATGTTGAAGTTGTAGAATACGGGATTCTTACTCCACCTGTTTCAGATGCAGAATCATGGTCAGCGAATATAATTGAAGAGGAAGATAGAATAATGTCTCATGCAATTACGAAAGTTATTGAAGATGAGCATCTTCATCATTTGCTTTCACAAAAAGGTCAAAAGCGCGCAAGTGAATTTAATTATCAGATCTGTCTTAGTAAATATAAAAAGATAATCGAAAGTTGAATAATGGGGTGGAATAATGTTTAAGAAAATAACAAAAGCTCTTACAAAACCTTACTTGGTATTGAGTATAATATTAAATTTAAGATTATTCCGATTACTTCCAGATAAAATTTACCTAAAAATAAAATATAAACTAGTAATAGGAAAAAAGCTGAATCTTCAACATCCAATTACATTTAATGAAAAAATTCAATGGCTAAAATTGTATGATAGAAACCCAATCTATACAAAATTAGTTGATAAATATGAAGTTAGAAAATATATAGAGGATGTAATTGGAGAGGAATATTTAATTCCAATGATAGGTTTTTATGATTCATTTAGAGAAATTGATTTTAATGCACTTCCGAATCAATTTGTGATAAAACCAAATCATACTTCAGGTAATGTGTTTATATGCAAGGATAAATCAAAGATTAACCTAAATAAATTAAAGAAGGAAGTAAATAGGTGGTTAAAAAGGCGATATTTTTGGATACATAGGGAATGGCCCTATAAGAATGTGAAACCAAAACTTGTTTGTGAAAAATATATGGTTGATGAATCTAATGTTGAGTTAAAAGATTATAAAATACATTGTTTTGATGGTGTTCCTAAGATGATTCAAGTGGACTTTGGCCGATTTTCAAATCACAGACGAAATCTTTATGATATAGAATGGAATTATATCGATGCTTCAATTCTTTACCCACAAGATCCAAACACAGAAATTAAGAAACCAACTAATTTAGGTAAAATGATTGAAATATCATCAATTCTATCAAAATCGTTTCCATATGTAAGAGTTGATCTATATGTTATTGAATCAAATATATATTTTGGGGAACTTACATTTCACCATGGTGCAGGGTATGAAAAATTTACACCAAATGATTTAGGTAATAAAATGGGAGACTGGATTAAATTACCTATGAATAATACGAGAACAGGAGGAAATATCCTATGAATAAAAATAAAGTATATATATGCGATATTAATCAATCTATATATCCAAGTAAATCTAATTGTTTTGGACCATCAACAGCATATCCTGAATACAAATTTAAAGATAATATATCCGAAGCAAAGAATGATGTATACGATATGATTCGAGAATGTCTTTTCCATATGGGTTTTGACCAGGATAATTATGGAAAAGCCAATTGGAATCCCTTAAAAGATCTAATTAAGCCAGGAGAAGTAGTTTTGCTTAAACCTAATATGGTTTTACATGAAAATGAAATACCTCAGAATGGTATGGAGTGTCTCATTACTCATCCTTCTTTGGTACGTGCAATGCTTGATTATGTTATATTAGCTTTAGATGGGGTTGGTACAATAATTGTAGGAGATGCCCCTTTACAGTCCTGTGATTTTGATAGGCTGGTTAAGGAGCAGGGGTATACTGATATAATTGAATTTTATAAAAGCAAGGGAATTAATATTGAATTAGTTGATTTTAGAAATTACAAAACAGTTTTAAAAAATGGATTATTGAATAAAGTTGAAAGCGATGAATGTAATCAAGCTGTTATTGTGGATCTAAAAAATAAATCAGAATTTGTTAATCTAGGTAATGACCGAATGAAACGGTTAAGAATAACAAATTATGATCATTCCATCATGTATAATCATCATAACAGTGAAAAAAATGAATATTCCATAGCAAAAAAAATTCTTGATGCCGATGTTATTATCAATATGCCAAAACCTAAGACTCATAGAAAAGCTGGGGTTACAATCTCGTTAAAAAATCTTGTTGGTATTAACACTAATAAAGAATGGTTGCCACATCATACTGAAGGTTCTTCAGAAGAGGGTGGAGATGAATATAAATCGAAAAACTTTGCAAAGAAAAAAATGACTTATTATATTGAGAAAAAAGATAAATATATGGTAAGTGGAAATTATTGTAAGGCCAATTTAGCTCGTAATATGGCACGAGGATTTTCAGTTATAAATAAATTCATATTTAAAGAGAAATATTCAGAGGGAAGTTGGCATGGAAATGATACCATTTGGCGAACTATTATGGATTTAAACAAAATTCTGTTCTATGCAGATAAAAACGGTAATATGTGTAATACAAAGCAAAGGAAGATGTTGATTGTATCCGATATGATAATATCTGGAGAAAAAGAAGGGCCACTTTTACCTACTCCCAAAGAGGTGGGTATAATAGCTATGGCTTTAAATCCAGTTTGTATGGATGAAGCGTTATCAGCAATTATGGGTTTTAATCATTCGCTAATTCCTTCAATTAATAATTCTCATAAAATAGTATATTATAATTTTTGTGAAGATATGGAAACAATAATTAGATCTAATAATTCATTATATGATTCTAAAAAACCTCATGAAATTGAATATGAAGATTCAAAGAAATTTATTCCTTCATTAGGGTGGCAAGGGTATTTGAATCAATAAGTTTTTTGATTATTTGATTAGTTATTTTTTCTAGAACTGAAAGGTTGATAATATAATGAGGATATTATTTGTAATGCCCGGTATGGGTTTTGGAGGAGCTGAAAGAGTAATATCAATAATTTCAAACGCTTTTGTAGATAATGGGCATGAAATTAAAATAATTTCAATCAACTCATCTGATTTGCCTGTCTATCAATTAAATAGTAAAATTCACTTTCAATCTTTACCCCCTTTGAATAGAAAAAAACCAGTTACAATTCCTAAATTATTTATAAGACTCCGAATTACAGTGAAGCAATATAAACCCGATGTAATCATTTCATTTATAAAGGATACTTGTGCAATTGCGATACTAGCTTGTCTAGGTTTACATATTCCAATTGTATACTCTGAACGCTGTGATCCACGCAATGTACCTAATAATTTATCTTTTAAATTCTTTAATACAATAGTTAAAATGTTTTCGAATGGTTTTGTATTTCAATCTGATGCAGCGAAAAAGTTATATCCTAAAAATGCTCAGAATAAATCTGTGATTATATTTAATCCATTAAATATAAAAAAATTACCGCCTTATTACAATGGTGTACGTAGTAAAAAAATTGTTACTATTGGTAGACTAGATAGGCAGAAAAATCATAGATTATTAATTGATGCATTTTTTATTATTAATTCTGAATATAGTGATTATAAGTTGATTATCTATGGTGAAGGTGAATTACGACAAGAATTACAAACTCATATTAATGACCTTGGTTTATCTGATAAAGTTATATTAGAAGGAAATAAATCAAATGTTTTAGAGGAAATAAACGAAGCATCTGTATTTGTATTAAGCTCAGATTTTGAAGGTTTACCAAATTCATTAATTGAAGCTATGGCTATTGGTCTTCCTTGCATTACTACAGATTGGTCCCCAGGTGGCGCTTCCACTTTTATCGAAAGTGGAAAAAATGGGATTATTGTACCTATGAAAAATAAAGAAAAATTAGCTTATGGCATTAAGGAAATAATTTCATGCCATGAAAAATCTGTAAAAATGGGAAATGAAGCAAGAAAGATAATTGAAAAAACAAACGAAAAAGAGATTATTGATTTATGGGAGAAATTCTTAATACACGTTATTCAAAGGAGTAATTAAGTTGAGAAAAATAATTAGATTTATCAAGATATCACTAAATAATCCTAAAAAATTAATATTAATTATTGCCTCAAAAGGTTTCCTTAGAATATTGCCAAATAAACTTTATTTGAAATTAATATTCTATCTAAGAATAGGATATTTATTAAATTTGAGAAATCCAAAGTCATTTAATGAGAAGCTTCAATGGCTTAAGGTGAATGATCATAATCCATTTTACGTAAAGTTAGTTGATAAATATCTGGTGAGGGAATATCTCACGGAAGTACTGGGGATTGACTATAATATTCCTTTGATTGGTGTCTATAATTCTTTTGACGATATTGATTTTGATTCTTTACCTAATGAATTCGTGCTAAAATGTACTCATGATTCTGGTGGAGTCATTATATGTAAGGATAAAAGTGAATTTAATAAGAATGAAGCAAGAGTTAAAATCAATTACTGGATGAAACGAAATTATTATTATTTAGGAAGAGAGTGGCCATATAAAGCGGTTAAACGACGTATTATATGCGAAAGATATATGGTTGATGATACATATCAAGAACTTCGTGATTATAAATTTATGTGTTTTAACGGAAAGGTTAAGTGTGAATTTATCTGCCTAAATCGTAATAAACCTACCGGTCTTAATGTTGATTTTTATGATTTGAATTGGGAGCCAATGCGGTTTGAAAGGCATTATCCAACTAGTGGATTATTAGTTGAGAAGCCTATTAATTTTAATCTCATGATTGAAATTGCTGAACAATTATCAATAAATATTCCATTTCTAAGGGTTGATTTCTATGAGATTAATGGCACTCTATATATTGGCGAATTAACATTGTATCCAGGAAGTGGTTTTGAAGAGTTTAATCCAGTATCTTACGATTACTTATTGGGTAGTTGGTTAGATCTATCTGAATGATATAATGATTATTAAGAATAATTGTTATAAAGACTGAAAGCAAATGAGGAATAAAGATGGATGAAAATAATGTAGAGGTTAAGGTGCTAAATGCCGCGAAGTGGTCTTCACTATCTGAAATTGCTGCAAAAATAATTGGGCCAATAACAAATATGATATTAGCTAGGCTCGTATCACCTGAGGCCTTCGGTGTTGTTGCAACAGTTACAATGATTAGTAGCTTTGCAGATATTTTTATCGATGCGGGCTTTCAAAAATATTTAATACAACATCAGTTTGCTGATGATGATGAAAAGTTCAATAGTGCTAATGTAGCTTTTTGGACGAATATGTGTTTATCTATTTTAATGTATATTTTGATATTTTATTTTAGAGAAGATATTGCTATTTTGGTTGGAAATCCAGGGATTGGAAATGTTATAGCTGTTGCCTGCATTCAGTTACCTATTTCATCCTTTGCAAGTATGCAAATGGCACTATATCGGCGTGATTTTTACTTTAAAACACTTTTTATTATTCGAATATGCTTAACAATTATTCCTTTCGTAGTAACTATACCTTTAGCATTACTGGGATACAGTTATTGGGCTCTCGTAGGTGGATTGATTTTTAGTCAGATAACAAATGCAGTTATTCTTACTTTAAAATCAAAATGGAAACCGAAACCCTTTTTTAGTATACAAATTCTAAAGAAAATGCTATCATTTAGTATATGGTCTTTTGTAGAAGGATTTTCTATTTGGTTTACGACTTGGGTTGATATTTTTATAGTGGGTAAGTACTTTAGTCAATACCAACTTGGTATGTATAAGACCTCGCTCACACTTGTAAATACATTATTCACTATAATAACTGGTTCAATTGTTCCTGTACTTTTTTCAGCTTTATCTAGATTGCAAAATGATGATGATAAATTTAACTATATGTATATGAACACTCTAAGATTAGCTTCTGTTTTTGTTTTCCCTTTAGGAATAGGTATATATATATATAGTGATCTTGCGACTGTTATAATGTTAGGTAACGATTGGCTGGATGCAAGTAGGGTGGTTGGGATAAACGGATTAACTATATCAATCACAATAATTTTTGGATATTTCTCAAGTGAGATTTACCGAGCAAAGGGAAGACCTAAATTATCCTTTCTAGCACAGATTTTGCACCTAGTTATATTGGTTCCCACTTGTATAATCAGCTCTAAATCTGGATTTAATGAGTTTATTATTGCAAGAAGTATAGTACGTTTACAATTTATATTAGTACATTTACTGATTATGAAATATTTTCTTGGATTTCATATCATGGAAATATTTAGGAAAACTTCATCAATTGCTATATCAGCAATCTTAATGGGTGTGGTAGGTTTTGCTTTGCAAAAAATGAGCGATAATGTGGCATGGAGTATCATTTCAATAATATTATGTTCGGTTTTTTATTTTGGTATATTATATATATTTACTGATATTCGTAATGAAATCAATAAGGTTTTATCCAAGATTAAAATAAAATGTTTTATGAAATAAAATAATAATTAAGTTAAATAATATATAAAACTTTTGGAGGCTTTGTAGTATGTATAAAATAGCAGTTGCTGGGACAGGTTATGTTGGGTTAGTTGCGGGAGTTTGCTTTGCTGAAAAGGGGCATCAAGTGACCTGTGTAGATATTGATAATAAAAAAGTAGATCTCATGAAGGAAGGTATCTGTCCAATTTATGAGGCTGACCTAGAAATGTTGATGAGAAAGAATTATGCTGAGAAGAGGCTTTTTTATACTACAGATTATCAATCAGCATATAAAGATGCGGATGCTATTTTCATAGGAGTGGGAACTCCAGAACAAGTGGATGGTTCGGCAAATCTAAGTTACATAGCTACTGTAGCAAGACAAATCGCTGAAACAGTAGAAAAAGATTGTCTGGTTGTTGTTAAATCAACGGTTCCCGTTGGGACGAATGATAAGGTGGAACAGTTTATAACGGATTTTTTGGTAAATGATGTTAGGGTTGAGGTGGCTTCTAATCCGGAATTTTTATCACAAGGTTCTGCAGTACGTGATACACTAAATGCTGCAAGAATTATTATTGGAACGGAGAGTAAATGGGCAGAAGAGCTTCTGTTGAAAATTTATGAGCCTTTTCATCTACCGATAGTATCAGTAAATAGAAGATCTGCTGAAATGATAAAATATGCTTCCAATGACTTTCTAGCCTTAAAAATATCTTATATAAATGATATTGCAAATCTGTGTGAGCTAGTTGGTGCTGATATTCAAGATGTTACTAAAGGGATGAGTTATGATGAACGAATTGGAAGTAAATTTCTTAATGCAGGCATTGGATATGGAGGAAGCTGTTTTCCCAAAGATACAAAAGCTTTAGAATATTTAGCGAGACAGCACGGTTACGAGCTACGGACTATAAAAGCGGCTATTGATGTGAATAAAGATCAAAAGTTATTGTTATACAAAAAGGCATGCAAAAGATTGATTACTTTCAATGGTCTTAAGGTAGCTGTACTTGGTTTAACCTTTAAACCCGGAACAGATGATTTAAGGGAAGCTGCTTCATTGGAAAATATTCCATTGCTAATTGAACAAGGTGCTGATATATACGCATATGATCCTGTTGGACTTCAACATTTTCAAGCATTATACTCCGAAAGAATAAAGTCAAAGGGACGCATTACCTATGTTAGCGATATACGTAAGGCTTTAAAAGATGCTAATGTCTGCTTTATATTTACTGAATGGAGTGAAATAAAGGCAGTTTTACCTGAGGATTTTAAGGGACTGATGAGAACACCACTGGTATATGATGGACGTAACATATACTCAGTTGATGATATGAGAAATGCAGGTGTAGAGTATTATTCAATTGGTCGATGAGCCGGAGGTTTATATAAGTGAGTAAAATATATCTGATAACGGGTGCAGCAGGATTTATTGGTTTTTTTCTATCTAGAAGATTATTAGACGAAGGAAATCATGTAATAGGTATAGATAATTTAAATGATTATTACGACGTTGGTTTAAAATATAGTCGTTTAGAGATACTTAAAACATATGATAAATTCACCTTTCTAAAAGGTGACATATCGGATAAAGATTTAGTAATAAATGCTTTTTCAGAATTTACACCAAAGGTTGTAATTAATTTAGCGGCACAAGCAGGTGTTCGCTATTCAATTGATAATCCTGACGTTTATGTTATGAGTAATATTATTGGATTTTTCAATATTTTAGAGGCTTGTAAAAAATATCCTGTAAAGCATTTACTATATGCTTCTTCAAGTTCAGTATATGGTGCTAATAAAAAAGTACCTTTTTCAGAAAGTGATTTTACTGATCAACCTGTTTCTTTTTATGCAGCAACGAAAAAGTCAAATGAATTAATGGCATATACCTATAGTCATTTGTACAAAATTCCATCTTCAGGTTTACGCTTTTTTACTGTTTACGGTCCAATGGGAAGACCTGATATGGCGTATTTTAATTTTGTAAATAAATATTTTAAACACGAACCAATAAACATCTATAACAATGGAGATTTTGATAATGATCTTTATAGAGATTTTACATATATCGATGATATCGTTGAGGCTATTGTCAGATTAGTAAATAAAGTTCCATCAGAAGATTCACAAGGTGTTGCTCACAGAGTAATTAATATTGGTAATAATACTCCAGAAAAGCTAATGACGTTTATTACTACACTAGAGAAAGCTTTGAGTCAGGCACTTGGGAACCAGGTTGAGTTTCAAAAAGTATATGAGTCAATTAAGTCAGGTGATGTTCCGATAACATATGCATCAACCGATTTATTACAGGAGCTTGTCGGTTTTATACCAAAGACCAATATTATTACAGGGCTTCAGAAGTTTGCTGACTGGTATATTAATTATTATAAGGTAGTAATGTAAACAACTCAATAATAATTGTTTAACTGAAGCTGAGATAGTTTTTACTTAACGACCTAATTATAATTTTGGAGGGAACCCATGAAAGGTATCATTCTCGCCGGAGGCTCCGGCACAAGGCTATACCCATTAACGATGGTAACATCGAAGCAGCTGTTACCGGTATATGACAAGCCAATGATTTATTATCCCTTGTCCACACTAATGATGGCAGGTATTAAGGACATTCTTATAATATCTACTCCACATGACCTTCCAAATTTCAGAAAACTTCTTGGTGATGGTTCCAGCTTTGGAATTCAATTATCCTATGCGGAACAGCCTTCTCCCGATGGACTTGCCCAGGCCTTTATTATTGGTGAGGAGTTTATAGCGGGAGATTCCTGTGCAATGGTTCTGGGTGATAATATCTTCTATGGCAGTGGACTGATAAGGCATTTGAAGGAAGCTGCTAGCAAGGAAACAGGTGCTACGATCTTTGGTTATTATGTGGAGGATCCCGAGCGATTCGGTATTGTTGAATTTGATGAGAATGGAAAAGCCATCTCCATTGAAGAAAAACCGGAAAAGCCGAAATCCAATTATTGTGTAACAGGCTTATATTTCTATGATAATAAGGTCTGTGAACTAGCGAAGCAAGTGAAGCCATCGAGAAGAGGGGAGCTTGAGATTACCGATTTGAATCGCATGTACCTTGATGCGGGTACATTGAATGTCGTTACCTTAGGCAGGGGTTTTGCTTGGTTGGATACCGGTACTATGGATGCCTTAAGTGATGCATCCGAATTCGTTCGTGTTATTGAAAAGCGTCAAGGAATTCAAATTGCGGCTATCGAGGAAATTGCATATATTAACGGTTGGATTACTAGGGAACGGTTAATCGAAGCAGCAGAGCATTTTGGGAAATCGAATTATGGATTGCATTTGCGAAAAGTATCCGAGGGAAAGATTTTATATTAATTAACAGTTAAGATATAGAATAATTATATACCTATAAAAATTATGGTTAAAAAAGTCCTTGTATTTCAATAAGAAGTCTAGGACTTTCCTTGTTGGTTGAGACTGCTAAAGAAAATAATTACAAATAAACTATTATAATGTATAATATAAGTAAGCGTCAAATAAGTTAGTGGATAGAGAAAAAGCAAAAACTAGGTTATACTTAGCTTTTGCTTTATCTACAGGTTTTTTGTACTACTGGATGCCATGGAAGGAAATCTTCCAGAAATTCTGGATACTGCCTGAAGGGTACACCCGGCAGATCGCCAAGAATGAATTTCAGATATTTATAAGGGTTAAGTCCATTTACTTTAGCTGTTTCAATTAATGTATATACGGATGCGCTTGCAGCTGCTCCTTTCGGACTTCCGGAAAACAGCCAGTTCTTACGGCCAATCGTAAACGGTCTGATACTATTCTCCGCTAGATTATTGGAGATGGAACAGTTCCCATCTTTAAGATAATTCACGAGACCTTCTTTCTGGTTTTCTGCGTAAAGAAGTGCTTGTCCCAGCTTTGATTTCGGTAATACCTTGGGCCTTGTAGTTTCAACCCATGACCAAAAGGCTTCTAATACAGGTGTTTCCTGTAACAGACGCTGCTTTTTCCGTTCCTCGGCAGATAGTATTTCGAGTTTCTTCTCAATCTCGAAAAGTTTGTTGCAGTATTGTATTCCCTGACTTGGGAGCGTGGCTTCCGAACTGTTGACTTCCTTAGGAAGTGCATCAACAAAGTTGCGCCGCAGATGTGTCCAGCAGAAGCATCTTGTTATGTCTGCCACCTTTTTGTACCCGGAGTATGCATCCGTGTGGAGATATCCTTTGAATTCTTTCAGGAAGTTCTGCGGATAATCACCACTTCTGCCCGGCTGATACTCAAAAATCCGAATGGGGTAATTGCTGTATTTCCCGGTACTGTATACCCACATGTATGAATCCGTGGTATTCTTCCTACCTGGTTCGTTCATTACCTGTATCGGCGTTTCATCTGCATGAAGGTATCTATCCTGTAGTAGTTTTTGATGCAGTAGATCCACGATAGGCATCAGCCAATCCCTCGATGTGATCATGATCCAGTTAGCCATCGTTGCACGGCTTAAATTCACGCCGAGGCTTTTCCATTCGTTCTCCTGTCGGTATAAAGGAACTGCATTCACAAACTTCTGGTGCATGACCCAGGCGACCGCCCCGGCAGATGCCATGGAATGCTGCATCACGGGATCTGGCATTGGAGATTTCTCCATGTAAGGTTCACCGTTTTTACGGCAGTTACGGCATTCAAAGGTTTCGCGGTAGTAATCAATCACCCTCACTTTTGCTGGGATGAATTCTATCTCGGTACGGACAAACTCTTCACCTACTGATACAAGTTCTGTGCCGCACTTTTCACAGGAGCGTTCTTCCTCTACAAGAGTACAAAGTTTCTTTTCGTGAGGGATGTTCTTTAGAAGTTCTTCACGTTGACCCGGATATTTTTTACGATTGTATCCCTGAACATCCTTCAGATCGGGCTCCGGAGCAGAGGAATCCGCCTCAGTCTCGGCTTCATCAAAAAGAGACACCTGCCCCTCAAAAAGGATAGATGTCTTCTCAGTACTCCTGCCAAAGAGTTTCCGGGTAAGATAGTCAACTGTATCATGGAGATTTTTATTCTCCTGTTCCAGCTCAGTTATTCGGTTTTGAAGTGTGGCTACCTGATCCGATGTGCTCATAAATGACAGTTCCCTTTCGTTGATTTAACTGTATTTATTATATCACAGAATCAGCATAAAATCCAGTAAAATCAGTACTTTCAGCGATTTTTCCGTTAGATTGCGATGCCGATATCCAGCTTTTTAACAGCTCTCGGCTGATCAATGGATATGCCTTCGAGTAACCATCGAAACTGTTGCTGATCAATGGAACGTACATCTTCTTCACACCTTGGCCATTGAAAGCTTCCTCCCTCAAGCCGCTTATAAAGCAGAACGAAACCGTCACCTTCCCAGTAGATTGCTTTCATCCTGTCACGTCTGGTTCCACAGAATAGGAACAGACTGTTTTCAAAGGGACTAAGTTTAAAGTTCTGCTGCACAATAGCAATCAGACCATCGATTGATTTCCTCATATCTGTATAACCACAGGCTATGTATATCTTTTCTGCCTTAGATATATCGCCTAGCATGATGGGCTCCCACTGATGTTCTGCAGTGCCCGTAATACATTCTCTATCAGTAATGAAGAGGTACTATTGTTCAGTTCCATAGTAACGGAACCAATACGCATAACCAAGGATGAGTTGTTGTCTTGATCCACAGTGCTTGATTTGATAGTCTCAGATGAAAGATTAATAGGTACGATCTTGACCGGTTTCTGTATGACCGGCAATGCCTCACATGCTGCAACACGAACACGTTTCAGCCAGTAATAGTAGCTGCCTTCTGCGACGCCGTTATCCTCGCACCAGCGTTTCACAGAAAGTCCGCTGGTAGAGCATTCACGGATTCTGGCAGTCCATTCATTAATGCGATAGTCTTTTGTGATTTGTTTGGTATCCATAAAAATAATCCTTTCAAAGTTTTCAGAGTTTTCAGAGCAAGCTCAAAAACTCTGAATATTTTAAAGATTATCTCAAATACGGGGCCAAGTCACAATCCACTATCTTATTTGACGCTTACTAATATAAGAATAATAGTAATGTTAATGCTTAACGTAATGAGAGTATAGTATAACAGATGAGAATCTTAATGTTTCTCGCGTTATAAATTATGTGTTATAAAAGAGCTTAACTGAAACAGCTGTATTACACGAATTTCATAAGTTCGAGCAATAATATTGATACGATAGGAGTATAACATGAACGTAATTGCCACAGACTTAAAGGATGTATTTATTCTAGAACCGAAGGTCCATGGGGATCACAGAGGATGGTTTATTGAAAGCTGGTCGGAACAGACGATGGAGGAGAAGGGTCTCTTTTATCGTTTTGTTCAGGATAATCATTCTTATTCGGCTGCAAAGGGCACCTTTCGAGGGCTTCATTGCCAGAAGGGTGATGCAGCGCAGGCCAAGCTGGTTCGTTGCACCAGAGGTGCAATCATGGATTATGTGGTGGATGTCCGAAAGGGCTCTCCTACCTATATGCAATGGATTGCGGTGGAACTTACGGCACAAAATCATCGACAGCTGCTTATTCCAAGAGGCTTTTTACACGGTTTTTTAACTCTGACAGAGGATGTTGAGTTCTTATATAAGGTAGATAATTATTATAATTATGAGGCGGATCGCTCCATCCGTTGGAATGATCCGGAAATTGGTATACAGTATGGAATCGATCACCCTGTAGTGTCAGATAAGGATGCAAATGCTCCCCTGTATCGTGATAGTGATATTGATTTTGTATATTAGATTCGAACAGACGGATAAGAACAACAGGAAAATAACATCAAGTCTAAAACACAAGGACTAAAACACAAGGACTAAAACACAAGTACTAAAACACAAGGACTAAAACACAAGGACTAAAACATATGGTGTTAGGTAATTGTCTATAGAAATACGAGAGTTTTTTTTAGATTAATCATCGGATTGGAGGTTACCCTATGAAGAAGCTTCTGTTCATTTTTAATCCAACGGCAGGAAGAGGAAAACTTAAGAGTAAGCTATTTGATATCATAGATAGCTTCATTAAGCATGGTTATCGTGTACAG
>JAEZKD010000224.1 GCA_023415655.1 Bacillota bacterium | reverse complement strand
CAATCTGAGCACTTTTGGCAGGAACGAAGCTTCCAATCTGTGCCATCAATACAATCAATGCGGTCTGTCTCATATAAGTCGATTTACCAGCCATATTAGGGCCAGTAATAATGGAAATTCGTTTGTTCTGATTGTCTAAATACGTATCATTGGCCACAAACATGTCATTCGGAATCATTTGTTCTACGACTGGGTGGCGCCCCTCTATAATATCAATGGTTCCCGAATCATTCATGATCGGACGTACAAAATTATGACGTTCTGCAACAAAGGCCATTGAGGCAATCGCGTCTAGTTTTGCAATCGCTTTTGCTGTTTTTTGGATACGTAAAACATGTGTTGCAATCGTATCTCTGATTTCTGCAAAGAGATCATATTCCAAAGAAAAGAGATGGTCCTCCGCATTTAAAATCTTATCTTCCAATTCCTTTAATTCATTCGTAGTATAGCGTTCTGCATTGGCTAAGGTTTGCTTTCGAATCCAATCTGTAGGCACAAGATTTGCATAGGAATTCGTTACTTCAAAATAATAACCAAATACACGATTGAATTTGATCTTTAGATTCTTGATTCCTGTTGCTTCTTTTTCTCTTGCTTCTAATTCAGCTAACCATAGCTTTCCGTCCGTTTTTGCTTTGCGTAGAGAATCCACTTCCGCATGAAAGCCTTCTTTAATGATTCCGCCTTCCTTTACAGTGATTGGTGGCTCCTCTGCAATAGAAGTGTCTATTAAGGTATGCAAGTCTTCTAAAGAATCCATTTGTTCCTGCACTTCTGTTAGCAAATCTGCGTCCATCGTCTGCAACAGATACTTAATTGGTGGTAACATTGATAAGGATGATGAAAATGCAATTAAGTCTCTTGGATTCGCACTTTTATAGCTAATCTTTCCCATCAAACGTTCTAAATCGTAGATTGAATTAAGATACTCTCTTAATTCTTCTCTTGTGATTACATTGCGATTTAATTCTTCAATTGCATCAAGTCGACGGTTGATATGCTCCATATCTAACAATGGTTGTTCAACAAAGGTTCTTAAGAGGCGTGCACCCATTGCAGTCTTTGTCTTATCTAAAACCCAAAGAAGAGACCCTCGTTTTTGTTTCTCACGAAGTGTCTCCGTTAATTCTAGATTACGTCGACTCGAACTATCAATCAACATAAATTTATTCGTTGTATATGGTATAATACGAGTAAGATGATCTAAGGAATTCTTTTGTGTTTGGATCAAGTATTGAAGGATTGCTCCTGCTGCATTGATACCAACGGATAAGTCCAAAAGACCAAGTCCATCCAAGGCTCCTACATGAAAATGTTCCTTTAATGTCTTGATGCACATATTTGTATCATAATACCAATCTTCTAATAAAGAAAAGGAAATTTGATATCGTTCCTTTAAATCTGTGATATTCAACCCTGATATTTCAAGTGCTTGATTGCATACAATTTCAGATGGAGAGAATTTATAGATTTCATCCAAAAGCTTGCGAATGGAATCTACCTCGGTTACATAGTAATCACCCGTTGTAATATCTACGGTCGATATTCCACACAACTCATCCGTCCATACAATACCCATCAAATAATTATTCTTTGTTTCATCTAACGCCTGAGTATTCAGATTCGTTCCAGGCGTTACAATACGAACCACTTCTCTTTTTACCATTCCCTTGGCTAGCTTTGGATCTTCTACCTGTTCGCAAATCGCTACTTTATATCCCTTATTTACTAACTTGGTTAAATATCCTTCCACTGCGTGAAATGGGATTCCACACATAGGGGCACGTTCCTCTTGTCCGCAGCTTTTTCCGGTCAACGTAATCTCGAGTTCTTTGGATGCTGTTAGGGCATCATCAAAGAACATCTCATAAAAATCCCCCAAACGATAAAATAGAATGCAGTCCTTGTACTGTTGTTTCGTATCAAGGTAATGCTGCATCATCGGAGTCAACTGTGCCATCTTTCGTTCTCCCTTTCTTATTAATTGCGTTCTCTATTCTAGGACGATATCGTCCATTAGGTTGTTTCCATCTGCTGCAGTGGTTGCTAATGTATCGCAGCGTTCATTCTGTGGATGTCCATCATGCCCCTTCACCCAACAAAAGGTGACCTGATGTGGTTGCTTTGCAGCTAGTAGACGCTTCCAAAGATCCACATTTTTCACTGGTTCATTCTTACCACGTTTCCATCCTTTTTTGATCCAGCCATCAATCCAATGGTCATTGAAAGCCTTTACGACATATTGAGAATCCGAATATAAGGTAACCTCACATGGCTTTGTTAAAGCTTCTAAACCTATAATTGCAGCCATTAATTCCATTCGATTATTCGTTGTTTTTTTGTAGCCTCCACTGTATTCTCGTGTATGTTCTACTCCTGTAGAATCTATATAAGACAAGATGGTTCCATAACCACCTGGTCCATCGGGGTTGCCTCTGGCAGCCCCGTCTGTATAAATTGTTACCTTCATACAAAAAAAACCTACTTTCTTTAAGCCTTGATAACACTCCATTCACCAGTTTCTAAGAACTGATTTGCAGAGTTGGTTGCATCGTCAATAATCTGATCCTCATAACCCATAATCTTTAAAAGCTTGATTGCATTTTTTGACACAGCTCTACCATCATAAAGGACATAGTCAAAGAGGACATCATCCTCAACTACCTGTTCTTGGAAATGATAGCTGGAATAGAAATTTTCTAAAATGTGCGTCAACTCAATGTCATGAGTTGCAGCAAAGCAAATCGCATTTCCTTTCGAAAGACTTAATAAGATTCTTGAGGACGCAGCAATTCGTTCCAACGTATTCGTACCACGAAGTACTTCATCCACAAAGCACAACGTTGGAATCTTATCTTCTAACATATCAATAATTCTTTTTAAGGATTTAATTTCTACAATATAGTAGCTTTCTTTGCTGAGTAAGTTGTCTTGTAGTGCCATCGAAGATGCTACTTTAAAGTACGATGCACGGTAGCTGTCTGCCATTACGGTATAAATTGTCTGTGCTAATATTGCATTGATTGCCAAGGTTTTAATAAAGGTCGATTTACCAGAGGCATTTGAACCAGTAATTAAAACGCTTCTAGATTCATGAATGCTATTCTTCACAGGTTCATTAATCATTGGATGATAGATATTCTCTGCTTTTATCTCTGGAACTTTTTGTTGCACTAATTCAGGTGTGCAATATTCTACCATGAGTTCTCTAAAGGAAGCAATTGCAATCATACTATCTAACATTCCAAGAATTTCAAACATCTCATTTAACTCAGTTTGCTTCGTTTCAAATGTTTTCAACATCGTATTAAACTTAATCAAATCAATATGGAAAAACATTCGAGCATAATCTAAAAACATATCCGCCAAGCTTCCACTAGGATTTCTTGAGGTTACTAACCAGGAACCTCGAATAAACTTGGTGTATATTTTATAATTTTCTCTTAATTTTTTCGTGTATGGTGCAATCGCTTCGATGTTACATTCACTTAATTCTTTTGCACTATATACCAAACGTATAATATAAGACACTACCTGAAAATACTTTTCAATCTGCATCTTACGCTTATAGTATTGAACAATATTATACACTACGCAACAGCCCGTTAGTAAAAAACCAAACAATGGATCAAAGAAGATGGTAAAAATACTCACTACGAGTCCCAAAATCATGAATACATGGGACATATTATTCTCTCGTTGCAATATATTTAATCGATTCATAAACTCATATACTGACAACTCTTTCATCTTACCCATACTAGAAAGAATTACTTGCACACGTTGACGTTCTTCTTTGTTCTTTGAGAAGAATTCAATCAAACGATTTCTCTCTTTTAGCTTTTCATCGTCAAATTCTGGTTGATGAAGCATCGCAAATAAATATTCTTCACCCGCTGCGCTTCGTGTATTATTGATTGTCATAAAGATCTGATTCATGTCAAGGTCATGCCAAGTGATATCATCTACATCTGAATTGTCTCGTTTTACAGCGTTATAATATGCATACATGGAGGCAATTTTTTGAGGTGTAAACTCTTCAGTAGGTACATCCCCCCACTCCTTATTTAACTTGTACAATAGCTTTTTTCTTTTCGTTACCTTATCATGCTCCATCTTTATTACAAGAGCAATCATAATAGCAACGATTGCGATTATTAATTCAACCATTCTAGCGCACCTTTCCATGAATTATCATTTTGTAATCTTTTTAACTTTTCTCTACGATTGCACTCATTTTACCTTTGAATCGCCTTAACCTATTATAAAAATTGTAAAAGGGATTGTCAAGTTGAGAACCGTAAATGTACCAAGATTTACTAGGATTTGAACAAAAAACAAGCGATTACATCCAAGGTTTGTATGTTTCTAACATATGTTTGATGAAAGCATACATAGATAGGATATAATCGCTTATTTTATTAACCTATAAATTAAATATGATCTTTTTTCAAAAGAATAGTAAGAATTCCACATACCCCCATTAGAATTGGGTAGAAAAGATATGGGATTAATTCAAGCACCGATACAGATAACCCAACTGCAGCTGCGCCTGCACTTGCATATAAAAGCTGTGCTCCATATGGGAGGATTCCTTGCCATACCGAAGTAAAGATATCAAGCAAGGCAGCTGTTCTTTTCGGAGAAAGCTCATATTCTTTTGCAATGTCCTTTGCAATTGGCCCTGCCATAACGATGGCAATTGTATTATTCGCAGTGGATATATCAACTAAGGAACTTAATGCTGCAATTCCAAATTGAGCTCCTCGTTTACCTTTTACATGTCTACGAATGACAGAAAGAATAAAGTCAATTCCTCCATTTTCTTTGACCAATCCAATGATACCAGATACAATGATTGAAATTACGATGATATCATACATATTCATAATACCACCGTTACCATCCAAACCACTTCCAATCACTTGAAACACCTCAGAGATAGCAATGGAACCAGTAGTAACTCCAACGATCAAAGAAAAGACGGTCCCTAGGATTAACACTAGAAATACATTCCCACCACAAAGTGCACCAATTAACACGACAAGATATGGCAGAATCTTGATGAAACTATATTCCATAGCTCCACTCAATTCATAGCTTGTATTCCATGCTAAAACTAAAAATAAAATAATCGTAATAATAGCTGCTGGAAGAACGATGATAAAATTCTCTCGGAACTTATCCTTCATCTCGCAACCTTGTGATTTGGTTGCAGCGATTGTAGTATCTGAAATCATTGACAGATTATCACCAAACATCGCACCACAGATCACAGCACCGATACATAAGGCTCCGGCAAATCCAGTTTTTTGACTAATGCCGACTGCGATTGGGGTTAAGGCTGCAATGGTTCCTACACTCGTTCCCATTGCTATCGATATAAAGCATGCTATTAAGAACAAACCAGCAATTGCAATCTTTGGTGGTAAAATAGATAAACCAAAGTTTACAGTACTATCCACTCCTCCAGCTGCTTGTACGGACCCAGAAAAAGCACCTGCTAGGATAAAGATGAGACACATTGTCATCACATTCTCATCACCCATGCTACGAGTTACCGTTTTTAATTTGTCTGAAAAGTTTCTTTTCGTGTTTTGTAAAAAAGCAACGATTAATGCGCATAGGAATGCTACAATTGCAGGCATTGCATAAAAGTCTTGAAAGATAACTCCACTCCCAATAAAAAGTAGCAAAAACGCCCCAATCGGCAACAAACCACTTAGTTTACCCTGTTTCAAAAACATTTCCTCCATACGTAAAATTAATTCTTTTTTTATAATTACTTATGATACGTACGGTATTTCAACCTGTCAACTGTATTTTTCTACCAGGATTACTCCTAAGATGAACTTGTTTCTTCGGAGATCTTAAAGCCAGAGAAATCATCAAAACCTATGTTACTTTCCTATGATGAATGCTTTCATTTGACTTAAAAAAAGGCGTACCACATTGGTATCGCCTTCTTCTTCCATTTTCATCATTTCCATTTGCTCATTAATCCAGGTAATTTCTCATAGCTACAACTGGACGATAATTCATGTTCGAAATCTTACAACCCTCACTTCGTCCACTTTCATGGATTACTTTTCCATTCCCAATGTACATGGCAACATGATCTACAGTACCATAACGATTCCCGTAGAATACTAAGTCACCTGGTTGGATCGTAGACATCGACACTTTTTTACCGCTCTTAGACATCGCACTTGAGGTTCTTGGTAACCCAAGTTTCGAAACACTAAGTCCACATTTTGTATATACAGCCCAGATAAATCCTGAACAATCAGCTCCACTCGTCAAACTAGTTCCGCCCCAAACATAACGAAGTCCAGTGTGTTTTTTTGCTTCTGAGATAATTGTAGTTCTAAGTGAAGAAGCAGTAATCGCCTCAATCTTAGTTGCGCCCTTCCACTTATAACTTAATTCTACATAATCCTTTGTTACATAGCCTTCACTATCATCAATGTATACCTTCACCCAAACGGTTGCATTCGGATCATTCTTTGTTACCACTTCAATGGCTTGATCTTCAATCACAATCAAGTCTTCTCCCTTAGCTACTTCTGTGATGATATTATCATCTGATAAGGTTGAAGCCGTGGATCTAACATTCACTTGATTGGCAGTAACGGTTGCTTTTAAGGTTGCGAGAGATTTCGCTTTCTCATAACCTTCTTGTCCCATATAGAGATAATCGGTAGAAATATAGCCAGTTACATCTAAAGACTTCACTTTTACCCAGCCATCTTTTGGTTCTTCTTGGAGAATACAAAAACCATTCTTTCCTAATTTACCAACGATATTAGCTGAAGTGCTTGCTTTTTCACGAATATTAATTGAGTCATCACACTTAGCAATTGCTATATTCTCAGGAATAGCTACTGGAGTAGATAATAGCGACGTGGTTACGGTTGCTTGTGAGTCGGATTCCTTGCTATAATAATCAGTAAATAAACCACTTAAGCCACCAATTCCTTCCCCAGTTGATGTAGTTTCTGCTTTCACTATCCCACCCATACCAGAAATGGAAATTAGTAATGCTGTGGCAAATGCAGCTGATTTCATAAATTTTCTTTGCATCCGATACCTCCATAATAACTTAATATCTTCTAAAAAGTATAATTCTTCATCTTGCAAATTATACATTATTATCTATTTCGTTTTAAATATTACAATTCGATTACATTTATTACGATAATAATATACCATTATTTAGATAATATGTCAATTATTAGTCATAACTATTTCGAAAATTATACATTTTTTACAAACACATAACAAAATGTGCCCTATACTCCTTTGATACATCGTAAAGGAACAAGGTGTTAGTTATGAAGTCAAAAGATAATTTGTATCCCCCGTTTGTTTGAAAAGAAAGAGACCAGCTTTCGCTGGTCCCCCCTTGCTTGGCACAATAATGAAATTCTGTGATAAACATTTTGTTTCTCAGATGATAATACAGATTAATCCACCATTACTCTCATTGATGATTCTCTGCATCGTTTCTTGAAGCTTCATCTGGCTATCATCATTCATTTTATTAATCTTTGATGCAATTCCTTCATCCACCAATTGTTTCATCGTCTTACCAAAGATATTGGTTTCCCAAATACCTTCTGGACTGATCTGTGCTTGCTCTTTCATGTAATTGATCAGATCCTGTGCTTGCTCTTCTGTTCCAACGATAGGAGCAATTTCAGTCTCTATGTTTGCTTGAATCATATGAACGGAAGGAGCATTTGCTTTGATCTTAACACCATATTTACTTCCATGTCGGATTAGTTGTGGTTCTTCAATTACGATTTCATTCTGACTAGGAGATACAACCCCATAGCCTTTATATTTTACCTGCTCACAAGCAGAACTAACCTTTTCATATTCTTGTTTTTTTGCAGCCAGTTCACGAATCATCTTCATAAAATCATATTCACCGTTGACTTTCACCCCAGTAATATCTGAAATGATATCATAATAATACTTATTGTCGATGTCAACAAAAATACGAACTGTACCATCTTCCATCATTATTTTATCAATCTTAAATTCTTTGATGTATGGATTATCAACATTACAATTAGTTTCATTGATATCCTTCATTAATCTCATATTACCAAACATCTCTTTGATGGATTGAATGAGTGATTTTTTGATATAATGATCTCTTGGGAAAAGCTCCAACCACTGTGGTAGATAGAAGTTTATCTCTGAGATTGGGAAAGCCGATAGTACACTGGATAAAATATTCATGATATCTTCTTTTTTCAATTGCTCACAATTGATAGGAAGTACGGTTACATCATATTTCTCCATCATTTTTACTGCCATTGCTTTCGTATCTTCTGAATATGGGCGATTGGAATTCAAAAGAATCACAAATGGTTTTCCAATCTTCTTTAATTCGTCTACAGTTCTTTCTTCTGGTGCAATGTAACTATCTCTTGGAAGATCACCAAAGCTACCATCACAGGTAATGACAATTCCAATTGTGGAGTGATCATTAATTACTTTTTTGGTGCCTAATTCAGCTGCCTGGGTGAATGGAATCTCATAATCATACCAAGGTGTCTTTACCATGCGTTCCTGGTCATTCTCAATGTGCCCCAATGCACCATCTACCATATAGCCTACGCAATCAATCATACGAACAGAAAGATCAATGTCATTCGATATGGAAATCTTAACTGCTTCCTTTGGGATAAATTTTGGTTCCGTAGTCATGACTGTCTTTCCTGCAGCACTCTGAGGTAATTCATCAATTGCTCTTTCTTTGCTATGTACATCTTCAATGTTTGGTATCACCAACAAGTCCATAAACCGTTTAATAAACGTTGACTTGCCAGTACGTACTGGTCCGACAACTCCAATGTAAATCTCACCATTGGTTCTTGCTTGAATATCTTTGTAAACATTGTAGCTATTCGATATTGCAAAATTGTCCATAAAAATACCCCTTCCGTGATATGTGCCAATCTAAAGCTTGATACAGTATATGGTATGAATTTTTTGTTTAGAACAAGATTATTTGCACACAAAAGGGACGGTTGTCTATTCATTGGCAACCGTCCCTTTTCTTTATCAAGCAATCTTGCTGATCATTTACTTATTACTCAATCACTACTTTAATTTTTTTCATTACTCCATCTACCGTAACATAAATCCAATCTGTCTTTGGTGATACTGCCTTGATGATAGCAGTTGTTTTTCCTTTATTCTTCGTTACAACTACTCCACCTATTTTACTCGACTTCCAGATAATACTAGCTTTATCATATCCATGCACTAATACTTCAAAAACCTTTTCTTCTCCGACCTTCATTCTAATTGTACTTTCTACAAAGAGAATGGACGCTTCTTTTACTGTGATTTTTCTTGTATAAAGCTCTTTCGTTCCATCCTGCATTGTCACCGTGGCTGTTATTACAGCTACACCTGCTTTTAGCGCTGTAAGTCGTCCTTTTTGATTGACTCTAACTACTTTTGAATCCTTTGTCTGATATGTAATCTGTATTGGAATCTCTCCTTGTTTTAGTTTACTTAAGGTCTCTTTCTTAAAGTCATTCACTATGACAACGTTCTTTGGAAGATTAATACCAAAGGAACCTATGTTAATGCTACCACCAATATAGAGTGTTCCCGTTCGTTTCGGTGTTAGGTGTTTTAAAATCTCTGCTTTCGTTAAAACCTTTGCTGGAATTGGTGTTGGTGTTGGGGTCGGGGTAACTGTTGGTGTTGGACTCAGTGTTGGTACTAATGTTGGTGATGTTGGAGGTTGTGGCTTCACTTCACCTACAACTTCTGGCCCAATTACAGGGTGGTTGGATGGAATTCCACTAATTCTTGCACCTGCATCCATTGGTGCTTGATTCGTTAAAACAAGATAATGGTTCATATTTATAGTACCATTTGGATTTCTAGTTATTTGATTAAAGGTTAAGCTCTCAAACCAATCACTAGAAACTTGATCACCAACTTTATTCCGAGAGGAACTACTTACAACGTCCCAATAATAATTTGTGTTTTGATAAACCTTATTCTCGTCTTGAGTACCTTTTAATTTTAACTGTTCTGCCACATTGGTATTCTGACGGTAGGAAATAATACCTGTAGCATAATAGTCGGTGTTTACTGCATCGTTGGTATATAGGGCAACATTAAAGCTAGCATTATTAAAGGAAGTACAATTGATCACCTCAATATTTGGCCCACTATTAGAATCAATGCCTTTTGCTTTATTGCCAAATGCAACAGAATTCTCTAAGCGATGTTTGCCTGCTATACTGGAGCCTCCCATCTTGAAACCATTTCCATTGCCTGCGTTGGTACCATCAAGTAGATAACCATTATTGTATGCCACACAGTTTCTAATCAATACATCTCCAATCGGACCTGTCTCTGCCTTTGCAAATAAGTCCCACCCATCATCTGCATTGTTATATGCGATACAACCATCAAATACATTTCCCTCCGCTACTGTTAGCTTCGCGGCAAAACCGTCTGCATCCTCATAGCCTCGATCAGCATTGCCATATGAAGTACAATTTAGGATTAGATTATTGCAAGGCCAATCTTCCCAAGCATCCGTTGATAGATATCTACTAATCTGGATACCAGTATTCCCATTGTGATAGGCATTGACTTGATCAAGCACACAGTAACTACCTGATACTTGAATACCCTTTTGAGCATCCTGAGATTTTGTTACATCAAAACCTTTGAAGTACCAATAGTCACCTGCCAATACCATACCAGCACATGCACCATTAAAATCAAAGACTGGACGTGTAGTGGCAGTTGGATCAGCTACCATAAAAATCTTATTTGTGGCTGTACCATTAATTCCACGCTCCACTTTTACCGTGCTAGTTAAGCTATAGATACCACCAGCTAAGACAATTGTTTGACCTGGCTGCACATGTTTTACTGCAGTGTAGATATCCAATGGGCTCTTCTTGGTGCCATTACCATTTGGCGTACCATTCGGTGCTACATAAATCGACTGACCACTTTGACCGTAGTTCTTATACAGAACCGTATGAGTAAAAGAAACCGTCTCATAAGAAACTAGTTCCTCAAACTCTCCTGGTTTATAATCTTTATCTGGGGTAAAGGTTCCGTAAAAGGTATTGTTCCCTTTGCTTAAAGTCACATGATTTACAATATTAGTATTTGCTTTGATCTGTTGTTGTTTTGCTTTCCCATCCAAACCTACAATTGTCAATAGACCGTCTGCATTCGCACGGAATACCAAGTCATGGTCTTTCGTACCAATGGCCGTTGTAGACTGAAATCCGTAAATAAGATTTACCTTAGTAATCTCTCTTCCCTGTGCAGGTGGATCGGTTTTTGGATCAGATACGCTTAATTGAATATCAGATACTGTAATATTGGCATTTCTCGAAGCAAAGAACCCAACATAAATGTTTTCTTTATCAATTTGAGTTAAAGCATCTCGATCTAAATCATAGTATAATTTTGTTATTGTTTTTCCAGACGGATCCGTGTAGCTAATACGATATCCTGTATTATCTCTTTGAATTGCCAAATCAAAGGTTGTTCTTGGATTGGCAATCGTTCCTCCTGGAATATTGGTAGTTGTAAAGTTACCTACCAGATTATAAGTGCCTGCACCATTGTTGGCACAAGAAGTCTCTAACGTTGCTATCTTAGAACTAAATAACTCAGTGACCTTTGTTTTTATTGTTCCATCCGCAATGTTTTCTGCAGTAACTCCAATTTTTTCTTGTGCACCGACACCAAGTTTCATAGTTATCTTATCTCCGGTATCAGATACCTTTTGATTCTCTTTATCCCAGTTGTATTCTATCTTAGATACACTCGCCATATAGGAGTTATTCCAGAACTCTGAACTATCTCCATGAACCCCAACGGCGTCGGCTGCCATAAGACCAAAGCCCTCCTGACCATTGGAATAAGTCCAGGTATCTACCGTTACTTTTGCTTTTAAGATGAAGTTTTCGTTCGCTGCATCAATCTTTGTATAATAAAAGGCAAGGCCATCTGTCGTTGCTGGTACCAGCTTCCCATTCCCATTTTGACTTACTACATTCACATTACCATCAATAGCATTACCACGATAAAAATTATTGGTAGTATTGACACCAGAACCAAATGCCGAAAAGTACCATGCTCTTTGAACTTCATTGGATACCTTCGCCATTGTGGTATCTTCTGAATACTCACTCCCACGGATTGCTTTCACACGGATGTTATAAGTTGCCCCAACAATTAGACCGCTCAATATACAATCTGTGGTAGTCACAACTGTAGGAGTGCTAAATTCTGTAGCTTCGAGCATTTTGTATGAAACTTCATACTTTTGTGCTTCCTTTACTTGGTTCCAGGATACTTTTATCGAACCATTGCCTACACTGATTGCACTTTGAATGACAGGTTTTCCTAATGGTAAACTAAATCCTGTCAATACATAATCAGTTCCAGTTTTTTCTTGCTCTTCACGATAGGCAGTGATACTAAACCTATAATCACCACTTTCTGATGGTGTGAATGTAACATACCCCGAAGCTCCGTTCGATGCATAACTTTGCGATTGAATCGTCTCTGCTCCCTTTTTCATGGTTAATATTACTGTATCAGCACCATCCTTACCGATATCCATTGAGAAGTTAACAATTATTTTACCATCTATAATCTGAGTTCCAGTTATAATAGGTGCACTTACCTCTGACCAATCCTTACGGATTGTTGTCCCTCCAACCTCAGATACAGATACTTTATACAATCTTGCCCCACGATTATAGCTAGAAGTAGGTGATACAATCTTATAGGTACCTGCTGGTAATCCCGTGTACGTTAATTGGGTTCTTGCAGTACCTGTAACAGTTGTAATATTCGTTTTTTCAGTAATTAAGTTATCATTCAAATCCAATAAACCAACTGCAGAGATATTAGTCCCTCCTGTACTACTCATATCTATGGTAACATCTGCTATTCCAGTCACTGTAAATTGAATCGATCCTGAATTATCCTTACCAAGCTCAATAGAAGTAATCTTATCTAAACTAACTCTTTGTATTACAGATCCTACAACTTTAAAATAATTAGCATAAATTCCTTCTGCTAGACTTGCTTTATCCACTACTCCTGTTGCGTCTAACGTTGTAACATCCCAAGTATGAACAACTGGTGTAACAACTGGAGTCTCAGGATGAAAGATTACTGCTGTATCATCAGTTGCATCTAACACAAATG
>JAEZKD010000059.1 GCA_023415655.1 Bacillota bacterium | reverse complement strand
TTCCTTTGTTTTCACGCGCTCAGTCACCGGGAATGAACTTTCAGAGGAATCATGCAACCGCAACGCTACTAGCAATGCTTCGGTATATAGAAGTTTTTTGTCGGGACGCATTGAGTTCTTTGCCTCATCATAATCAAAAAGAGTATTCCCACTATAAAGTGACACTCTTCCAAAGGCATAGCGGTATGCAACACCACAATCATCCCATTCATAGATATACTTATTATTCTCAAATCCAACTCCACCATAAGGATAGTGGTTAGGAATGTATTGATAAGGATTGTCTATTTTATTGATCTCATCCCATACTTTTTCCCCAATCTTAGAATTGATATCTCCCCAATTACTATTAAATTCAGGAAAATCTCCACCAAGTGTATTGGCAACGTTAAGGACAATCATCATTCCTTCAAACCTTGTAATCACCTTTTTTGACTTACGAGCACTCTTAAACTTTGCTTTCCAGTTTGCAAGTTTAGTCTTGTCAACCAGTTGAACTGTCCTATCCATCATCCCCATAAATTCTGCATAAGTTACAGCTATATTTTTTGTTCGGTATTTACCAAAACCAAGCTTTACTGCTCGCGCAAGTTCTGGGTTCGAGTAAGTTTTTGCTGCATTTACCTGAGATAGGGGAATAATAAGAATAGATATTAGAGTCAATGTGGCTATGCGTTTCCAAAAGGGTATCATTTTTTTTAAGACATGGATCGACTGTTTCAACATGGCAACCTCCGTTGTGTATATGATAAATAATTTTACCATTTATTTACAAGCCTGTCAATTTACACGCCTTATGCATCATTACTTATGACTATTACTGTATGAGCAATCTTATGACATAACAATGGCGGGTGAAGGATCACCCGCCTACCTTTTGCTGTAACCTCATTCCTCCGTTTCAGCTGGGATATATGTTTGACGAGACGTATAGCCCATTTGTGTGAACTCTGAGTTCAAAAATTCAATTCGTGTAGGTATTACTTTCATTAGATACAAGGTTACTGTCAGTTGCTTTAGTCTCTCAACATTCATTTTCTTAAATTCTAACAGCTTCATATATTCCTCTGACCATGGCTTTACAAGTTCAACTCTACCAGTAATCTGCATCCCACCTATTTGTCCAAATCCAGTATAACTATCAAAGATAGCAAGGCATACATTCTTATTAAACTCCAGAGAATAAAACTTCATACCTCCTTCAGAAAACAACCAGAAGTACCCGTCCTTATAGTTGTATTCAATTGGTGTACAGCGAATGAAATCACCAGAGCCCGTTGCTAAGGCGCATGTATTATGTTCCATTATGAACTTCTCTATGTGTGTAAGTAGTTCCTCTTGATTCATTCGAATGGACTTTTCATCCTTTTTCAACCAATAGTTCGCTGCTTTTTTATAATCCATCAATCTTTACCTCACTTTTCGTTTTATCAATGATTCCATTATATACCATCCAATGATATGTATATTCATATCTTTGATATTTTTTCATTAAACTTACTCTATCAATGAAATCTCTCCAAATTGAACTAATATGTAAATTCTTTCGTGATTTAGAAGAAGTTATTCTGAATTTACAACTTATTTACAGTTCTCAACAATCCGCAAAATGTCATCACCATACTTTTTGGCTTTTATCTCACCGAAACCAGCAACTGCTTGAAGCTCTTTCATACTTTTTGGCATCTTTGAAATTAAATCCTTTAATTGTTGATCACTATAGATAAAATATGGTTTCATCTTCTCTTCTCGGCTTTTGCTTAAACGATATGCTTTTAGCTCTTTGAATATTACCGTATCTTCTACAGGTACCATAGCCTCTGTTTTACTACCTATCTTCTCTTCTTTAGAAGGATCAGCTATCTTTGATATTTCCGATTTGAAGACTTCTACTTTATACTGCTCATATCTTTCAGTATAGTCTCTTTTAACATCCTTATGAAGATATAAATAAGACATCGCCCACTCCTGCAATCTCTCTTCAGAAATAATCCCCGCATTAGATTGATCATACTTCTCTTTTATGTGTTTTACTAACTGGTCTGCACGTATAACCTTCTCTTTTACTTCCTTTTTTGCATACTTTGCGTTAAGAACTGTCTTTGGATTAGCCAATACTACTACTGATTTATAACTATCTTCAAAAAATCTTCCAACGATAAACTTTGTTAGAATATTACTTTTATGATCCACTTTTATCTTTTTCATTAATTCAAGATGACGTTGATTTTGTGTGATTGGTGAATAAATCCCTTCTTTCTTCTTTCTACCACCAAACTCTGTAGTACGTATAAAATCTCCTGAACTATTAATTTCAACATCTCCAATAAGATTTTTACATTCTATAACAAAGCTGATTTTTTTTGTAAATACAAGATAATCAATCTGTGCACTTAATTCCCCATCCTCTAGATATAAATCATGTAATATGTACATTGGCATATGACTATTTTTTAACTCAAATGCGATATTCTTCTCGCCTGCTATTCCATATTCCAAGCATTTTATATCTTGCCTTATAAGAGCTTGTCCTTCTGGATTTAGCAAAGGTTCTAACTCTTTCAGTTTTTCTAATTGCTCCTGAGCATTACTACTTTCCTTAAGAAAAACAGGCTCTTTCAATCTATCGAATAACCCCATATAATAGTTCCTCCTCTAACTTAATATGATAACTTTATTCTATCACATCACCTTTCCAAAATACACCAAATTCTTGATGTGTCCACTACTATACGGTAAAAAGGTGTTTATACTTGCAACAGCAGTGAAAATATGGCCTAATCTACTATAATTAAAATAGGATCCAAACTTTTTGAAAAAGTATTGGATCCCTTATTTATGTATAATACAAGGTTATAACCTTGTCACTTTTTTATGAATCGAAACATTGCGCATCAGAGGATATGTGATAGAAAGAACTACTAATCCAGCAATACCTAAGATAGTAAAGGAATCTATTCCCCGGCTGGTATGATAAAATATCTTGGTACATGACTTTCCATTTGAGATATCATTGATTCTGCATCCATTAAGGTTTCTAGATAACCAAAGGGTCCATAGGTATTGCTATTCGGATCTGCAACTATGAAATCAACACTGTCTCCTTGTTTCCAGTAGCCTTTGAGGATAACTGCATGCCCATATTCGGCGATCGGATCCCGGTACATAACATAAAGAACATTTCCTTGATTCAAATAATCTAGCATCGTTTGCAACTTAATCTCAAACGAATCCGTAAACTGTAAGCCATACTGTTTCATAACATTCTCAGCAAGTACATCATGCCAACCCAAACCATCCATAAGATTTTCTGCACGCAATTGCTCGGCTGACGGTATCTTTGTAAGTCCCTGATATCGAATAGCCATTTCTATACAAGATGGCATACAATTATTAATGCTATACTCACCTGTCTCATTTTGGTTCACATACCAGTCATAAGGGCGTTCATTCAGAACAATAACTTCCTCTATTCTATGCTGCTTTACATCCTCATATCCCCGAATAAAGGTAGCCATGGCTGACGTTACAGCTCCATAAGGAACATTCGCCTCCTCAATATCTAGACTTAAACGTATTTGACTATCATAAATAATAGCTGAGGAAAAAGACTGATCATTCCATCTACTTAAGGTATCAGGTTCAAACAGATCAGACTCTGGCCAAAAGAAAAGCTGATTGGATTTTAATGCATAGATACTATCCGTATCGCTAAATTTTAGATTTTCAGCTCTTGTGATTTCTCCATGAATCTCTTCATAGGCAGTTACTAACATTTCTGCCGCTAATAATCTCGTCAAAGGCTCATCTAATGTAATCTCCTCCTGAATCAAATCTCTCAATGTATAGGTTTTCACCTCTTGTGCGTCCTTTAACCAAGTATAAAGGCTATTACTTACATTGATACGACGAAGTAAATCACCAGTAGTTGTAGTCACATCACTTCTAGCATAAAATCGCTTTTGAACAGAATCCTGTAGCTTCAAAAACCAATAAGCTGTCGTTGCATAACTTACATTAGAATCTACTATTTTATCTTCGAATTGATAGTTTTCATAAACTCCCATTAAAATCATTTTCTTAACAGCATCACTAAGATTATTTCTAGGATTCACTTTTGTAATATCGATTTCACCACCAATAGCTTCATGAGTCTTTGCCAGTAAGCTTAACAAAGTTTCTGTTGTAACTGGTTCGTCTTGAGAAAGGTCTGGAAGAATAATTCCCTTCTCAGTTAAATACTTAATATCCTTATCAAAGGCTGTTTGTTTTGTCACTTCAGTTACATCAGGTCCATCAGTTCCTGAAGTTCCTTCTGGAGAAACTTCGTTATTCGTATTCTTTCCATTCCCTTCAAAGGTTTGCTCTGAATTCTTTGGGTTACATGAAACGAACAAAAAAAACAATATAATAGTTACTATCGATAGTATTAATTTTTTCATAGATATCAATTTATTTTTCAATTGAAACCTCCATTTCTAGTTTACTTTTTAGCTCTATATGTATTTATGTGTTTTCGTGGCTACTTCTTGATAAGAATTCCTGGTGAGTTACTCTAAAAACTGGAAATAGTTATATTGTACACATTACACCTGATAAATGCTACCGTTTTATTTGACGAAATTAATGGGTTTGAGGTTCCTACATACTTTATTCGCATATACGACATTAATCAAAGAGGAAGACAGAAAATGATAAAGTGTTTGCATTGAACACTTGACATACCACTAAAACTGGAGTATTTTATTCTATGGAAATAATTGAATACAGATGTAAAAGTTGGAAATTTGTATTCAAGAATCAAAGGTACAAGAAAATTTATGCATAACTAAACGCATGGATAAATGAAATATAAAGGTATTAGCACCATTGTACCAAAGAAATTAAAAGACCAAGGAGAAAAATTATGTCAAAGAACATTACTTTTATTAATGGATCCTTACGTAAAGGATCATTTAACCAATCAATTATAGACTATATCAAATCATCTCTTGAAACCAAAGGATATTCAATAAGTCAACTTGAGATTTCAAACTTACCATTTATCAACCAAGATATCGAGTTTCCAGCACCAGCGTCTGTTTCTGCCATTCGAGAAGAGGTGAAAAAAGCAGATGCCCTTTGGATTGTGACACCAGAATATAACGGAAGTGTACCTGGACCATTGAAGAATATGCTAGATTGGATTTCACGTCCTGTTGAACGGGGCGTATTTGGTGCTCCTGATTTTGTAAAAGGAAAATTAGTTGCAATTAGTGGTGCCTCAGGTAATTCTGCAGCATCCTTAGTTATGAATGAGTTAAAGGGTCTTTTAACTCGTATGGCTATGAATCCATTAGATGAGATGGCTGGAATCACTTTACCAACAGAAGCTTTTCAAACTGGAGAATTAACCTTATCCTCAGAAAATAAAAAGCTATTTGATGATCAAATTGAAAAGTTTTTAGAAGCTTTGAAGTAGTAAGGGATAGTAGTCAGTGAGGCTGTTGTAGTAATAGGGATTGATGAGGTTTTCTATCATAAAGGTAGAATCCTAGGAATTCTTTTTGTGATTAGAGCATAGAAAGCAGTACATAGGATGTTATTAGAGACAGAAATAGTATACAGTGCATCAACGTGTAAAGAGTATAACATCCAGGATGCTTAAGCGATTCTAAGGAATTTTGGAGCGTTTTACCGATAAAAATTAATAAGGTCTTCTATGATAGGTATATAATCATAGAAGACCTTTACTAGTTGCAATAGAATAGAAATCAGCACATAAGTTACAGATGATGTAGGTAAACAGAACAATAGTAAGAAGCTATTAATGGCATTTATTTTAAATCAAGTGAACATTTTCAATTAGATTTCTTCATATAATCTATCTATCTCATTAATTTCTTTTTTTATTCTTTCAGATATCTCGCTTTCAATGAACTCTTGTTTTATCTTTGCAATGAATCTAACGTCTGTAAATAAATGAGTTACTGTATTTAACAGACTTCCTAAATCAAGATTTTTAGGATTTGATGTAATACCTGCGTTTATTATTGTGCTTGCAGAAGCAATCGAATTTGAAATTAATAATATTTTCCTTGATCTAACTTCAAATATACTTTTCTGTTCGTCTTCTTTCCGAAATAGACCATGAACCAACGAAATGATCATATCAAAAACCTTTGACACAACAAATGAGGCCCCAACTATCTTCAAGTCTCTTGCAAAACACAATGCGTCATAATTATTCTTGTACAGCTTACTTGCAAACTCCTCATTTAAGCTTGATAGGATTGGAATAGGAAGTCCAAGTTTTGTATATTTATCAGACTTTAAATGTTGCGCCTGTGCAAATATAGCTGCTGGCAAATTAAGGAAATCATCTTTTACCCAGTCATAACTCTCTCGAAACAATACTCCAATCGGAACAATCTCTTTCGTTATTTTCATCGGATTTCTTGTCACTCTGTATGATTGAAAATTGTTAAGGGTAATAATATCCGTTAAAATATTCATTGTTCCGAAGATCCATCCTAAAATCGGATCATGTCCCATGGTATACATTCTATGATGTGCACCACCCATATTAATCCCTAAATCTTTGGAACCCTTTGTTATATCGTATGGTGGCGTTTGATACAAAATATTTATCCAGTGACCTGTCTCATGCTTATTCAGTTTCTTATCGCGAAATTGGTCATTTGCTTTTCTATGTTCATTCTCAATTGTTTTATCATTATGATTCAATCTTTTTGACTGATCAATGCTTTCACCATAATGAAACTTTTTTGCTACATATGGAAATATCAAACTTTTTGCAACTTGAAGTGCTGTAGCAATTGCAAGAAATGACAAATCAGTCTTATTCATAATGCTTGTCTTTTGGGAAAATTCATGATTAATCTCATCTAGTTCTCGATATGCTTCTTCAATCTCATTTGCAGACATTATATCTTCAAGAGCTACGTGTGATTGGATACACTCATTTGCCTGTTTGACAATGCTTTCCCACTCTTCCAACTCAGGTGGATGTTCTAGTTTTCTGCAATCACCATTGGATTCAATTTGAGTATGTAAAATATCTACAGAAGAACCTTTTCCAAGTGAACGCAATAATTCCGTAGAAGTTGCTATATTCATATCTGCATTTATTCTAGTGGAATTTAAGTCTAAATCATTTAGTAATGAAGTCGATTTATCTTGATTCATCTTCAGTATTTTATTCAGATCTAGTTCTTCATCAGAATACTTAAACTTGCTCACTTAATTACCCCCTAATCATATTAGATTCCAAGATCAAACTTCAAATCTTTAATCGCTGACTGTAAAAGGGTATTCAATCCTGATAGGTACTCTATCCTTTCCTTATCTGCGTCTGTTTCCTCCTTTAAGGCTTTAACAATAGCTGTCTGCTTAGCAATCGCATTTTTATATATTAAATCTTTTGCTTCACGAAGTCTTTTATTCTTAATATGTGAGGCAACCCCAAGGCCAGCACCTCCTAGTACAACAGCTGGTGCTGCTAACACTGCAATGCCAGCAACCATTCCACCACCAATTAACCCACCTGCTGCTGCCAAACCACTTGTGATTCCAGCTGCACTTAATCCAACTACCGAACCTCCTAGATAAAGACCAGCAAATCCAATACCAGCACCAAGACCAACCCCAACTGCCCCTGCAATTGCTTCACCGATTGGTGAGTCTTTCATTCTTCTTGACTTGTCTTTTAATGCCTTATCCGCATCATCAATAACACTTTGTACTGTTTTTAATGCATCTTGGCTTTGAAATTTCATATCCCTTTTTGATTTAACATATTCACCCATTCGTAAGTTCTCCTTTGATCTTTATACTTTAAACATATAGTACTCTAACTATCCTTTTTTCCAGACTAAATTCCCAATATATGGTTTTTGTAATCTTGTATAATTATACCAAAGAAGCACTTATCTATCAATCAGTTCTGTAATTCTCCCTTAGCTTTTATCTAATCCCCCATCTTCTTGGCTATCTTTCGTCTCCTTATGTTACTTACCT
>JAEZKD010000052.1 GCA_023415655.1 Bacillota bacterium | reverse complement strand
CCGTAAAGAGGTGCAGAAGATCTTGAGAGCAATAGAGAGTCCGGAGGAAACCGGAATAATCTGCTATAATCCATCCAGACTTTCCAGAGGAGATCTCCTCGATTGCGGAACATTGGTCACCACACTTCGTTTCACCGGAACATTAGTAGCCACGCCAACGATGGTCTATGACCTTGAAGACAACCGGGAAAGACAATACTTCCAAGACGATTTACTTCGTGGCAGTTCATATTTGGATCAAACCAAGGAAGTCTTGGCATTAGGAAGAGAAATTGCCGTTACAAAGAGAGGTGCATTTATCGGTTCGGTTGCTCCCTATGGCTACAAGAAAGTGAAGATCGGCAAGCTCTGCACCCTTGAACCTAACGAGACGGAAGCTGATGTGGTGCGTATGATTTATGACCTCTATCTCAACCATGACATGACTTTCCATTCCATTGGAAGAAAACTGGACTCCATGGGAATCAAACCAAGAACAGGTTTATGTTGGAGAGATACCACCATTCGCCAGATGGTATCCAACCACCACTACGATGGCAAGGTTGTTTATGGAAAGAGAAAAACCAAAACTATCATTGAAGACGGCAAGCAAGTCCGAAAGAGAAATAGGCTCGTAGATCCTGATCAGTTCACAATCGTAGAGGGTCAGCACCAAGCACTTATCGACCATGATACATTCGTCAAGGCTAATGAGAAAAGAACAAATAACCCACGCATCATCCGGGATCTAAAACTATCCAACCCTCTTGCAGGAGTCCTTGTCTGTGCCAAGTGCGGTCATGCTTTGAGAAAATCCCCATACACCCACGCAGATGATCGATATACTTGCGAAACCAGAAAGCCACTCTGCATGAAGTCCATCAAAGTGAAGGAAGTCATGGCGGCCGTAATCACCGCTCTGGAGGAAGCTGAACTGCCGAAGCTCAAAGCTAAATTGGACAGCGATCAGGGCAACTCTGCAGCAATCCAGCAGAAGATCCTTGACGGCCTTGTAAAGCAGATGGCTGAGTACAAAGAGCAGGAAGAGATGCAATACGAGCTACTGGAGACAAAAAAATACACGCCGGAGCTTTTTGAGAAAAGAAACTCAGCTCTGCGTGAGAAGATGAAACAATGTGAAATTCAAATTGATGAAACCAGACGAACCATGCCGAAGCCGATAGACTATGCTGAGCGAATCATCGCTTTAGAGAATGCCATCAAAGCATTAAAAGACGATACCATATCCTGTGAAGAGCAGAACAAGATTCTAAAGAAGATCGTAGAGAAGATTGAGCTCGAAACCTATCCCCTACCCAAGAGAAACACAGGGTGTACCTTGGACATTTGCCTTAGGCTTTCTCATGCCTAAATGTGTACACCTTCCTCGTCCTAATTCATGCGCCAATGTAAATACATCTGACATTCGATCATTCCATGACATAAGGATATAGGAGTTCTTTCCATAAGGGGTTGCACAAAATCCACCGGTAGATTTTCCTTGGTTTTTCGCAAAATCAATCCAACGCTCTTTATACGCTGTCTGAATCATCTGTACATAATCTTCCCCTAAGATTGCTAATCCTTTTTCGATGTATTCTTTCGAACCTTCAATAGTAACCTTTGGATCATATTCAGTATCAATTGGAAGCTTCAAATCTGCATATGTCATCTTATCAAGATGATGAGTTTTTTGAATTAATTTAGCATATTTTCTCATATGAGGAGCAAGTTTCTCCATAATTAAGTCAATCTGTCGATGGTACATCTCAATTGACACCTTCTGAGAAAATAATAAGCTATCAAACACATTCTTGAATCCTCGTAAATTTGACATTGTCTTATCATGCTGTACATAGGCATTATAGGCGGTTGCTGTTACATTTTCATACTCTTTGATTTTTTTAGAAAATGCCTCAAACGCTGCTCGTCTAACATTTGTGCGTGGATCGTACTCATAATCATCTTCAAACAGAGAGTATCCTAGCGGATATTCAACACCATCTACTGTAAATGGCTCAAATTTCATATCCGCAAGCTTTGCCACATTATACACCATATATGGTGTCTGAATGGTTGGATCAATTGCAACAAGAACACGTTCCACCTCTGGATGAAGCTTATGTGGTTTGCTTTTCAAAATATCTTCAAGAAATACTTTGTTTTCTTTTGCCATTGCTATGGCTTCTTTCAAAGTCACTTCGTCTTGTTCCACTATTTCGCTCTCAATAAAACTTAATACGCTAAACGTCTCCGCAATCATTCGATTTGTCTCATCATATCGATTCTGGTTTTCACTGTTGTAATAATCAACTTCTACTGCAAGTTGGGAATAGTGACCAATCAAAGAAACCAAGCGATTCAGCTCTCGATAATCGTCAAGACAATCATTGATCCTCTTTGCAGAATTTAACTTTCCTTGATATTCTTCTACCATCTGAGCTCTTAACTTCTTAAGTTTTGCTATGTCAGACTCCATAGCCTCTGTATTTTCATAGATTAGTGATAAATCCCATGTCAATTCGACTGGTACGTCTTTTCTTAATAATAATTCATTTGTTTCCATCATTATTTCCTCTCTTTCTGTTTCGTTGTTTATCGTACATATTCCTCAACTTCTAAGTTTTATCTTTTTTCTTTTTGCTTTTTTAAAGATGACAAATCCACTACAAAGTGCATAGTAAATCACAACCATCACACCAATTGGAAGTTCTATATCTATTATCTGACCTGTTTCTTTCGTACTTGAATAAATAGTCAGAATCCCAAGAAAGATACCAATGAATCCACCCCAAAATTGATCTTTACTTAACAAAATCCCAGCGATTAAAATCAAAGCTAACCACACATATGATCTTGGTTCAATTGAACTAATACCTAAAGATGTTACCACGAATACAAAAATCATGACAAATAGAATTGCTGGTATAAAAAATATGATTTTCATCAAACCTATCTCCCTCCGAAAAGCAAAATGAATTAAGACACTCCAAACCTCATTGGACAAACTACCCTACATTGATTGCAGTCAACGGTATCAAATCCTCTTGCTGTTTTCCCATATGTATTGATTCGGCACAGTTTTTGATTGACACTGCCATCTAATATTGCATGAACTGGACAGCTATCAAGACATTTCCTACATCCTGGAATACAAAGGTCAGGTTGTACTTCATCTGCCTTTAATTCCAAATCCGTAAGTATGGCTCCTATCGTTAATCGATTTCCGTACTGTGGATGAATTAACAATGAATTTTTTCCAATCGAACCTAACCCACATAGGACAGCCGTATGCTTCATAGAGATAAGCCCTTTCGCTGTCATATTTTCTAAATCCCAATACTCATTCGGTACATCGCATGGAACTGGAACTGCAAGGCCGTTATATTTTCTCTCGATTTCCTTTGAAAGTTTTAAATTAAGGACATCAACAGTGTTACAAATCTCTGCATTAAAATGTCCATAAATCAGCCTTGGTTCAACTTCCATTATTCCCTTAGGTAATGCTATCCCTACAGTAATCACTGATTTACATTTATGAAATAAATCAAGTGGAGAATAACCTCTCGGTGCATGGTCAAATCTATCTATAGTTCCAATCCCACAAACATCTGCACCATATTGATACGCAATTTCTTTGATGAATTTTTCCATGGCTAAGACCCCTTACCATTCTATATTAATATCAGCTTGCACTTTCTCTTATCGAATGTATTTCCCCATTCACCGACAACGAAGCTAACTTGATACCAGTACCATTCAACTGCTTTTTGCAATGTAATTATGGATTCTTGTACTTTGGTCTATAACCTCCGTTGCCGGAATTGTTAGATGCCTCCTGTGATAGGATAGGCTTCTGAAAAACGACTTATTAATACTTTTATGATCTAACGTTTTGTAACTTCTTGATACAATGCTAGCGTATTCTTATAGTCACCACCAAACATAAAGTAGTAATCTATCTGATTCACCTCTTCCGTATATACATATGGTCCATACATAGGAATATTACAGCACATAACAGTACCTTCTGCTGCAATACCAAGACCATAGCCTTTATCTGAACTAAGCAATGGCATTCGAAGATTTCTTTGACCAAAGGAGATGTAACGTGCTTTTTGATTCATCCGTTCCAAATCATCTTCAAAAATTCCTTTTGCATCTATTTTCTCATTCTTTTGCCAATCAAAATAATTCCAAGTCTGAAAACTAGAAGCATTTAACTCCATTTGTCTTGGTAACGTGCTTTTCTCAGACAATAATAGTGTTCCTTTTTTATCATAGAATTGCAATGCACCTGTCTTTTTATCAACTCGAATCACAAGTTGTGACGTAGAAATCTCATACATAGAAGTACTTTCCCTTGCGTTCCAAGAGACTTGCTTTTGTGGAAGATAGTTCCAATATCCTGGTGTGAAATCTGCTGTTTGTCCCCTTTTAAATTGAATGCGTAGGATTGCGTCTGATACTGGTATGATACGTAACACCCCATAATTGCTGCTTAAATCCGTATAAGTCTTTGATTTCTTACCCCAACGTATGGAACTATCAATTCGGCTATGTCCCTTTGGATATAACATACTACTATTGGGAACATCGTTGAATTGATATGGGGAAGTATTCTTTGGTAGTATTTTACTTTCCTTGATTGCTTGTTTCATTGTACCTAGGGGTAATATGTCTTTGGATTGTATGGATTGATCCGAAGGGGTGAAAGCACCCTTTGATTGTGTTGTCTGATTAGAAGGAGTGATCGACTTCTCTGATTGTGTAGCCTGATTGGTATCAGTGCAAGATTCCTTTGATATCCCTTTCTTTGAACTTGGTTCCTTCTTTGCAATCATCAGATCCGAGTGTATCTTCTTCGTTCTCTGTAAATACTGTTCTAATTCCCTCTGTCGCTTTTCCTCACTATCTAGATCTACCCTCTTTTTATATTCCAACTGCTTTGGTTCATTATCATTCTCTAACAATTGCATCCGTTTTTCTTCCGATACTGGTTTTGCAATTAATTCCGTCAAATCTCCCAGATGAACAACAGCCAACTCATGAAGCGCACGAGTTGCTGCGACATATAAAAGTTTGACATATTGATCCTGTGCAGGATATTGCTCAGTCGATGGATGATAAATGAGAACTGCATCAAATTCCAAACCCTTTGTATATTCTACAGGAAGTACCATAACACCCTGCTCAAATGTCGCAGTTTCTAAGTTACTGTCGGTTAATGTTATTTCTCTCTCCAACTGTTTACTAACTAAAATTGCTTCCTCCTCATCACGACAAATAACAGCAATCGTCTCATGACCTTCTCTTTGCCAGTTAACAATCGTATCTATAGCAAACCTTAACATGGTTTCTTCGTTCTCACAAGCATGGATGCAAACTTGATTTCCATGTCGAATCAATGGTTCCACAGGGTAAATTGGAAAGTTACCATGACGCAAAATTTCAGTAGCAAAGGTTGAGATTTCAACCGTATTTCGATAACTTTTTTTCAACAACCCAAAGCTATCATAAGTTCCAGTTAGTACTAACTTTTTAAGTTCCTCCCAATCATTTAAACCGTAATCAAAATGAATGTTCTGTGATACATCTCCCATGATGGTATAGGTACATCCTCGGAGACAATAATGCAATGCACCATAAGCCATCATCCCAAAATCCTGGGCTTCATCAATAATGACATGAGTTGCTTCTATGATACCATCGATTTCCTTAATTCTCTTATATAGATAAGCTAATGCTGCTAAATCATAAACATCATACGTCTCATCTTGTACTGAGATTTCGTGACCTTTTCCATTCTGTGCAACTAAAAACTCATCGTATAATTTATATATAGAGCCCTTCCACTCATCTTTTCCAAAGTGATAACGGCACATCTTCTGAAGTTCTTTTTTCTCTTCTGGCGTATAAGAAACATATCTGCCAGAAAGTTCATTCTCTAGCTTCGTAAGCAGGAGCTCATTTAAGGCATTGATCTTACCCTGCGTGGAAAGCTTCGTATTCTCCTTAAGAAAGGACTGAATTCTCTTTGCTTCTAATAATAGAACACCATTCTTCTCTACTTTTACATCATCGCTTGGGATGATTTTTTGCTCATACTCCCAGCAAAATTGCTCTAAGTCATGAAACCAGGAGTTACTACCTTTAATGCACGCCAACTTGTCCTTTCGTTCTAGGGAGCCAATCTTTTGAGTTTTCGAATCCCAATCTTCATACAACAGACGAGTAAATAACTCTGCCATCGTCATCTGAGAGATTCCATATACGTCTAAGTCTGGCAATACACTCGTGATGTAATTTAACAGAATTCGATTACTTCCGATGATATAAAAATCCTGCGGACGAAACATATCATAATTATAGAGAATATAAGAGATACGATGCATTGCTACGGTCGTCTTTCCTGACCCAGCAACACCTTGTACAATGAGATTCGTCTTTGGTGATTTACGGATAATTGTGTTTTGCTCCTTCTGAATGGTACCGATGATTTCGCCTAACACGGCCTTTTTGCTTTTGGCAAGATATTTTGTTAAGAGCTCATCATTCGCTACCACATCGGAATCAAAAAAGTCGATCAGCTTGTCGTTGGTAATCTCATACGTACGCTTTCGTTTGAGATCAATCTCATAAGTTCCTTCATTCTTTACTTCGTACGTGCAACAACCCATGGAGTTTTCATAGTAAACCGAGGCAATCGGCGCTCGCCAGTCAATCACTAATAATTCTGAATTATTCTTTGAAATGCCAACTCGTCCTATATAATAGGACTCGTCTCGTTTTAAAGCAGAATCTCTAAAATCAATGCGTCCAAAATAAGGTTTATTTCTAGCTTTCAGACATCGTGACAAGTCACGCTGACTTTCCTTAAATCGAGATTCGGTATTGAACCACAGTGCTAACCCTTCTTTATCATTCGTATCATAGATTTCAAGCATATCCTTCAGTTCTTCGGCTAAGCCTTCATAATAATGCTTCGTCCATTCTAGATTATCCTGAGCTACCTGGATAATCGTTGCCAGTTGCTGTTCTTCCTCCTCTCTACTCAAACCATAGATTGTAGTATTGCTTTTATCTTGTTTCATGATCTTCTCCTTACATAAAGATTCACCCGTAACTATATCCTACCATTTATTTCAATTTTGGTATAGACTAGTTTTTATTTTTTTACTTATGAAACAACAAATAACATTGAAAAAGGCAACAAGTTATAGTTCTTGCTGCCTTTTTACTCGTATAACTAAAAGTGTGAATAGATATATCTGTTTATTACTATGTACAACTTATTCCTCTCTGTACTGAAACCATAGAAAGATTCCTAGGCCTGGAATCATGGAAGCTAAACCAAGAACGAATAACCATCCGAACAGCGATATCCCATTATCGCCACCTCTTTTCGTTAGTCTGTATGCTGTCCCATACGATAAAAAACCTTGTACAATTGTAATAATTCTCCATAGTAATATAATCACTATTATAATCCTCCCCAAAAAAATTATTATCTTTATTCTTTATTCCATTCCCCTACCTCTGTTTTACTTAAGTACATCAGATATACAAAAATTCACATAATCATATATCTTCTTAATGTCTCGTTACTGCCATCAAACAATATATTCTCATACCATTATGCCAAATTTCTGTCTAACTGTATTCTAAACCATATTATCCCAAATATCAACACTGACTGATTCCTATTAATTTATATAAATTCCTTAATATAGTTACGAGTGGGTTGATTCCTATCACTTGAATCAATGAAGTGATTACTATTGACTGATAATAGCACTACAAAAAAGACTACCTTATAATATTTTATATCATAAGATAATCTATCCTTAATATAGACGTTGGATTTAATAAATTTGTATCGTTAGATAAAATCTAAATATCACCATTGTGTTTGGTAAGAAAGAAGTCGAAGTTGACTCATATAATGATTCGTAATAATACAAGATCGCTATAAAATGTCCCTTCGATGTCGTTACTTGTAACATAAAAGATTACGTTTTTGATTGCCAGAACGTATGTTCTTATGCTAATCTTTATTTGTAGGTATGAGAAGGATAATGATTTCACTAACGGGAAAATTAACCGAAAGTAGGTGATTATCATAAGCATTTCAGAGATAATGGATTTAATTACTTTAATTCTCTGTATACTGCTATATCTCGATCAACGATATAAAACCAAGAAATAATTCAACGTTATTTCTGTACAACTAATCTCAAAAACGGGGTATGCCAAGTAAGGCATTCTCATACCTACTCCTACCTTTCATTATAACCTTATAATTCTTCTTTATACTTTCACTTGAATAATTGCGAAAATGTAATATCGTTAGGGAATATTTACAAGTTCCAAAAGATTCTCATAGACCTGTATTGTAGATGCTTCATTCTGACAGTTAAATACTACAGTCTCATGATTTCCATATTGAATTACAATAAATTTATTGATATTTGTATTCACAAACAACTTATATGAACCGTAAGCTGCGTTCTGATAATTACCAAGCTTATAAGAATTTATATCGGCTCCATTCGTTCTTTTACCAAAAGAAACCGAAGTTTTTAGCTGAACCTCATTGATTTTTGTATAAGGTACATCAACACTATAAAAGATACCTCCAGAAATCTTAATGCTTGTATTATCTTGATGAACTTGAACACCCTGTATTAACATAATAGCAAAGAATAGGCCAACAACCACTAAAACTCCTATGGTAACAATCGTTTTCGTACGACTCCATGGTTCACCAAATTTCAAAGTTTTCTCCCCCTTAGATCTAATATAATTTATAGGATAATTTTACCATAACACAACTCAATAATCAAACAAGATCAATCTTAATTCATACTTTCCTCATAAATGAATTCCTATTTTCTACCTTTACCTATTTCATTCCGTCTTTCTTTTCTTACATATAATTGCTTCCTCAAGTAGTAATTAAAAATGATCCGTCTAAGGCTTAAAAAACCGTTCAGTATTGTGGAATTCATGTTGAGGAACCAATGACATATTAGAATACAGTCACAGGTTCTTAATCACGCTCAAAGATTCAGTTCATTTACCACTTAAATATTGACCATAACATAGAATGATTCTATAATTAAAATAATTAGATAAATGATACATATGTACAAAAGTTGTTCGTGAGAACTATCGCTACTGTTAGAGCCAATTACAAACAGACATAGGGTAGTTTTGTTGTAAAAGAAAGTCATAAAATACTAATTACTCAGATATCTTCTATTAATACCACATTACTTCTTCGGTTACTAATACAGCCCAATGGCTATTTCGCTGAATTTATTACCTGGACACGTGAAAATAATGCAACTTTAATTACAGAAGAGCTGCGGTTGATGTCAATGATCAACGCTGCAAAGAAAGAAATCATGAGTAAAGGAGAGAATTCACATGAAAGTTGTATTAGCTGGAGCATTCGGAAAACTTGGAAGTGATATTTTACGTAAACTCGTACATAACAAACACGAAGTCATTGCAGCTGATTTGGTTATTCATGAATTACCTGATCTAGTGACTGGATTTACATCGAAACAAATTGATCTTACAAACAAACAAGAGCTTGCTGGATTGTGCGAGGGAGCTGACGTTGTAATAACAACAGTAGGGCTTACCTCCTCTTCTACTAAGGTGACCAACTATGATATTGATTATCAAGGTAATCTAAATCTCTTAGAAGAAGCTCTACGTGCCAATGTGAAACACTTCGCATATGTTTCAGTATTAAAATCAGATGGAGATGCATCAGTTCCGATGTTGCATGCCAAATACCTAATGGAACAGAAGTTAAAAGAAAGCAAGATTAATTACGTAATCTATCGTCCGACGGGATATTTTTACGATATCGCTAAAGTATTTATGCCGATGATTGAAG
>JAEZKD010000276.1 GCA_023415655.1 Bacillota bacterium | reverse complement strand
TATTTCATTTTCGTACTTTTCCCATATTCCAGAAAATGCAAGGATAGCTGCAATTTGGCTACCCAAAAATGAGTTCTCTGCTTTGCTAATTTGCTCTTTCCATTTCGTACCTCTAAGGATTAAATTTGCTTTTATCGTTTCCTCCATCATCTGATTTTCGACAAATCCGTACCCTGAACCTTGCTTATAATCACGCCTTAGAATAGTCGCAGCATAAGGGAGAATATCAATAGCGTCTCCATCGTCAACTATTTTTCGAACACGTCTGATACTTCTTGCATAGTCATCAAAGCCGTTATATAACATGTTTTTAGTCAGGTTGTGAATATATCTTATCCATTCTGTCAATTCAGCCGTTTTGTCAAATGAATAATCATCATTCGCATACTTAACTATAAAACACATCTCTGCATAGAATAATATCTGTTCTTCATATGAAAGAGGCTTTTCGTTTACAGACCTAATCAGTCTTCTAAAAAAAGCTTCCTCGTTGATGAACTCCTTTTTATATAGTATAGAATCGGCAAAACAAATATCACCATTTTCTTGTTTTCTCTTTGCCAGTACATTTAGAAGTTTATTCAAGAAGAAAAAAACCAATTCATTAACATTCGCAGATTCTGACTTATAATGCGGTACGGTTCTGAACTCATCAGAGAACAAATGATTTACGAATTGAAAATCGCTCTCTTTATTCAAAGAAGATAGAACTCGTCTTATCAAATATTTAGTTTCTGTGCTACCATCATCTAGTTGGACATTGGATATGTACTCATTCATCATAACAAATCTGAACAGATTCATTATCTGATCATCGAATACAATGGCCTTCTTTACAAGCTTCTTGTCTTCTTTTGACTCAACATCTGGACGATATTCTTCATGCCAGAAAAACTGTGCCCAGACTCCGTTAATATTGCCTATAAACTTCTGTGAAAAATCAGTATTTTTCTTTGATAAATATGCAGTGAGCTGTGCTTTAAAATTTTCAAACCTAGTCAAAGCTTTTCCTCTAGCATTCATCTTTATGTAAATTTCGTCTGTTAATCCAACATCAGCAATATTAAGAAACAGAAAGTTTATTGGTCCTTCTGGAACAGTTAATTCATTAAAGTAATCATCCACTTTATCTGGATTATCGAGGGCTTTTACAGTCTCATGTATTTCTCTGAGCATAACAAGCATTGCTTTGATAGTAGCATCATGTTCATAGGTGCTAAAAAACCAATAGTAATCCTTTATTACGGAAACCAAATCTTTCTTGGTAGTAATTAGACTATGTAGATCTACTTTTACATCATTTACCAAGCGGTTGCAAAAATCTCCTGTTGTAAATCTAGTTTCGTATTGAAATCTGTTTAATATTTCTTTATTCTCTGTTGTTAACTTACCAGACCACGTTGCAAAATACCAATGTAATAAAAAAAGTGTTGTTAATCTTTGCTGACCATCAATTGGAATGAATTTCTTTACACCATTTTTATCTTCATCTATATTCCCGTAAATGAAATTAATATCAAGTGGCTTTCTTTCATCTAAAGCCTTAAAAACATCTCTCAAAAAATTTTGTCTTATCTGAGTTGGCTCTGGCTCTTCTCTCCCCTGTGCATAGTCTCTTTGAATTCTCGGGATACATATTGTATACTTTTTATCGGCCAGCAACGACCAAAAATTCTCTCTTGATGCTTCTGCTGAACTATTTGTAATATTATTCTCCAATTTGAGCATCCTCCAATCCCAAGTATTCCGATATCTTTCCTACAATATCCTCAACATATGACTCCTTATCCATCTTAGTCCATTTTAATAAATCATTTGCCTGAATATATGCCTTTAAAAACACATTCTTTGTGCACAATGGAATAAAAAATTCTTTTGTACAATTTTCTAGTATTTTCTTTCTCTTTAAGGGAAATATGTCATTCTTATATGACCGATTTGTACTCGAGTCAAGTAAGGTTAAATTCGCTATTGAATTGTCTGTATCTTCTGAGTCTCCAAAATATTTTATTACCGTTTCATAAATACTAATAAATGTTGTTATTCCTGCCTCGTTCTGTGCTAAGTAAAGCTTTTCACTTAATACCCTGTTTATAGCTTCTCCAACATTTTCACCTGTTGGTAAATTCAAATTATTAATATGAGGCATTGGTTTTGTATTCTCAAGCCATATTTTGCAAGCATTATTATCTCTATCATATGTATCATTAGGCCTATCATCTGCCACTGCATTGATATGCTCTATCTCCCATATGATGTCCTTGCCCTTATACTTATCAAATGGAAATCGCGCTTCTGTCTGTCCTTCTAACAGTTCAAGAGAACTAATGTTATATAAAAGAAGAACATTCCTAATTAAATCATTCTTACTTCCATATTCTAGTTTATTTATATATTCTTCTAGATCCTGTCGAGTCATATCATCATTTGAATCAAACTGAGATACTATCATCTTTCTTAGATTCTCTTCAAATAATGTTTTATGTCCGTATTCATGGCCTTCAATCTCCCCGGCTTTATACAGTTTACTCAACTCGCTAAGCTTCTCAATATAACTGTGGCCAGACACTTCAACCAAATATCCAATTAGATGATACCAGTTTCTATTATGGTACCAGTCTCTAAACATTTGGTAATACTCGTTTATCTTCTTCCATATTTCTTCCACATAATCAGCATCACTATCCACTTTTTTAAGATATCTTGCAAAATTATTAAATACATAAAATGAGAAATACTGCTTATTATATGTTTGCTCAATATAATATTGTTCTTCAGCATCAGAAGCTATATTGAGCAAAATACCTTTATTTATCTCATGAGCCATTATATCAAACACAAAGTCAATTCGGGTAGAATAACTCCTTCCGTCATTTACGAGAAATGACCAAAAGCCTTCGTCTGAAAGCTGCGATTCCATCTCATCCCATTTAATTGCGATATTTTTCTGAAAGGTACTGATTTCATCATCCTCAGCCCTAAGCAATAATGCTTTTATTAATTCAGCATTAGTTAAAGGTATTTTTCCCATATTGATTTTTGTGAACATGGAAATTTCTGTTTGTTCATCACAATCCATCAATACATACCAAATTATCTTCATATAGTTATCAAAGACCTTTTTCATATCATTGACATGATTTCTCAACTGTGCTTTTGCATCAAGCGCATTAAAGAACCGGCATATTTCAGAATATGCTGTCATAACGAAATAACAATCTATATCGTCATCATATACATTTCTTATTTCTTCCAATTCATCTTCTTCAAAGTATTCTTTGTCTTTGATTTCCGACAAACACCGTTCAAGTTTATCTTTTCCATTATAATGAAGTTCAAAAGGAAGTTCTGGTTTTCTTCTTCCAGCTGTATTGATATAGTATAAGTAAATCAAATACAGTGTTGTCATTCTTTGTTGGCCATCAATCACCTTCCATGACAAGCCATCTGATGTCTTGGTTACAATGATTGGTTGAAGACAATAAAACTTATCAGATATTTCATAACCACTTTGACTAAACTCGTGAATATCATCTAATAAATCCCTCACTTCAGCTTCTGTCCATCTGTAGCCTCTCTGGTAGGCATCAATATATAATTTGACTTTTTCATTTTCCATTTCAGCAATTGTTTTTAATGTTACTTCAGTACTGTTACTCATCCTTCACACCCTTTACATTTATTTTTGACACTAATCTCATATGGCTAAAGCTTCAAATTCAACCTTACTGAGTCTTATTCCGCTTTTCGCAAGCCGATCTGCTCTCTCATAATAAATCTTCCCAATCAATACTTCTTTTTCAGAATCCATTCCATAATGCAAAAGTCAATGGCATACAGGACATAAGCAAACAACATTTGCAGATATATCAAGTTACTTATCAAATTTCTTCTGTCTCATCATTGGAATAGCATGATGTCCCTGCATATATTGATGCCCAGTTGATTTAGTAACAAATGTTTTATGACTATCATCTATCTCACAAATATAATCTACTGATTTAATTGCTTGAGTTTTTATAATGCTTAATCTTCCCCAGGTTGACTTTTCAACTATATATCCGGCTTTGCTGGCACCTCAATGTCAAGTAACTCTATTTTTTTATGAAGTCCTGATAATTCTTCCCCTGAGGCAAATTTATAATAGTTATTTAGTCCTGCACTGTACATCTGATGACCTCGTTTATCGAGTTCACGAAATGATAAATCATTTTGAAATATGTTTTAATTATCTCAAGTTCTCCTATGTCCTTAATTTCATATACAGAAATTCAATCTTTTTTCCTGTACTAAATACCGAGAAATGTAATTCAAGGCATGGCACTTAAACTTATTTTTCCTTTCTTTTCATCTTCACCAGTACCATATTTGAATTCAGATACATCAGTTACCCATTTTTCATTTAAATGCTCTGCTCTGAACTCTCTATTTAACACATTTTCTGCTACATATGCTGGATCAGTTGATGGTTTGGTA
>JAEZKD010000273.1 GCA_023415655.1 Bacillota bacterium | reverse complement strand
AGCTCATGAAGGAAACCTTACAAAAATTCTGGGGGGATGATGTTGAATTGACCGAGGGTGCAGAACTTACCTGGATGCGTCAGCCTCATTACTATATGGGACTTTATTCTTATACTTACAGTGCTGGTCTTACGATTGCAACACAGGTTTGCAAAAGAATCGAGAAGGAAGGTAAAGTTGCTGTTGAGGATTGGAAGAAAGTCTTAGCAGCGGGTAGTACAAAGACTCCTGTTGAGTTAGCTGCGATGGCTGGAATTGACATTACAACGGACCAACCACTTCTTGATACCATTGAGACAATTGGTGCAATGATTGATGAGATCTGTGAGTTAAGCAAAGAGTTATAGACTAGAATCATAGAATACAAAAAAGCATAATCAAAAACCCCAGTGATTTACTGGGGTTTTTGATTTATAATATTGTAAAATAACATTCGGTTATCAGAATCAAGGTTCAACTAGCTCTAAGAAACGTCGCAGAACAACCGAAACCTGAGCTCGGGTGGCTGTATCCTGTGGCTCAAAAAGCCTGCCTCTCTTACCCATGATGATACCTGCCATCTGCATCTGCTTTACCGCATCCTTAGCATCTGCACTGATTTGACCACTATCAGCAAAGGTGTTATCTGCATGGATCTTCGGTAGTATGAAGCCAATAGACTTGGCATAATTATTCATGATGACAGCCATCTGCTCACGGGTAATCAACTGATTCGGGGCAAATTTCCCATTGCCAATTCCCTTTAGTATATCTTTTTTGACGGCCCATTCAACATAACCAATATAGTAAGCATCACTTTTCACATCAGAGAAGCTACTCTTTGTATAGTTACTCACATCAACATTTGCCAAACGTCCAAGAACTGTGACGAATATTCCCCGTGTCATTGCTGTGTTTGGGGCAAAGGTGGTAGCAGAGGCTCCCTTAAATAACCCATGGCTTACTACAAACTTAATATCGTTCTTTGCCCAATGGCCTGCAATATCGGTAAATGGAGCGTTGCTTTCTCCTTGTGTAGGTGGATTTTGCGAAGTATTAGGACTGTCTGAGGAACTTTCGTCATCATTAGAATACCACCTTGCGATAATCGTTAGATTAGAAGTCACGTGATCAAATACCTTATCCCAGCCGCGAAGGTATAGCCATTACGGGAAACAATAGGAGCGATTGCTACAATCTCCCTCTTTTCAATGGTGAAGAGAAATACATTGTCGCCATCACCATGTACATTGCCGGTACTATAGCTTTTACTCATCATATAACTACTGCCAGACCCTACTATGCCGCCGACGCGCGCTGCACCGGATATGTTGCCAGTAACGACACAGTTTTCTACTGTCGCACCCCAGACATATCCCGCAACGCCGCCGACATAGTTGTTTCCAATAACTTTTGCACCTAATATATTAAGGTTGTGCACTTTGCTGTCAGGGAAGAGATAGCCAAACAAACCGATGTTATCCGTTGGCAGATGGATGGTCAGCCAGGTGATGTTTTTGTTATTACCATCATAATAACCCTTGAGTTCAAAGAACTGTGACTGTATTGACCGTTGCTTGAGTTTTGGGTGGGTAAATGATATACTAATTTTAAGGAACATATTTAGTGAACGAGTTTACTAACCTAATTCATTATATTACATTTTCCAACAAAATACAATAGAGGAGCGAACGTATGAGAGAGAAAAAGAACGATAAAAGAAAGGTACAGGGTTCTGAAACAAAAAAGAAGTTATATGAGATTGCGGAAAAGATGTTTATGGAGCGTAACTTTTCCGATGTTAACGTAGAAGATATCACAGATGAAGCGGGTATTACCAAGGGCGCGTTTTATGTACACTTTGAGTCGAAAGATGCTCTAATTGCTCTTTTGATTGCGGACTATGCATCCCGAGCTGATATGGATTATAAAGCTTTTGTGGAAAGCTTACCTGATGACATGTCATCCTCATCGGTTCTGCTTGCTTTAGGAGAAAAAATTGCAGACACGCTTTTACATACGCTCGGCTATGAAAATATGAAAAAAGTTTATCAGATACTGCTAACAGGAACGATGGGTTCTGAATCGATTAAGGGTTATGGACGGGAGCTTTATGCACTGTTTTATAGCATTTTGGAAAAAGGTATTAGAGGTGGAGAGCTTACATCATCATTACCGTTAGAGACTCTTTCACGACATTTTGTAATGGCAATTCGAGGGGTAAGCTATGAGTGGTGTGTGCGTTATCCTAATTTTGATTTGAAAGAACAGATAGCAGAGCATGTTCAACTTCTGATTGACGGGATCCGGACCCATTAACCTCCGGTTATTCTTTGGAACCAATAAACATTCAATTTCGTCTATAAATTAGTAGAAAGAATGGAGGGGATCTATGAAATTAAGTCGATTATTTACAGCAATCTTATTATGTTTGGTAAGCCTTGTAAGTACAGGCTGTGCAAAACAAGAACCAAATCATCTACTGAATAATGCGTCACCAGAAACAAGTGCTCTCTCTTTTTATCAATACTCAGAGGATTCAAGTGCTAGCTATATCATATTTGATACTAAGACGGTGGAAGAAATTGTAAACCAATTGTCAAAGATCACTGCAAAAGAGGTTGAGGGATGGTCTTATGATGACATCACTTTTCCAATTTACGGACTAGAGATTGGAGGAAAAGATGATTTTTCCGTCAATGTTGCCTGGTCCAATGGATACTGGATTACCCAGGAGGGTGGTATCTATTCCTATGACTTTGATTTTTCAACACTTCTAGATCAGTATGATTGGGAACAGCGTGAAGGTAGTATGAATCTGACCTATTTCCCATGTGCAAGTAGGTTGCTAAAAGATGAGCGCGGATGGAATCAAAAGCTACTAACACTTGCACCAGATTTGAATGCTCCCGAAGGAATTACAGCCAACTTAGAATCTATGGATAAGGATACAATGGTTGTATCTTATACCAATCATAGTGGAAAGGAATGGGTGTATGGAACTTACTATCACCTTGAAGTTTTACTTGATGGCTCCTGGTATCTCATTCCAACAGAAGGTAGTAATTGGGGATTTAATGACATAGCTTATGTAGTTTTAGAGGATACTACGAGTGAACAAACCTATCATTTAACACCTTATGGAACTTTACCAAGAGGTACTTATCGATTCGTTGCCTTTGATTTAGCGATTGATTTTACAATTGAGTAATGAAGGTCGCTATCACCAAGACTAATTTCCTATGAGATTTAGAGCTGGCTTTATTGAATAAAATATGAGAAAGTCGTATTATGGTTCATATGAAATACAGTGGAATATGGAACAGGTTGATTATTACGAGGAAAAGGAATCTATGAGAAAAAAATTAAGTTTAAAAAGTTATATATTACTGTGTGCCATCCTATTGACAGGATGTGGCAACAATCATGTAGTTAACACCGTCCATACAGAACCAGGAACCAAAGCAATAACACTAGCAGTCACAGAACAAGTAACACAACCACCATCTCCAACCAGCATTCCCATAGAGGATAACAACGAAAACCCGAAGCAAGATAAGGAGAGCCGTCTAATTACCGAGCAGAGTTTTACAGTCAATCTTCCTCAGTTAGGAGAGGTGGAGTTTGCTTCTTATCGTCCTGATATTACAGAAAATAAAACATTGGATGTAATATTTGAACTAAAAAAGGAAGGTAAGCTTCTTGCAACTCTTGAAGGGATGGAAGAAAACAATATCAGAAGTGGGATTATCTTTCAATCAGTAGAAGCAGTATCGTTCTCAGATTATAATAGCGATGGGAATAAAGACATCTTAATCATCTGCAAGTATGAGAAAGAGTTAGAAAGTGGCCAATCCGAAAATACATCAAAAGAAGAGTATGTGGAAGCACGTATCTACAAAGGAAGTGCAGAAGGTACATTTACTCTGGAAAAGCAGCTTTCAAAGGATACAAACAGTGCTGTCGCTATACTAACCATACAAAGTATACTAGGTTTTCTTAATGTTGGTGATAAAGATACCTATGGGGAAAGCACTGCATGGAAAGAAGCCTATGCCAATACCGTGATCAATGATATATCGAAAGAATATATAAGTGGTTATCAGTTGATTTATGTGAATGATGATGACATTCCTGAGCTTGTAATTGTAGGAGTGGATGAAGCCTCAGGTTGTAGCATCTTAAATTATGATGAAGGTCAGGTCTGTGAAATAGGTTTAAGTCGATTGTCTTTTACCTATATAGAAAGGCAAAATCTATTATGCAACTCAGAGGGGCATATGGGTTATTATTATGATGATATTTATCGTATGGAGGATGGCCAATTTGTCTTACTAGGTGGTGGTACCTATGAGAACCCAGGGGAATTTGAAGCTGTATATGATGAATATGGGTATCTGGTTCCAGACGATACATTCACATTTACTTGGAATGGAGTAGAGTGTAGTAAAGAGGAATATCAACAAAACTTTAAAGAAATCTACGACATGTCAAAAGCGAAACCAGGTTATGAGTATGGCGGTTTATTATCGCAGGAGGAGCTTTTGAACTTTTTGCAAGATAGAAACACGAATTAGATTTATTGAAAGCGATAGGGTATTTCCTTGTCGCTTTTATTTTTGTGAATACCTTACCCTTTCCAAAGTGTGGAAGGGTATATTTAGCAGCAATGGTAAAATATAGTTGACAAAATTATATTAGAATGATATCATAATGATATCATAAAAGGAGGGAATTACCATGACTGAAAAATTGTTAACTACAAAAAAGAATGGATTGTCCATTCTAATACTTTCTTTATTGCTTTATGGGGCAGCTATTACAGGAATCATTTTTGGTGGTATTCAGATGGATCAAGGAAACTATAATTGGACAGTAGTGTTTGTCATATCGATTATTATTGTAAGCACTGGATGGATTCTATGGTGTGGATTAAAAGTCATAAAACCACAGGAGGCATTGGTCCTTACGCTATTCGGTAATTATATTGGTACATTAAAGGAAGAGGGTTTTTACTTTGTGAATCCGTTCTGTTCTGCAGTTAATCCTGCATCTGGAACGAAGCTAAACCAAAGTGGTGATGTGAAGGATAACAATGCAGTTTCTTTTAAAGCAAACGGTCAATCGGTTTCAGTGGATACCAACAGCAAAAAAATCTCCTTAAAAATCATGACATTGAATAACAACCGTCAAAAAATCAACGATTGTCTTGGTAATCCTATTGAGATCGGAATAGCTGTAACTTGGAGAATTGTTGATACTGCAAAGGCTGTATTTAATGTAGATAACTATAAAGAGTTTTTATCACTCCAGTGTGACTCAGCGCTTAGAAACATTGTACGACTTTATCCTTATGATGTGGCTCCGAATGTGGATACGACAGGAGATGGTATCGCAGATGAAGGAAGCCTTCGAGGATCAAGTGAGACAGTAGCAAATCGAATCAAGGAAGAAATTCAAGCAAGAGTCAATGAAGCAGGGATCGTAGTTGTAGAAGCGAGAATCACATACTTAGCGTATGCACCAGAGATTGCAGCGGTTATGCTTCAAAGGCAACAAGCATCAGCAATTATAGATGCACGTAAGATGATTGTAGATGGTGCAGTAGGTATGGTTGAGATGGCAATCGAACGATTGAATGAGAAGAAAACGATTGAATTAGACGAAGAGCGGAAAGCTGCTATGGTATCCAATTTATTGGTTGTACTATGCGGCAATCACGATACGCAGCCAATTGTAAACGCAGGAAGTCTATATTAATTCTAAGATGGGAAGATAGGTATGGCAGATAACAAAAAACAGGTGCCTTTAAGGTTATCAACAAAATTATATGATGCGATCGCTTCTTGGGCAGAGGATGATTTTAGATCCATTAATGGTCAGATTGAGTATTTGCTAACGGAGTGCGTGAGACAGAGAAAAAAGAACGGTAAGTATGTCTCGGAGGAGATTGATGTCCCACCAGAATTTGACCTACATTGATGTTCACTCAAAGGCAATGTTCACCAAGTCTTAAGAATCTAATCTATACTGAAAGGGACAATCTATGATTTAACATCATGCGATTGTCCCTTTTTTAATGGAAAGAGTGTTCGCAGGAACACTCTTCACAAACTAAATATTACATTTAGCTCATAAGATGAAAAGATTCCGTCATTTCTTTTAATTCGTCAGCTTTACTTGATAATTCAGCTGCATTGTCAGCTCCACTTCTTGCTGTTTGTACATTTTGATCAACAACCATTGCAATTTGCTCAGTTCCAGAGTTTAAGTAATCAACGGTATCACTTTGTACTTGTGCGCTTGATAAGAGTAACTGCATCATCTCGTCAGTTTTATTGACATATTCATTGATTTCAACTAATTCCTTCGATATTGTTGTTAATTTTTCTTTTCCTTCTTTTACCTGAGAGGAACTAGCTTTAATCATCGATTCAATTTCTTGTACAGCCGTAGAACTTCTATGTGCTAATTCTCTAATCTCAGCTGCAACTACGGAGAAGCCTTTACCGAATTCACCAGCTCTTGCTGCTTCAATCGATGCATTTAAGGAGAGTAAATTGGTTTGATTTGCTATTTCATTAATCATAGTTGTAATCTCGGAGATGTTTTGGCTGGATTCATTGATATTTTCCATTGCAACAATCATTTCTTTCATGGAATCGATACCACTATTTGTTTTTTCCTTCGTCTTTTCAATCATTTTAGTACTTGAGTTTACTTGATTTACATTCTCAAGGATATTCTGAGAGAGTGCTTCTGTTTGTGCAATAAATTCTTGAATTACACTAGCTTGATCAGTTGCACCATCGGATAAAATGGTTGAATTTTGTGCAATTTCTGAAGAAACCTCTGCAAAATCATGAGAAATTACTTTGACTCTAGATAAGGTTTGAGACAAGTTTTCCGCAAGCTTTTGCATGATTTCTTTGATTGCAATAAATTCTCCAACGTATTCTTCTTTGAATTCAATTACAAAATTACCTTCAGATAACTCAGTTACAATTCTTGCGAATTCTCCAATGTACTTTTTATTCACATTAGAGAACTCTTTGACGCTATGAGCTAATCTACCAATAGCATCATTGTTAGAGTATGTGATTTCTGCATTTAATTCTCCTTTTGACATTTTTAAGGAGAATTCCTCTAATTCTGACAATGGATCTACAATACTCTTTGTTACTTTATTAATTATAATTGAACTTAACACAACGGATGAAACAAAGAAGATAAGCACCATGATAAAGGAATTGATTGTTGCCTGAAGACTACTTGATAATACCTCTTGCTGCTGATCATAAATCACTTCATCAATTTCCTTCGAGATATTTTCTACTTCTAATAATAAACCAGTACATTCTTCTACTATTAATGTTGAAGCTTCTTCTAGATTACCATTGATGATAGCTTCAATCGCGGCTTTCGCGATTGTTTTCCATTCAACGATCTTTGCTTCTAGTTGAGCCACTAATGCTTTATCGGATGCATCATTATCCTTTAAAATCGCCAATTGGTCATCAATACTGACAAGTAGTTCTTCAATATGACTGATATAAGAATTTCTCATATTTTTATCTGGATCAAGAATCATATTTCTAACGCCAATGGCAGCGTTTTGAGAATCCATTCTAATTGTTTTTACTGCAATATCTGTTACGAAAGAGCCCCCAATAAATTCAGTTAATTTCAATCTTGATGAAGTTAATCCAGTGACTGTCGATCCAAACATACCAGCAGTTAAGACAGAACTTACTGCAAACGACAACAATAATCTTTTCTTGATGTCAAACTTTTTTAAAAACATTTTATTACCTCTTCTTTTGTTATTTATAACATTCCAATTCGCAAAATGCAGATTGGATGAATCACCATTTAGTATCAAATCGTATTACCTTGATTTGATTGATTCTTTTGTTTTTTATCTTATGTCGCTTTATGGGGCAGTTTTATGTACGATTGCTATATTTAAACTGTCCGCCATTTATAATATAATAGTGAGACTTTAAAAGTCAAGGTTTAACTACATTCATTTTTCCTTAAAATATTTCAAATTTTGGATAAATATGTTAATATACTATTATGAATATAAGCGTGAATTAAAAGCAAAGGAGAAGAGTATATGAGTTTATATCGTATCATGCTAGTGGACGATGAAGAAGAAGTGCGGACTAGTATCATAAAGAAGATCAAATGGGAAGAAACTGGCTTTATAGTAGTAGGAGATGCAGAAAATGGACAAGATGCATTAGATAAAATAGAAATCTATGAACCAGATGTCATCCTTACGGATATTAAAATGCCATATATCGATGGCTTAGAGCTTGCAAGGCGGGTAAAGAAGAATTATCCCTCGATTCGTATTGTTATCTTTTCGGGGTTTGATGAATTTGAATATGCGAAGCAGGCAATTCAATGTAAAGTAACCGAATATATTGTAAAGCCAGTGAATGGGGAAGAGTTAACCCAAATTCTGATACAAATACGTAATAGCCTAGATAAAGAGTTGGAAGAAAAAAGAAGTATAAAAACTTTAAGAGATAGCTATAAAAAGAATTTGCCATTGCTTAAGGAGCACTTTTTTCTTGATATGGTCCATGGAAAAATGGATGCTGAAACGATTGCATTAAAATTGCAGGAGTATGACTTACAGAATCTGATTGGAAGTAATCTAGTAATTGCAAGTACAGAGATATCAATCTCCACAGATACAGTTGACATATCGCATCCATACAATGAACAGGACTATCTTACTTTGTTGGTAGAACGATGCTTGGAAGAAAAATTAGGTGGTATCTATGAATATGCTTTATTCCATTCTTCTGGAAGAATACATATGATCATTGCGCTCAATGAATTTCAGAGTCTACTCAATCTTATGGGATTGTTAAATCATGCTTGTAAGGAATGTAAGAGAATACATAATCTTGATATCACCATTGGATTAGGTGAAGCCTATCCACAATTTGAGCAAGTAAAGCAATCCTATAAGGAAGCAAAAGCTGCCCTAGGATATCAAAAAATTATGGGAAAAGGGGTTACAATCTACATCAAGGATGTGGAGCCTTTGAATCATCGAAAACGGGTAGAATTCGTTACGGAAAAGGATTTAATTGCAGCAATCAAATTTGGTGGCAAAGAGGATGTTCTTCAATGCATTCAAGGAACCTTTGATAACATGCATGAGCAAAAGCTCCATACAGTAGAGTATCAATTATACATTGTGAGCTTTGTACATATGATAGTTAAGCTATTAAATGAAACTGGAATTGATCCCTTACATATCTTTGAGTCTACTGTTGATTTAAACGACTTGATTACTTCGCTACAAGACAGTGAGGATTTAAAGAAGTGGCTACTACAGGTTTGTAACAAAATATCTGACCATATTGGAAAAGATCGTGAACATACAACCCAGAATGTAATCAATTCTGCAAAGCTATTCATAGAAAAGAATTATTCGGATGCTTTGCTCTCGGTAGAAATGTTGTGCCAGCATTTACATATTACACCGACTTATTTTTCCACAATCTTTAAAAAGGAAACTGGTCAAAGCTATGTTAGTTACTTAACCCAATTACGAATGGAGAAAGCAAAAGAATTTATTGAACTATCGGATGAAAAGACCTATGTAATCGCAAGAAAAGTTGGATATGAGGACCCTAATTATTTTAGCTATGTTTTTAAGAAACAATATGGGGTATCTCCGAGTAGATTTCGTGAAAAAAGGGAGTAATGGATGGATACTTTAACTACAATAGGAAAAAGAATTCTAGATATGGTAAAACGCTTTTTCACAAATCGAAGCATTCGATATACGATATTCGTTTCATTTACCATAAGTGCAGCAATAGCTATCCTTTCGATTACAGTTTCTTTATATACGAGATTTTCCAATCAAGTGAAGCAGGTAATCCAAGAAGAGAATCAAAACCTGATTGAACAAGTGAATAAAACGTTAGATTCGAATTTAAGAAACTTAATGAAAATCTCGGATTCTTTATACTATCAGGTAATCAAATATGCGGATTTATCTACAGAGTCAATTAATGAAAAGCTTTTATTAATTTATGATACAAATAAAGATTACATACAGAACATTGCTTTGTTCTTAGCTGACGGGGAGCTAATTGAGACTGCTCCTGCAGCTATGTTAAAGGATGGTAGCACTGTCGTTGATAACCGTTGGTTTGAATATGCGTTAAATAAAACGGAGAATATCCATTTTTCTACACCATATGTTCAAAATCTCTTCGTAGACAGTGACTACCAATACCAATGGGTAATCTCAATTAGTCGAGCGGTTGAGATCACTATGGAAAAGACCATTCAGCAAGGTGTATTGTTAATTGATATTAGCTACGATCCAATTTCCCACTTGTTTGAAAATATATCTCTTGGTAGCGATGGCTATACCTATCTGATTGATAGCGAAGGAATTATCATTTATCATCCTAAGTTACAATTGATTGATGCAAAGGTTCTTCAAGAAAACAATTTGGTAGCTGCCACTTATAAGGATGGGAATCATGAGGAGACCTTTCAAGGGGAGGAGAGAGTTGTAACGGTCAAATCCGTTGGTTATACCGGTTGGAAGATTGTTGGTGTAACGCCTCAAAAAGGATTGAGCTTGAATAATATCAAGAATAGAATTTTTATTGTTTTTATTTTGCTCATCTTTGTATGTATACTTTCGATGATTAATTCGCTTATTACATCAAAGATAACAAATCCAATCAATGAACTTGAAAAATCAGTGAATCAACTAGAGATGGGAGCACTTAATATACAAATCTATGAGGGAGGTACCTATGAGATAAAGCACCTTGGGAAGTCAATTAAGAAAATGGCAGCACAAATTCAAAATCTCATGAAGGATATGGTAGAGGAGCACGAATCCAAACGTATTAATGAGTTAAATACCTTACAGGCTCAGATTAATCCTCACTTTTTATACAATACCTTAGATATTATTGTGTGGATGATTGAGGATAAACGACAGGACGAAGCAGTTAAGGTAGTAACAGCTTTGGGACGATTCTTCCGTATCAGCTTAAGTAAAGGAAAAACAATCATTACGGTAGCAGATGAACTAGAGCATGTCCGTAATTATCTTATGATTCAGAATATGAGATATAAGAATCGATTTGAATATCAAATCATAGCAGAACCGGAGGTTATGGGGTGTGCAACGATTAAGCTTGTGCTACAGCCGTTAGTTGAGAATGCAATTTATCATGGCATGGAATTCATGGATGGAGATGGTGAGATTATCATTAAAGCTTACTTGGAACGAGATCATCTATATTTATCGGTCTCAGACAATGGACTTGGAATGACTGAAGATATGGTAGAACGCTTGTTAAATGGGGATGTGAGTTCTAAGCGTGGGACTGGAATTGGGGTAAAGAATGTAAATGAGAGAATCCGCGTCTATTTCGGGAATGAATATGGATTAAGTATTGATTCTAGACCAGATGAGGGAACTACGATTATCATACATTTACCTAAGGTAGCTTATGATGAATATACAAGGATGGATGTGTAGATGGAGAAATTAAGTAAATTTGGATTTCTATTATTGGTGAGTCTTATATTAATTTTGTATCTGGTATCCTCAACTGAGTTGATTTATTCTGATGATGCAGATCATGAAATCTATAATATTTCGGTTATTATAGATGATACGACAGATAGTACCTGGCAAAATTACAAAAAGGGAATGGAGCAAGCAGCGATGGAATTCAATGTGGATGTGAGCTTTATCACCTTGTATAGTGAACAGAATGCAAGCGAACAGCTAGACTTTATCAAGCGAGAGGTACAAGCGGGAGCACAGGCAATCGTATTGGCGGCCGTAGATAGTACCGAGATCACGTATGGATTAAAGAACTTTAATGCTCTACCTCACTTAGTGACTATCCAAACACAGTTGGGGTCTGAGGAGGTGGACGCATCCATCTTATCAAATGGAAGTCAATTAGGTGAAAAGCTAGGTAATCTGATTGTGGAGGATTTGAAGAAAGAAAAACCGAACCTACCGATTTATATATTTCCAGGAAATACAAAGCAAACAAGTAGTAATGAAAGATTACAAGGTCTATTACAAGTTTTAGAATTAAACCAATATGAATACAATATCAAGGATGTAAAGCAAGAAGAAATAAAGCAATCAATGATTGAGGCTAGTCAGTCAACACCTAATTGTATATTTGTTGCTTTAGATACGAATCTTCTATCAGTAATGGCGGAATACCAACTCAGTGCCAAAGATGAAAACGATCGAAGAATTTATGGAGTGGGTTATACCAATTTTATATTAAGCTCCTTAGAAAAAGAACAATTGTCTGGGATTATTGTTGAAAATGATTACTTAAAAGGTTATTTAAGTATCGAGGCTGCTGTTTCTTTTATTAATAAGAAACAAGTGGAATCAGAGGTGATATTAGATACCTTCCTTATTACTCCTAAGACCGTTCATGATCGGGAATATGAAATATTACTTTATCCAATCTCTTAGAATGGAGGTACTTATGGGTGCTCGTTTTAATAAAAAGATAATTCTTTTTCTAATCTTGATTGTATGTTCAATAGGCGTTATTCTCTTGTTTCAATACATGATAAATAGTAACAATGAAGATAAGAATAAGGATACCATACGAATTGGTGTTGCTATCTATCGCGGAGATGATACATTTATCTCCACTATGATGGGAGACTTAGATAGTTATGCGAAAACGATGGAGCAAGAAAAGGGAATTAAAATTAAGGTAGATATTGCAGATGCGAATGAAAATCAAAGCATCCAAAATGATCAAATTGATAAGTTTATCTCACTGAAATATGATGTTCTATGCGTTAATATGGTGGACCGAACAGAAGCCTCCTCAATAATTGATAAAGCAATGGAAGCTAAGATTCCAATTGTATTTTTTAATCGTGAGCCAGTCGAAGAGGACATGAATCGGTGGGAGAAGATGTATTATGTGGGCTCAGATGCAAAAACGCAAGCTGTGTTGCAGGGAGAATTAATTATTGATGCTTATAAAGAGAATCCGGAAAATATTGATATCAATGGAGATGGTAGGATTCAATATGTAATGCTTGAAGGGGAAATCAGACATCAGGATTCTATGGTTAGAACGGAGTGGTCAGTACTAACCTTAAAGAATTATGGGTTGAAATTGGAAAAGTTAGTTGGTGGAATTGCAAACTGGGAGCGTACACAGGCATCTGCGTTGATGGAAACATGGCATAAGACGTATGGAGATCAAATTGAATTAATTATCTGTAACAATGATGATATGGCTTTGGGCGTAGTAGATGCATTGGAACGTGCAAATTATAGTTTTCATAATATCGTAGGGATTGATGGAACACCACAAGGACTAGATGCAGTAAAAGAAGGAAAAATCTTAGGAACTGTAATGAGCGATACGACTTTACACGCTAAAGCAATCTTTGATGTTGCCTATGCATTAACGGTAGGTGATGATGTTTCTAAAGTAGTTACGTTGGAGAATAACAAATACGTTCGAATTGAGCAGTATAAGCTTACCTTAAAAGATGT
>JAEZKD010000257.1 GCA_023415655.1 Bacillota bacterium | reverse complement strand
GAGTGGTATCAGTACTATTGGCACAGTGATTTAGCAGCAGCTCAACATATCTTTCAATACACTTGTCAAGCAAGTCGAATTTATCCACGTAATGCAGATAAACAGTCCCTCGGTTTATGTTTGCGCGTTCGGCAATGTCACTGATGGTTATTTTCTCAAATCCTTTTTCAGCCAAAAGGTCGATGAAGGTATTCATAATCGACTGCCTTGTTTTTTGTATTCTTCTATCCACAAAGTTTTCCTCCAGATATTCAACAGATTAGCACAATGTGTTGAGTTCTCAACAGTTGGAACAACTGTAACTATTGAAATTCTCTCCACAAATCAGTATGCTAAGAATATCAAACACTTGTTGAAAAGTCAACATGTGATTATCCAGGAGGATGCTTTATGAAAATACTTTTCTTTGGGCGCGGTGTTATAGGAACGCAGTATGCTTGGGCATTTGAAAATGCAGGCCATACCGTTGAGTTTTATGTTCGTGAAGGTAGGAAGGTGCAATATGGCTCACATGTAAACTTAGAAATATTGGATACAAGGAGAAGCAAAAAAGATCGGCTGGTCAAAGAAAAATGGCCTATTGTAACACATGAAGAAATTAATAAAAATCACGACTATAACCTCATTTTTGTGAGTGCAAACCCCGAGCAAGTATCAAGTGTGCAAGACTGTTCATTTCGGAACATTTGAATCCGAGACTACCAAAAAAGGGCAATGACGCAAGGACCTCTATCGTAGAATAGTAACTGCACCAGGAGGTCCTGCATTTTGCAGTATCAATCATCATTCATTGGTATGTAAATGTGGAATTGGCTCCCTTTATTAAGTTCGCTCTCAACTGAAACTTTTCCGTTATGTGCTTCTATGATGCTTTTTACTATATCCAATCCGTGTCCTGGACTGAATATTGTCTTAGTACCACAAAATTCTTCAATCACTTTTTCGCTTAATCCCGTGCCATTATCATAAAAATCTATGCATACCAATTCATCTTGTGGGTTATTTACTCTAACACTAATTTGAGTTTGAACCGGATTATGATAAATAGCATTTATCAATAGATTTTGAAATGCGCGGCGCAACAGCTTTTTATCAGCCATTATAAATAATTTATCTACCGAAGTATGAAAATCTAAATTGTAATTTTCGGCATTCGGCATATTGGTAATATCAGCAATTAACTCTTGCAAAAATGAAATAAGGTCAAAAGTTTCCTGCGCCAATGGGATTTTGGCTTTCGTATTTTCTAAATGCAAAGATAGACGTAAATCACCTATTAAGTCCTCTATATATTTACCTTTTGAGTATATTTCCTTGGAGAACGACTGTATTTCTTTTTGACTCCAATCATAATTAGCATTTGTGAGAAGTGCAGAATATCCAACGACATAAGAGAGGGGCGTTTTCAAGTCATGAGAGATACCCTGTATCCAATTTTCCTTTGCTTCCTCCAGTTTCTTTCGCTGTGTTTCAGCTTCCTCTAAAGCGAGCGCAAGATTATATAAATCAGTGATAACTTCCCGGTAAAGAGAATATCTTTTTTTCAATTTTCCCTTTTGCGTGTAAAGTCTGTCATCTGCTTCCGACAAGTCATAATTTCCCGCAGACAGCTTGGCAATCAGCGACATCATAAATAACATAGGATTTACAAAGTAAAGTCCGAGAAACACGCCACCGCTGATAAATGGAAGAAAAAACACGATAAAGAAGGAAACTAAATCATCACCGCTGCTATCAAGCCCGAAAACAGGAAAGACATATTCCAGTAACAAGCCAATGAATAGACCCATATAAACAATGAAACACAGCAAACCACCTATAAAAAAGCAACTAAACCGCAATCTTAATTTCATAGGGGTTCCCCCTCTTTGGGAGGTACAAACTTATATCCGATCCCCCGTAAAGTCACAATCATGCCAGCGGAATCGTCCCCTAATTTCTTCCTTAGTTTTGATATGTGCATTGTAACGGTTTTTTCTTCGCCAAAGCCGGTAGCTTCCCATACCGCTTCATACAACTGTGCAGAGGTAAAAACTCTATAAGGATTTTCGCAAAAATAGCGTAGCAAATCAAGTTCCTTTGCCGTGCAGTCTACCAACTTGTCGTTTACAGTCAGCATTGCTTCTGAAAGATTTAAGCTGAAATTTTCATAGCGAAATATTTGCGATTGTGGTCTGGCGGCCTGTGAAACGGCATATTGCTGACGGCGCAACATGGCCTTTACTCTGGCAACCACCTCTAATGGGTTAAATGGCTTTGTGATGTAATCATCACCACCGATTGCAAGGCCAGTGAGTTTATCATAATCGCTGTCGCAGGCGGTCAAAAAAATAATTGGAGTGTAGGTGATTTTTCTAATTTCGGCGCATAAATCAAAACCGGAAAAATCCGGGAGCATAACGTCAAGAATAATTAATTCGTACCTATTTTCCTTAATTAGATTCATGGCTTGTGCCGCCGTTTCCGCACAGGTAATATGTTTGTACCGTTCCTTTTCAAGGGTTATTTTCAGTAACTTCAAAAGTCCCGGTTCATCATCAATC
>JAEZKD010000250.1 GCA_023415655.1 Bacillota bacterium | reverse complement strand
TGTATATCCAAGAGTACGCAAGGAAAGCCGTATCAAATTCAGCTGGGAACGTGCCAATAAAGTGTTAGGAACGAACATTGCAAAAGAGACAATGATTGAGTACTTTAAGAGCGTTGATCTAGGCTATGATGAGACAACGGATGAAGTAATCGTTCCAAGCTGGAGACAGGACGTGGAGTGTCAAGCAGACTTAGATGAAGAAGTTGCTAGATTCTATGGTTATGACAATATACCAACGACTTTACCAACGGGTGAAGCAACGACTGGTAAGCTTTCCTTTAAGTTAAGAATTGAGAGCGAAGCAAGAAGTATGGCTGAGCAGTTTGGTTTCTCGGAAGCACAGACTTATTCCTTTGAGAGTCCAAAAGTGTTTGAAAAATTATTGATTCCAGCAGAGGATAAATTACGTGAAGTTGTTACGATTAGTAATCCACTTGGAGAAGACTATTCGATTATGAGAACAACTCCACTGAATGGTATGCTAACTTCCTTAGGAACGAACTATAATCGAAGAAATAAGAATGTTCGTCTGTATGAGCTTGCCAATATCTACCTACCAAAGGCACTTCCTATCACTGAGCTACCTGATGAAAGAATGCAATTTACGTTAGGCTTTTATGGAGAAGGTGACTTCTTTGACTTAAAAGGTGTGGTAGAAGAGTTCTTTGAAAAGGTTGGTATCAAAGGAATCCTAACCTATGATCCAAACGCAGGTAAGAGCTTCTTACATCCAGGTCGCCAGGCAAATATCTATTATGATGGTGTGATTTTAGGCTACCTTGGTGAAGTTCATCCAGAAGTATTAGATAATTATGATATCGGTGAAAAAGCATACGTTGCTGTACTTGATATGCCAGAGATCGTAGCAAGAGCAACGTTTGATGTGAAGTATACAGGTATTGCAAAATATCCAGCCGTAACACGTGATATTAGTATGCTTGTTAAAAAAGACATTCTTGCAGGACAGATTGAAGAAATCATTCGTAAGAATGGAGGAAAGATATTAGAAAGCTATCAGCTATTTGATATTTACGAAGGGGCACAGATTCAAGAGGGTTATAAGTCCATGGCTTATTCCATCACCTTCCGTGCACTCGACCGTACACTAGAAGATAAAGACATTACTGAGGTAATGAATAAGATACTAAAAGGGTTATCAGCATTAGATATTGAGTTAAGACAGTAAGTTGTAAAAGTTTAGACTGTTGCAGAAGCGATGATACTCCTGCAGCAGTCTTATTTAGTTATTAAGAAATTCTTACAATTGCAACCTATAAGTAGGATTTGGTATTTTAACATAGTTTTGACAAAACTGATGAATACAATTTAAACATATATGCTGTAGGCTAAGAAATTGATAACTACATATGGGAGGAAGAAGTTATGAAGAAGATGACAATGAGAATTCTTGCATTTATTCTTGTATTTGCTTTCGCGATGCCTGTTGCTACAACCTTAAAGCAAGAGACCGTCGTAAGTGCAGCAAGTGTGGCACTGACAGCTACCAAGAAAACTTTAGTTGTTGGAAAAACTTATACAGTAGCATTAAAGGATAGTACGAATGTGACTAAGAAATCCTTTAAATCATCGAATACGAAGGTTGCAACGGTCAATGGAAAAGGCTATGTGAAAGCCATTGCAGTTGGTACCGCTAAGATAACCTGTACGGTAACGTTAAAGTCAGGAGCAACGGTTTCTTTAACTTGTACGATCACAGTTAAGAATCGAGTTCCAGCGACTGCAGTTGCATTTAAGAATGTAGTTCATGACAAAATTAATGCTCATGTGATTGAAGTTGGAGCAAAATACGATTTTAATATGAAGATGACTCCAAGCAATGCAACAGATACTACTTACTTTACAATTGCTGATAGCGATATCGCAAGTGTTACTGCAAGTGGTGTTGTTACTGCAAAGAAGACTGGTATTACAATACTAGAAGCAAGAACGGGAGTGAATGCAACCGAAGCCAATAAGGCAACGAACAAAGTCGTAGCAAAAACATATATCTATGTTAAGGAAAAGGAAGTTGTAACACCAACGCCAACACCAACACCATCACCTTCCGTCAGTCCACAAGCAACTGGGGTTCAGATGGTGAGTTCGACAGAGATTAAGATTAACTTTAATGCAGCAATTGATAAATCCACAGTAATCGATAGTAATGGTAATTTAATTACAGGAAGTATTACAGTGACTGCTGGTTCTGGTGCAACCTCTTATGGTACTTTAACCCCTAAATTATCTGCAGACAAGAAATCCTTAAGTCTAACAGCAACGGGTGAGTTTAATGGAACCTATGTTGTAACCGTATTCAGTAAGGTGATGACAGAAGACGATCAGATCGTAGCGGCAGCTTCCTTCCAGAACGACTTTAAGGATAACGTAGGACCTTCTTATGTAAGTACTGAAGTTGCAGACAATGGATATATCTCAAAGATTAATTTTAGTGAAGCAATCGATATCTCTAATTTAGCGATAATTTCTGTAAATGGAACGTCCAATTCCACTGTAAAGGCGAGATTATCAAGTGCTGCAAATTATGTATTAAGTGCTGATAAGAAATCTCTTACCGTAGATCTTTCTGGTATTGGAGAAAAATCACTTAACGTGATGGTCACTATGGCAGGCATTAAGGACCTCAAGGGCAACGTTTCACCTTCTTATCAGATGAGGGTAATCGTTAAAATTGATGCTACGGAAAAACCAGTAGCTAATATTATTAGTGTAGTGCGTGAATCAAAGACAGCCCTTGTAGCAACCTTTGATCAACCAATCCAATATGCTGGTTATGCGATTTTAGATGGTAATTATCTTCAGGGAACCATTGATAATGAGGATAATAAGATTGTACGTTTTGGACTTGTGAATACATCAGTGACAGGAACAAAAACAGTAGTATTTAGTGGTTATCGTAATTATAACATGGTGAATTCTACTGGCAATAACCAAACACGCGCTGTTGATTTCACCTTAGATACAACAGCACCACAGTTAGTGAATTATGAATTTACTTCAGATATCGTGAATGGGGTAGCTGTTCAGAACTTAGAATTGAATTATTCTAAGAGAATTTCAATTCTAAATGGTAGTGGAGAGTTATCTGCTTTGGTAAATAGCGTAAGTGGAGACATCTATACGAAGACATTAAATTATACTGCAGTCGCAAATGGTAACAAATTGACCTTAACCTTTGCAGGAACGAACTTTGAATCAGGATATTATTCGATAACCTTGCCAGCAAGCTTAGTTGTGGACTCCTTAGATAATCCATCGATAACACAACAGATTTCTTTATCAAAGCAAGCGGGATCATCGGCTGCTTTACCACAGCCTGCAACTATTACTCAGGATTTAACCAATCCAAGTAAGATCAGATTAACCTTTAATCAGAAGCTAGATCAGGCGAGTGCTCAAAACGTAGCAAACTATAGGGTAAATGGAAGTATTGTACCAACTTCAGCGATCATTACAGCTCAGTCCGATAATAATGCAGTTGTAGAATTAACCTTTGCTTCTAACTCCTTTACTAGTTACGCAGTCTATACTTTCACGGTAAGTGGAATCATGGGCTATAATGGTTCTTATGGTCCAATGAATGAGTATAATACTATCTTAACTTTAGTTGATAACAGTAGACCTGAGGTGGTTTCTTGCAAGTTAACTAGTTCAACTATGATTCAGATTACTTTGACCAAAGAAGTAACTGGTAGTGGTGAATTTAAGGTTTACACAAACAATGGTTTAGTGAATGCAAGTAGTGTTTTCCCATCAGGTAAGACAATATATATCTCCTCACCAACAGAGATAACGAATTCTACTTATGTTGTTCTAGTTAAGAATGATTTTAAAGATATGAATAATAATACAGCGAATATTCCAGCTCAGATTGTAGTTACTCGCTAATATTAATTTATAACGAAGAGAATTTAGGTGCTGTTGCATTATGTAGACGTTAAACCTTATATAATACCATAATTTATTCCAAAGTGACTAAGTTGAGAAATATGGTATTACAAGGGGAGATTATGCATAATGCAACAGCACCTTTTTCATATGTTAGGAAATTGAGTCGTAATTCCTACACAGATATTTTTAGTTGCATTCGTAATACACGAACAATGAAAATATCTCAAGTAAAACTTAGAAGTTATGGTTGTCTTCTTACCCTTGATTAGAAATATTATCTAGTGTATAATGGTGAAGACAAATAGTAAGAGATAGGAGAAACAGATTGTGAAGCGTAATTTGGAAAGACAAAAGCAAGTTGTTTGGTGGGTGTTGTTTATCTGCTATCTGGTTGGAATCTCATATTTCTTATTCTTTAGTGAGCGTTATGGAAGGACAGAAGGAACCAATGAATATCGTTATAATTTAACCTTGTTTCGGGAAATTCAACGGTTTATCACTTATCACAGGACAATTGGTTTGGAAGGATTTGTTGTCAATTTCTTTGGCAATGTACTAGCTTTCATGCCGTTTGGATTTTGTCTTCCTATGGTAAGTGTTCGAGATCGTAAACTCTACCGAATCTTTTTCTGGAGTTTTGCGTTTAGCTTAACGATTGAGTCCATCCAATTAGTGTATCGAATCGGAATATTCGACGTGGATGATCTGTTATTGAATACAATTGGAGGTATCTTAGGATACTGGTGCTTTTGTATGATGAAAATCTTGCAAAGACATGGAGGGAAAAGACATGCTACGAAGAAAAGGAACTATTAAATTTCAAGGTAGAACACATTCCAAACGAGGAATCCTCTCTCTAATTTTAGGTATTCTTGTGATTGTGGCAGTGATGACAGCTTCCTTTATCTCAGGTTTGAATAAAGGAAATGGAGGACTTTTCTTAGGAGTGATTGGTTTACTTAGCTTTGCAATTGCCATTTGTGGTTTTGTTTTAGGGATTAAGAGTTTTAAGGAAAAAGATATATTTTTTGTTGCCCCAGTCCTTGGCGTAGGAAGTAATGGGATTATGACAGTTGTGTTATTTTGTCTTTATATTGTTGGACTGGTATCATAAAGGAAAGAAGGATTATTTATGGTAAAAATGATTCAATTATTACAAGAAGAAAATGAAGAAGTGTTAGAGCGAATGGAGTTATCGAAGGAGCGCTTGGAAGGAATACTAAGCGAGGAATCGGTCGCAATGCCATATCGTTCTTTTTTTCAATTTGTTGCAAAGTTTTTATTAGGAATCTATGATATCCTTGATCGAATCGAAAAAGACAAGTTAGCTACGATGAGTGAAGAGGAATTAATGAAGTTAAATCATTCTCTGTATGAGGACATTCTGCCAGCTCATTATGAAACAAGCTATGCAAATCCAACATATGCAACCAAGGAATTGGGTGATAAGTACGGTAAGCTGTTAGCTTTCCTTTATACGGAAGTTCGTAGTCTCATCCCTTGTGCCTTTGAATATCGATTGGTTCCAATTGCGGTTACGACAGAATTATTTATTGAGATCTATAATCATTTTGAAGAAGAGAATGAGTACACTTATAAGGATGTGAAACGTTCGATCTATTATTTTGCTCATGATTATTCTGAGGATTACATTGCATATCGGATGAGAGAAACTTACGATCCGACTTATACCTTTGCCTATGATTTGATTATGAACTCGGACTTATCAGATTTACGTTATTTATATCAATATGGTGATTATATCACTGAGAATGAACGTAAGATTGCATCCTTTTTAAATCAGATGCCAGAAGAAGAGGTTCAGGCGATGGCGAATACCTTTACCGAAGGATATATTCGTGGTTTTGATGTGATGGGAGCGGATCTTTCTAAGAAGAGCATTATTGCGATTCGTTCAGTGATTGGATTTGAACGTATGATGTATTATGCAATTAAGAATTTTGAGGCGATTGGGAAACAGGTGGTAATCTTTCGAGTTGCCTTAGATACCATTAATAAAAAACCAGGAAGAAAAAGTGGTTATTCAGCAACTAGTCCGAACGAGCAATACGAATATGATCATCGTTATGATAAAGGTATTTATCTGGATGCGAATTACAAGGAACGAATTGTTGCAGTGACAAAGACTGCATTAGAAAAGTATAAAACTGAACTTGCAAAATATGCAGGACCAGCAGTATTAGAGACCTTCGGGAAACTTGACTTTGATCCAGTGAATAAGGAGGAAGTAATTAAGCTAGATGCAAAGCAACAACAATTAAATACTGAGTTATCCTCTGAGTTAAGTATGTTAATCAATGAATATATCAAATCAGAGGAAACCTCCTTTACTATCATTGCTTATCCACTTCCATCGATTGGTGATCGATTCACTGAAATTTTTGCCGAGACAGTAAAGGTCAATACACTTGATAATATGAAGTATAAAAACATTCAGCAGCATATCATAGATGCACTGGATCAAGGAACTGCATGCCGTATTGTGGGTGGTAATGGAAATAAAACGGATATTACAGTAAAGCTTTATGAGCTAAAGGATAAGTCCAAGGAAACAATTTTTGAAAATTGCACAGCGGATGTGAACATTCCAGTGGGTGAAGTATTTACATCTCCAATGTTAACAGGTACGAATGGGTG
>JAEZKD010000242.1 GCA_023415655.1 Bacillota bacterium | reverse complement strand
ATGAAAGCCTTACCTGGAATCAGATTTATAAAACAATAGCCGATTGCCTTGGTGTAGAGTTTAAGCCATATTATGTTCCTTCTGAATTTCTTGCGGCAGTGGGAAAGTATGATTTCACTGGAAGCTTGATTGGAGATAAAGCAAATTCAGTGGTATTTGATAATTCAAAGATTAAAAGAGCTGTTCCTGATTTTACTGCAACGATCCGGTTTGATTCTGGCGTCAAAGAAGCGATTGATTATATCATGCAAAATGAGGAATGTCGACAGGAAGATAGGGAATTTGACGAATGGTGCGATCGTATCATTGCTGCACTTGAAAAAGCAAAAATGGAGATTTTGGGCAGATAAAGGATTATGCAGAGCCGATAACAGTGAGTGAAATCATAGTTATTGGCTCTTTTTTCTAAAATATCATAAGACAACGCTACATATTAGTGGTATAATAAGGGAATAAATGGGAGTGATATGGTAACGTACCGTATAAACGTTTCTGTTTATCCAATGAGCTATCAATAAGGAGGTGTTTTTCAATGGTAATTGTTTACGAATCAAAAACTGGTTTCACTAAGAAGTACGCCAATATGCTTGCAGCAAAAACAAACTTAAAGGCTGTCTCGGTAAAAGAGATTTCAAAGATAAATAAAGAGGAAGAAATTATATTCCTTGGTTGGATGAAAGCTGGAAAGATACAGGGGCTGAGTAAGGTTAGAAAATATAACATAAAAGCGGTGTGTGGCTCAGGAACAGGAAGAACTGCAGAGCCCTCTGAGGAGTCTGTAATTGCAAGGAACAAAATTCAAGGAGTACCATTCTTTTATCTACGTGGTGGCTGTTTTCCACTCAAAGAGATAAAGGGCATGGATAAAATTCTGTTATCTATGTTTTTAAAGATGCTAAAAGGTCGTAAGGAGAAAGAGGAAAGTATAGTTGAGGCAATCACTAACATAGAACATGGGTTAATGGAGTAAGTGAAGAAAATCTTAGACCGGTTTTGAAGTGGTTTCAATCATTGGTGGTGTAAGGGTTGATACGAAAGCTTTCAAAGTTAGAAAGTGAGGTACAATAGGATGCAGAGAAAGATAGACAGTGAGAGAAGAGAATTGACGTTAAAGCAACAAGAAGAATTGCTATGTACACTAAAGAATCGATTTGATAAGCAGATGGCTTTGCATGAAGGCCTTGTATGGGAGCCTATAAAAACAAAGCTTACCTCAAATATCGTAAAACTGTGGTCTTTGTATGAGATGGAGAATACAGGAGGAGAACCAGATGTAGTTGGTTATGATCACAACTCAGATGAGTATATATTTATTGATTGTTCCTTGGAAAGTCCGATAGGGCGAAGAAGTTTATGCTATGATAACGAAGCTTTAGTCTCGCGAAAAGCCAACAAACCTGAAAGTAGTGCGATTGATATGGCGAATGCTATGGGGATTGAGATGTTAACGGAAGAAGAATATAGAAAGCTCCAGAAATTAGGTGCCTTTGATCAAAAGACCTCGAGCTGGCTAAAAACACCAGAGTCTATTCGAAAGCTCGGTGGTGCTATCTTTGGTGATCGTCGTTATGAAACAGTATTTTTGTATCACAATGGAGCAGAATCTTATTATTCGAGTCGAGGTTTTCGAGGGTCCTTAAGGGTTTAAATCATGGAGGTTAAAAGATGAAACATGCAAATGAAATCACAGTAAAGCAAGTACAAATTAAGGATGCTTTTTGGACTACAATGCAAGACAGAATGATTGATGTAGTAATTCCGTTTCAGGAAAAGGTACTCAATGACGAAGTTCCAGGTGTTGCTAAAAGTCATGCGATAGAGAATTTTCGCATTGCAGCAGGCTTAAGTCAGGGTGAATTTTATGGAATGGTTTTTCAAGACAGTGATGTAGCCAAATGGTTAGAAGGAGTGGCATACTCTTTAGCAGTAAGGCCCAATCAAGAGTTAGAAAAAAGAGCCGATGAAATTATAGATATCATTGCAAAGGCACAACAACCAGATGGATATTTGAATACTTTCTTTACAATCAAGGAACCAGAACACCGATGGCAAAATCTTCAGGAATGCCATGAGCTGTATTGTGCAGGGCATATGATGGAGGCTGCGGTTGCTTATTATCAGGCAACTAGAAAGGATAAGCTTCTGCATGTAATGGAACGAATGGCAGAGCACATCATTCATAGGTTTGGTGAAGGAAAAGAACGGGGGATTCCAGGGCATCAGGAGGTAGAGATTGGATTATTAAAGCTTTACCGTGTAACAGGAAAAGCAATGTATAAGGACATGGCACGTTTCTTTTTAGAGGAGAGAGGTAAGAATCCAAATTATCACTATGAAGAAAAGGTGAAACGAGGCTGGCAGCACTGGGGACAGTATAACTTAGAGCCACTTAGTACTACCTATGCCCAGATGCATAAGCCAATCTATGAGCAAGAGAAGGCAGTCGGTCATTCCGTACGTGCCGTTTACATGTATACTGCAATGGCAGATTTGGCTGGTGAAGATGGGGATAGAAGGCTATATGATGCTTGTGTAAGGCTTTGGAATAATATCGTGCAGCAGAGAATGTATATCACAGGGGGAATTGGCTCGACTGTAGAAGGGGAAGCATTTACCATTGATTATGATCTTCCAAATGATATCGCATATGCTGAAACCTGTGCTTCGATTGCTATGGTGTTCTTTGCTAAGAGAATGTTAGAAATTGAGCCGGATGGAATGTATGCAGATATTATGGAAAGAGAATTATATAACGGTACCATCAGTGGAATACAACTAGATGGAACAAAGTACTTTTATGTGAATCCCCTTGAGGTGAATCCAGAAGTATCAGGAAAGATATTTGGGCATAAGCATGTGCTACCTAATCGTCCGGGTTGGTATGAATGTGCTTGTTGTCCTACGAATCTCGTTCGTTTGGTAACCTCTCTTGGAGCTTATGCATGGAGTGAGAGTTCAGAGATCATCTATTCACATCTATTGCTTGGCCAGAGAGCAGAGCTTGATAAAGCAGATATTGTAGTAGAAAGTAACTATCCATGGGAAGGAAGGGTATCTTATCGTATGCTACCGAAAACCGATGAGATATTTACGCTTGCGATACACATCCCATATTATATTAATTTAGAGGATTGTAACACGGAAGTAACGATCAACGGTGAGAGAATAGAAATTAAGGATTACATAAAGAAAGGCTATCTCTATCTAAAACGAAGCTGGAATGCAGAGGATACGGTAAACGTGATGTTTGATATGCCAGTACGTAAAGTTTACGCGAATCCAAAGGTTAGAGCGAATGTAGGCTGCGTTGCCTTAATGCGTGGACCGATCGTGTACTGTTTTGAAGGTATTGATAATGGTGAAGATATTCAAGCACTTCGAATTCCAAGTAAGATGAATGCTCAGACTTACACTTGTAAGGAAGGTGTTTTAAACGGGATGGTATGTTTGAAGGTGAATGGCATTAGAATACATACAGGAGAAGAACTCTACAGTGAGGAACGCCCTTGGAAAGAAGAAGTCGTTATGACTGCAATCCCATATTATGCTTGGGCAAATAGAGGCGAGAGCCAGATGAGAGTTTGGATGCTAGAAGAAGTATAAGCACAAGACACTATATAGTGTAAATAGGATGCAAAGCTGTTAAGAATTCAGTAGCAAGGTCTGAATTTTTAACAGCTTTGTTAGTTTGTGACAAGTGAATGGTTTTCTAATTCTTGTTGGTTTTACTATCTTAGGCTAAATCATAGGGAAGATTTGTTTTACCATAAAGGTAATGAATTCATCTAGAGTAATCTTTGGGTCTAAATTCCATTTTGAAACAGCAGCCAAGATGCCGGATAAATAAAATTCTGCTAAAAGGCTCATATGATACTCATTAAGCTCCTTAAAAGGAAGAAAGAATCGTTGAATCAAAGGCCAAATAAGCTCTTTTAATTGAGTCGTAAATAGAGGATCTCCATTGCCACCTAAAAGTACCGTAGAATATTTCGAATAAGTTTGCATTAATTCTACAAAAATGCTTAAATTATTAGTAAAATCCTCAGGATCTTTTTGTTGGATCACATCAACTGCGAGCCGTATGTTATCTAGAATATCTTGTTCTATCTGAGATAGGATATCGTAGACGTCTTTATAGTATAAGTAAAAAGTTCCACGATTATAGCCAGCCAGCTCGGTGATTTCTTTAATTGTTATTTTTTCAATTGGTTTTTCAGAATAAAGTTTCCAAAACGCATCTCTTAAACAGGTTTTCGTTTGTTCTGTAATATGAGGTTGTTTTTTCATTCAGTCATCCCCCTTTCTCTAATCATAACACGACAACATGTTGTGTTCAAGTTAATCAACAATCTATCTTGGATTGTTGATTGATATGGAAATTTAGTTATTGTATACTATCAATTGTTCAACAAGGTGTTCAAAGATAAAAGGAGAAAGAAACAAATGTCATATATTGAATTTAACAAGGTTAGTATGGAATATAAAACAGGAGAAACTTCAATCAAAGCATTGGATCAAGCCTCCTTTCAGGTAGAAAAGGGAGAATTAGCAGTCATTCTAGGTGCCTCTGGAGCTGGAAAAACAACTGCACTTAATATATTAGGAGGAATGGATATTCCAACCTCAGGACAGATTCTTGTTGATGGAAATGAGATTACGAAATATGATAAAAAAAAGCTAGTTGGATATCGACGATCTGATATCGGATTTGTATTTCAATTTTACAATTTAGTGCCTAATTTGACAGCGATGGAGAATGTAGAACTTGCTGTTCAAGTTTCTAAGAATGCAATGGATGTATCAGAAGTATTGGATAAGGTTGGGCTCTCAGAGCGTAAAGGGAATTTCCCAGCACAGCTTTCGGGTGGAGAACAACAGCGTGTATCAATTGCAAGAGCACTAGCGAAAAATCCAAAGCTATTACTTTGTGACGAACCAACGGGAGCATTGGATTATAATACGGGCAAGCAGATTTTGCAGCTATTACAGGATACTTGTAGAAAAGAGAACATTACCGTATTAATCATTACACATAATTCCGCATTAGCACCAATGGCTGACCGATTAATTCGGTTTAAAAGTGGGAAAGTAGTGGATGTTACATGTAATGAGAATCCAACTCCAATTTCAGAGATTGAATGGTAGGATGAGAGGTAATATTTATGAAAGCATATAGTAAAGACATCTGGCGTTCAATCATAAAAGAGAAAAAAAGATTTGTTTCCCTACTAATTATCACAGTGCTTGGAGTTACGATGTTAACTGGAGTAAAAGCGGCCTGCGTCGATTTACGGCATTCAGCAGATTATTTTTTTGACCAACAAGATCTATTCGATATACGAATTGTATCAACGTTAGGCTTAACGGAGGATGATATAAAAGCATTAGAATCCGTAAAAGAAGTACTAAGGATTGAAGGTGATTATAGTGAAACCGTGTATGTGCAAGATGGGGATAAAAAACAGAGTGTTGAGATAAAGACCATCAAGGAACATGGGCTCAATCGACCTTATGTCATGAAAGGAGAACTTCCGAAAGCAAACGATGAGATTGTAGTTACGAAAAAATATAGTTCAAAGACTGGAAAAACAATCGGTGATAAGGTGACCATTGAAGAAGTACTTGAAACGGTTGATGGTCAGGAGGAAGAACCAAATTTTCTTCATACGGAATTTACAATTACAGGTATTGTAACAGATGCCCTGGATATCAATAGTGATGAGGGTGCTGCAGCCTTTCGATCGACAGCAAGCACAGACTTTACCTTTTTTGTGTTAGATCAAGCAGTTAAGCGTGACATCTATACCGCCATTGACCTCCAACTTAAGGATTCGAAAGAGCTAAATACCTATTCGAATGACTATAAAGACTATGTAGGTCAGGTGGTTCAAGCAATTGAAACGCAGATAAAACCACAGCGGGAACAAGCACGTTATGATGAAATTGTATCAAAAGCACAAGAGGAATTATCAGAAGCAGAAACAACGCTAAGAGAAGAACTGGATGATGCAAGACAACAGATCGATGCTTCACAAGCTGAGCTCGATAAGAATAAAGTAGCCTTGAATCAAGCGAAAGCAGAAGTAGAATTGCTTTTCTCTCAGATGTCAACACAGGAGATTGAGTCAGACAAAGAGTTAAAGGCTTACCAACAAGAACTAGCAGAGAATGAAAAGAAGTTAGTAAAAGGGGAAGAAGAACTTTTACAAGCAAGACAGGAATTTAATGAGAATCATGCAAAGGCAGAGAAAGAACAAGAATCTGCACGTAAGGAGATTAACGAGCTACCAATGACTCAGTGGTATGTTCAGGATCGAAGCTCCTTGAGTGGCTATGCGAATATACAGTCGGATGCAGATTGCATTGAAACCCTAGGAACGGTATTCCCAATCATATTCTTTGTCGTTGCAATTTTGATTAGTTTAACAACGATTACGCGAAGAGTAGAAGAGGATCGTGGCTTGATTGGTACTTATAAGTCATTGGGCTATACCAATTTAGAAATTCAAAGAAAATATATCATATATACCTTATCTGCATGTATACTCGGAGGTATCCTTGGTAATCTATTAGGCTTTATTGCATTACCAAAGATTATATTTGTTGTCTTTGGTGTGATGTATCAATTGCCAGAGTATCTTTTACATTATGATGTTGTGTATGGATTGGGAGGTGTAATTTTATTTACACTTGGAATCGTTTTAGCGACAATCTTGTCTTGTAGACATGAATTAAGGCAGATGCCTGCAACACTAATTCGACCAAAAGCACCACGTTCTGGTTCAAGAGTTTTACTAGAGCGATTTACACCAATTTGGAAACGCTTGTCCTTTTTAAATAAAGTAACAGCAAGAAATCTATTCCGTTATAAAAAGCGTCTTTTCATGACGATCTTTGGTATCACAGGATGTACTGCATTGGTATTATGTGGATTTGTAATCAAAGATTCTGTGACAGAGCTAATGCCACTTCAGTATGAAAAGACTTATTTGTACGATATTATGGCCGTGGCAAAAACCAACGAGAATGATAAGCTGTTGTCGTATCTTTCAGAGAATGAAAATACTGTTAATTATATCAATGTTCAGATTGATTCAGTCAAAATTATCAACTCCAACAAGGATGAAACAAAAGTTCAACTAATTGTAGTGCCAAGAGGGCAATCATTGAATTCCTTTATCTATCTAGAGAGTCTTAAGGATGAGGCAATTCAATTGGATGATACCGGTATTTTAGTCACACAAAATGCAGGAGAGGTGCTTGATTTTTCAGCAGGAGACATGGTGTCCTTACAGAACTTAAGCTTAGAACAAGGAGATGTTAAAGTCACTAGCTTAGTGAAAAACTATCTAGGAAATAATGTCTATATGACACAAGATGTCTATGAATCCTTATTTGGAGAGTATCAACCGAATGGAGCATTTATTAATTTCAAGGATTCCGGTATAGATGAAGTGGGATACGCAGAAGAATTATCCAAACAAGAGGGTATCATTTCAGTTGTCAGCACAGAAAGTCTCAAAGAAGAATTCGCAACAGCCTTTCAGCTGATTAACATGGTTGTTTATATCCTAATCATCTTGGCTGCTAGTTTGGCATTCACGGTACTCTTTACGTTATCTACGACCAATATTTCCGAACGTGAGAGAGAGCTTGCAACAATTAAGGTACTTGGTTTTTATGACAGGGAGGTCCATTCCTATGTAAATAAAGAAACCATGATTTTAACTGCAATTGGTATCTTTTTTGGGCTACCAGTTGGTTATGTGCTTGGCAATTGTTTAACGCTTGTATTAAAGATGCCATCCATTCATTTTGCAGTGTCAATTAATCCAATTAGTTATGTAATAGCAGTGATTATGTCCTTTCTCTTTGCAATTTTGGTTAATTTATTTACCAATCGATCTTTGGATGGAATTGAACCTGTAGAAGCATTAAAAAGTGTAGAATAGACGTAATAATATTTTAATAATTGTTAGGTGATCAAAGCTTAATCAAACAAGAGCTATAAAAAAACATGTCCCTTTTGAACACAAACAAGGGACATGTTTTTTATAGTAAGAAGTAAATCAAGGGTTGCTCTAAGGTTCTTTGATATGTTATGATAAAATCTAGGTTAATTTAACCAAAGTTTAGAAAAGGAGGGAATAAAAGCAATGAATGAAACGAATGTAGTATATGGAATGTTTACGTAGTAAATAAAAATTTAATAAGAAAGGAAGAAACTCATTGAATGTATTTTCAACAAAATTAAAGGAAGTAATATCTTCAGTTCTCCCAATTACAATCATCGTATTAATACTTCATTTTACTCTAACACCCCTTGAGACTCCAGCGATTACACGCTTTTTAATCGGTGCAGTGCTCATCATCATTGGATTAACAATTTTTCTTATTGGTGTCGACACAGGTATTACACCAATTGGTAATCATATGGGTGCAACAATTACAAAGACGAATAAGCTTTGGTTTGTTGCATTTGCAGGTATTTTACTTGGATTCTTTGTATCTGTAGCAGAGCCTGATTTACATATTCTCGCACAACAGGTTGATTCAGTGACTTCTGGACTTATCTCCAAAAGCAGTATTGTTGTAGTTGTTTCCGTTGGTATTGCAATTATGCTCGCAATTGGTTTGATAAGAATCGTATATAATTTTCCGCTGTATAAATTACTATTCGTAATATATAGTATTATTTTCATACTTGCGATCTTCACATCTCGTGAATTTTTGGCAATTTCCTTTGATGCCTCTGGAGCAACGACAGGAGCCTTGACGGTTCCATTTATATTAGCACTTGCGACTGGTGT
>JAEZKD010000239.1 GCA_023415655.1 Bacillota bacterium | reverse complement strand
GCTGGTTTTGCATCAGCATCCAATAAAAAGCTTTCTTGATTTGCCCATACATCCAAAGAGTCAATTCCAACGTAGATTGGGATGTCTCCCATAATTTCGATGCCTGCTCGATTTGCGTACACCTTTAATTCCATCCACTGCTTGTAAAACTGAAATTGGATAAACATCTCATACTCAATCTGAGTTTTTAGGTGACTAATATCATACTTTTTATCCTTGATCCAACGCTGTTGCTCCTTTGGCCATTCATTCCAACAAATGAGATTATTTTGCTTCTTTAAGCTTAAGAATACTGCATATTGGTAAACCCATTCCTGTTGAATGAACTTTTCATACTCACTATTTTTCCCAAGCTCTTGAAACTTTTCAAATGCTTTCTTTAAATATTTACCCTTAAATTGACGCACTGCTTCGTAATCAATTTTGGTAGCATATCTTTGAAATACCGGTACTTTATCAAGAAGCCCTTCATTACATAGTTTGGATAAGCTGATATAGATTTCATCACCAGCCATAGATGAATATGGCTGGTACGGTGAATTACCATAACCAAGCGGGTTAAGTGGCAATATTTGCCACAGATTCCATCCAGCCTTTTTCATGATGTCAATGAAGCGATAGCTTTCTTCTCCGAAATCTCCGATTCCATGCATCGATGGTAATGATGCTACTGGAACTAATATTCCCGCTTTTTTCATTGTCTTCTGCCCCCTATTTCAGTTTCCATATCTCATTATTGTATTGTTCAATGGTACGATCAGAGGAGAAATATCCTGCATGTGCGATATTAATTAACATTTTCTTTGCCCAATCCAAACGATTGTCGTATGCTGCAAAAGCTGCTTCTTTTGTCGCAATGTAATCGTTCAAGTCAAGTAGAGTCATAAACCAATCCTTCGAGATCAATTCATGATGTAGACGCGTTAAATTCTCCTTTTGACCGATTGCAAGTAAGGAATCTGATACAATGAAATCCACTAATTCACCAATGTGCTTATTTTTTTTACAGATATCCTTAGATACATAGTCTTTCTTCTCATAATGCTGAATAACTTCATCACTAGATGCACCAAAGATAAAGATATTCTCATCTCCAACTAGCTCATGAATCTCCACGTTAGCACCATCTTCTGTTCCAAGTGTTACAGCACCATTTAACATAAATTTCATGTTACCGGTACCACTTGCTTCCTTGGATGCAAGGGAAATCTGTTCTGAGATATCACATGCTGGAATTAATTTTTCTGCAAGTGTTACATTATAATTCTCAACCATTACAACCTGCATGTATGGACTTACGTCTTTATCCTTTGCGATTAATTCAGACAGACATAAAATCAAATGAATGATGTCCTTGGCAATGGTATACGCTGGAGCTGCTTTTGCACCAAAGATTAAGGTGATTGGAGTCTTTGGTAGCTTACCTGATTTAATTTCAAGGTATTTATGAATGATGTACAAAGCATTCATCTGTTGACGTTTGTACTCATGTAAACGCTTAATTTGAATATCAAAGATTGCATTGGTATTCACAGAAAGCTTCTGTGTTGCATTTAAGTACTCAGCAAGAGCTTCTTTTCCATTTTTCTTAATCTCTAGTAACTTCTCTAATACCTTTGTATCATCCACAAAAGCTAATAGCTTTTCTAATTCTGTCGCATTTTTCTTAAAGCCATCACCAATTAATTCTGTGATAAAATCTGTTAATGGATGATTACAATGTAATAGCCAACGACGGAAGGTAATTCCATTCGTCTTATTGTTAAAGCGTTCTGGATAGATATCATAGAACTTTTTTAATTCGTTGTTCTTTAAGATGTCTGTGTGTAGTGCTGCAACACCATTGACACTGAATCCATAATGGATATCAATCCATGCCATATGAACACGATTTTGCTTGTCAATGATTGCTAGCTCTTCATCGTCATATGTTTCCTTTACTTGTTCATCCAATACTTTGATGATTGGGATTAAGTGAGGAACTACCTTCTCTAAGTAAGACATTGGCCAAGTTTCCAGTGCCTCTGCAAGAATCGTATGGTTGGTGTAAGCACATACCTTGGATACAATCTCAATCGCTTCTTTTTGTTCAATTCCTTTTTCCATTAACAGACGAATTAATTCAGGAATTACAAGTGTTGGATGCGTATCGTTGATCTGAATCACTGCATAATCTGCTAAGTCATGCAAGTTACTTCCCTTTTCCATTGCTTCTTCTAAGATTAACTGAGCACCATTGCTTACCATGAAGTACTGTTGATAAATACGAAGTAATTTACCTTCTTCATCAGAATCATCTGGATAAAGGAACAAGGTAAGGTTCTTTTCAATTTTTTCTTTATTGAACTCAATTCCTTTGCGAACCAAACTGTAATCAATAGAATCAATATCGAACAAATGTAATTTATTCGTTCCGTTTTGATAGCCAATCACATCAATATCATATAAAGTTGAAGTTAAGGAGAATCCATCGTAAGGAACAACAAAGTGTTTCTTAGTTTTTCTTAACCAACTCTGCTCGGTAATCCATGGATTCTTCTCTTCTTTTTGAAGATTATCTTCAAACTTCTGACGGAACAATCCAAAGTGATAATTTAATCCAATACCATCACCGTTTAAGTTTAAAGTTGCAATGGAATCAAGAAAACAAGCTGCCAAACGACCAAGACCACCATTACCTAAGCTTGGTTCTGGCTCCATTTCCTCAATCTCAGCCATAGTAAAGCCACATTCTTTCACAGCATTCGCAACTTCATCATAGATACCAAGATTAATTAAGTTGTTACTTAATAGTTTACCAATTAAGAATTCGGCACTGATATAGTATAATTTCTTTTTGGAGTCATTTTTCTTACCATTCTCGGCCATTTCCTTAACAAGGTCAAGTAAATAAAAATAAATGTCTTTTTGTGATTTTAATGTTTTGATTTTTTCAATTTTTTGATTCATCAGTCTCTCCTATTATTTCTTGCTGTATCATTTCATTTATTTTAGCGCAGAATCACAATTGCATAAGGTGGCAAGGTAATAGTATCCTCATTCAGCACTGGCTGAACACTGGTGGTTGTCAATGCACCACTCACTCCTTCATAAGTAAAGGTATCCTTAGCCAACACAACTTGTTTTTCTTCTGGGCTTATATTCATAAGAAGGATAATGGTTTTACCTTCGTATGTTTTAGTAACTGCTGTAATATCTTTATCGAAACCTTCAATTACTTCTACTTTTCCACGTAGAATTTCTGGATTATTTTCTCTTAGACGAATTGCTCTTTTATAGTAGTTAAGAATGGAGGAGCTATCCCCTTGTTGTTCCTCTACACTTGGAAATACCTGTGTTTGCTTCTCCATATTCTTTGGACCTTTCGTCATTCCCGTCAGATCCGTCGTAGACCAATACATAGGTACTCGTTTATTTTCATCTTTTCCAGTCCCAACCATACCGATTTCTTCTCCATAGTAGATAAAACTACTACCATTCATCATCAGGTTAATCCCACCCATAAGCTTTACAAGGTCTTCTTCATACGAAACATAAGAAGAAGCTCGATAATTATCATGATTGCTAATAAAGGAAGCATCAATATAGGATGCATTTCTTGAAGAAAAGGTATCTTGAACTTGTTTCATATTCATTGCTAGGTTATAACCAGCCTTTTGATTCCCTGCAGTATTTACTGTTACTGCAATCTTTCCTGTGGCATCTCCAAATGCATAATTGAAGATACTATCGATTCCACTCTCATAGTAAGAAGCAATGGTTCCAAAGGAATCCCATACTTCTGCCACAAGATATGCCTCTTTGTTTACACTTTTGACATAGGTCTGAAACCAAGAAAGAACCTCAATATTCTTTGTTTGAGAACCACTATAATACTCCTTTGCTGCATCGATACGAAAACCATCGACGCCAAGGTCTAACCAGTACTTTGCTATTTGTTCAATTTCTTTGCGTACTTCTTCATTGGATAGATTTAAATCTGGCATTTCTCTAACAAAGACACCTTCATAATACCAATCTGTATGATCAACTTTATGATAAGTACTATTATCTGCTTTGTCTTTTGCGAAATTGTAATAACCAAAATATTTACAATCGGCTACACTTGGCTCCTCTAAGGGATCTAACCCTCTTAAGTAAGTAACCGCTTCTAAAAACCACGGATGCTCATTCGAGGAATGATTAAATACCAAGTCTATGATCAAGCGGATATCACGTTTATCACATTCTTCTATGAGCCTTTGAAAATCCTCTAAAGTACCATAAGAGGGATCAATATCATAATAATCCTTCACATCATATTTATGATAAGTACTAGAAGGCATAATTGGCATCAGCCATATACCTGTCACTCCTAGATCAGAATCGGTGTTCGGATCATTATCATTTAAGTAATCAAGCTTAGAAATCAATCCGTTGATGTCACCGATTCCATCTCCATCACTATCATAATAAGAGTAAAGAAACACTTCATAATAAGTGCGGTAATTATCCTCCTTCTCACGTGTCAGAGAAACTGGCATAGCAGGATATTCTTCCAATATCACTTCTTTGGGCTCTTCTTGTGGTGTTGGTGTTATCTTTTCTTCTGAACTTGGTGTCACGGTAATTGTTGTATCGCCTGAGGTTACAGAATCTATTTGTTTACTACATCCACTCATCATCAATAGAAACACTAAAGCAAAACTTGCAATTTTATGAAGTGCTTTCATAACTCTCCTTCTGGCTTAACCTTTCACAGAACCGGATAAACCGTCAACATAATATTTTTGCGTGAATAGGAACAATAGAGCAATCGGTATGGATACGCATACTGCACCAGCTGCAAATCGTGTATACCAAGTCTGTATGTAGTCCTTTTGGAGCATTGTCCAAAGACCAATTGCTACTGTGTAATTCTCATAATTATCACCCATAATAATCTTAGCAAAAATAAAATCAACCCATGGTGCCATGAAAGAAGTCAATAGGGTATATACAACGATCGGCTTACTTAAAGGCATTGTAATCTTAGTAAATACCTTCCATCTAGTTGCACCATCAATCTGTGCTGCTTCGTCAATTGATTTTGGTATTGTATCAAAGAACCCCTTTGCCACGTAATAACCAAGCCCTGCACTTCCTGAATATACCATAATTAAGGCAATTAAGGATTGTGTAATACCAAGACCCTTTAGAATATAATACACGGCGATCATGGACATAAAGCCAGGGAACATATTAAGAATTAAGCCAACGTTCATCATCGCTTTTCTTCCTTGATAACGAGTTCTTGATAACGTATAAGAGATACCAAGTACAAATAAGGTAGAGATACCACAAGAGAAAATGGCTACAATTAAGGTATTCATAAACCAGCGAACGAAGAAAAATTGTCTTGTATCGGTAAATAGTTTAATATAGTTATCAAGCGTAAATCCCTTTGGAATGAAGTAAGACATGTATGGGATTTGTTCCACACGAAACGACGTCATGATAATCCAGGCAATTGGGAAAATCCATATAATCGATAAGATTGCTAGTAATATATGAACAAAAGTGTTCTCGATTGTTTTTTTCTTTTTCATAGAACGTTGTCTAGCCATTATTGGAATCCCTCCTCGTCTTTATAAGATTTGGTTCTTCGATATGTAATCAATGAAATAACGGCACTAATTACAAATACAAAGATACCAATAACCGCTGCATAAGAGTAGTCAAAACTGTTTATGGTTAATTTATACAACCAAGTAACCAGTAAGTCCGTATGCCCTGCTTGATAATAGTCAAGTGTAATCGGATTACCACCTGTTAAGAAAAAGATAACATTAAAGTTATTTAAGTTACCAACAAATTGTGTAATCAGGTATGGCGTCGTTACAAATATCATATAAGGAAGTGTAATACGGAAAAATATCTTTACTGCATTTGCTCCATCAATTTTGGCTGATTCATAAAGCTCCCCAGGAATGTTTTGCAAGATACCTGTTGTTATTAACATTGTGTATGGTACACCAACCCAAAGGTTTACAATAATAACTGTGATCTTTGCCCAAGTTGGATTCGTCCAAAATGGCAGTGCTTTATCAATTAAGCCCCAATTCTGAAGTAATATATTAATTGCTCCGTTTTCATCCAGCATATTTCGAATAACCAATAAAGAAACGAACTGTGGTACAGCGATTGACATTACGAATATCATTCTCCAAAACTTTTTAAACTTAGTTCCTTTACGGTTAATTAACATTGCTAAAATCATACCAAATATGTAATTCAAAAACGTAGCAAAAATAGCCCAAATAAATGTCCAGCCAAGGATTGGCCAGAAGGTTTTACCAATGATACTGGTAGAATCTAACATATTCTTAAAATTACTAAGCCCAATCCAGGTAAATAAATTTCCTGGTGGTTGATGTTTACCATCAAAATTAGTAAATGCAATTAGTATCATAAATACCAAAGGCAAGATGTTAAACACTAAGATACCAAGACATGGAAAAAGCAGCAATGTTCTATGTATTTTACGGTCAAAATAAGACTTTAGGTCATCGATAAAAGTTGGAATCTTTTCGTTTTGCTCTTTCTTCTTTTGTACGTCATATGCAGCTTTAATACTTGAAAACCACATAATTGCAAATGCAGCAATAACAAAAAAAGCAACAACTGCTGCTAATAGCAGGAGCATAGAGTTGTCACCCGCCTGCTTTACAGGTAATTTTGTCGTAGGATCAATGTACATTCCCTGTTGTACTTCTCCCAAATCATCAAAATGGGATAATGCAGATGCGCCAAACATATAAACATAGAAGATAAAGCCAATCTCAGCGGATAAAAAGATCAAACCTTTCACAATCTGTTTTCTTAATAGATTGGATAAACCCATGATGAAAAAGGATAATCTTGTTATGATATCTCCCTGTTTGAATATTGTTGCGATAGTCCGGAATGGATTTTTCATTCAAACTCTTCCTCCCTTATTGTTAATAGGCAACTTCTAAGGTAATTACTCTAGAATTCCCTTTTGCTTAAAAAATGCTGCTGCAAAGTTTAAAACATTACTTCTACAGCAGCACAATTATATGATTAATTTAATGCAGTTAAGATATTAGTTACCAATGCATCAAGCTGTTGCTGCATATTATCCTTCGTAATTTCACCATTATAGATACCTGCGCCAAAGCCCTGAGCTGGTGTCCAGAAGTTAGCCATCTGGGAAATTGTAGATTGGAACTGAGTATGAGCTGCCTGCTCGCTAAGTGCTGCAACTGCAACGTTAGCTGCTACTTCAGGGTCATTTACTAAAGTAGTAACTGTAGGAGCGATGCTTCTTGCAAGGAAACGAACCTTCTGGCATTCTTCACTTCCAAGATAAACAGCTAATGCCTGAGCAGCTTCCATGTTCTCTGGAGCTGTATTAATATTAACACCGATGTATTTGTAATCTGCGAAAGACTTCATCTGGCTTTCAGTACCATTTAAAGTAATTGTAGGAAGCTTAGTAGCTGCATAGTTATCGCCAAGAGCTTCTTTAACTTTTTCAGCATTCCATGTACCAGAACACCAAGCACCTAATTTACCTTCTGCAAAAGCATTGATTGCATTTGCACCGTTGTCTGTTTCTTCAAGGAATTTCTTATTTGTAACTAAATCAACT
>JAEZKD010000213.1 GCA_023415655.1 Bacillota bacterium | reverse complement strand
CCTTTGCCAGTTGCACCGTGACAGATAGCAACAGCACCTTCTTTTCTTGCAACTTCAACTAATTTTTTTGCGATTACTGGTCGAGCCATAGAAGTTCCTAATAAATATTTGTTCTCGTAAATGGCGTTAGCCTTTACGCATGGGATTACATATTCGTCCACGAATTCATCCGTTAAATGTTCTATGTATAATTTAGTAGCACCAGAGAGCTTAGCTCTTTCTTCCAAACCATCTAATTCATTGCCCTGACCAACATCGATACAGCAGCAGATTACTTCATAATCATAATTTTCCTTTAACCAAGGTATAATAGCAGTTGTGTCAAGTCCACCAGAATATGCAAGTATAACTTTTTCTTTCATTTGAATGCCTCCTTATTGAATAAAAAAACAATTTAATGTTATAAATATACATCATATCACAGTTACTTTCAATACCTATTTTAGAAAATATTTCATACCAAACACATTTTTTAGATAAGATGCATAGCTTTTGATAGAATATCTTTTGAAACTCTCCAGAATATTTTAAGGAAATCTTAAATTAATTTAAGGAGATATTCGTTTTTATATCACAATGATTGTGTTAAGATAGAAAAATATAGTACATCAGACTTTTAACTTACATAACTACGTTGATGTCAACAAGATATTACATAAGGAAAGGTACGAGATTATGAAAAAAGTTATAAAGCAATGTAACCATGTATGGATTTTAAGTTATTTTATTATTTATGTTATATGGTTTTTTTATCTCAATCAGAAAAGTATAGATTCCTTTCATCCAATAGAGTCGGTTGTGGATCAATACATCCCTTTTGTGGAAGCCTTTATTATCCCATACTATCTATGGTTTTTATATGTACCACTAACGATTGGATACTTCTTTTTTACGTCTAGAGAAGAATACTACCGTCTCTGTATGTTCTTATTTATAGGTATGACTATTTGTTTGATTGTATACTCCGTTTATCCAACCGGTGTTTATTTTCGACCAAATTTAGATGAATTGGGACGAAGTAACCTCTTAATTGAGATGACACGATTTATCTATTATGTGGATGTGGGGACGAATGTTTGCCCAAGCATTCATTGCTTTAATGCAATTGGAGTTGCGATTGCATTGCTACGATGCAATCGTTGCAAACAAAGGAAATGGATCGGTGCAGGAGCCATTCTTCTTAGTATCTTAATATGCATGTCCACAGTTTTTGTTAAACAACACTCCATTACTGATTTTTATTATGCAATCGGATTAGCTTTGTTGATGTATGTGGTTGCATATATTCCAAAATATGATAATCTATTTACTAAAATGAGAACGCTTCCAGAAGTTATGGAAGTGGTAAAAGAACATTATTTATTAATTTCATAAAAATGCATACCAGAAAGGAAATAGCGATGTATCCAATTATATTAGCCTCAGGCTCTCCAAGAAGAAAAGAGATTTTAAGTCAGGTTGGAATACCATTTACGGTACAACCAAGTAATAAGGAAGAAATCACTACCGCAACATTGCCAAGTGATTTTGTTATGAATCTGTCTGAGCTTAAAGCAGAGGATATTGCAAGTAAACAAGCCAACCCGTGTATGGTAATCGGTGCCGATACGATTGTAGCTTTAGAGGGAACCATTCTTGGTAAACCAAAGGACGAAGCAGAAGCTTATACGATGCTGAAACAATTATCTGGAAGAAGCCATGAGGTATATACCGGGGTCACCGTAATTGTGATGGGTGAACAGAAGGTCACACACAAAACTACCTTCTATGAGATGGCAAAGGTATTTCTTGCTTCTATGAGTGACGAAGAAATTCATGCCTATATTGAAAGTAAGGAACCAAAGGATAAAGCAGGTGCCTATGCGATTCAGGGAAGATTTGCATGCTATGTAGAACGAATTGAAGGTGATTACTATACGATTGTTGGTCTACCGATTGCACATTTATACAAAGTAATCAAACAAATGAATGTATAAAAATAATATCAAAGTAATATAAGCAGTCCATTACCTGACAATGCAAGTAACAGCATCGTTAGGTAATGGACTGCTTTTTTCTTTTTTTTAATACATATTATTCCTATGACGAAGAAACAAAAATAGTAAAATATTCAAATTATCTATTGCATAATATAAATTTCAGATGTATAATTATAAGAACTTTTTAAAAATCAGTGCATAATATAATAAAACAATGCATAAAAATACTTATCACTACGGGAAAGGAATGGTGTGAGGCACATGATTAAGGTAGGTATCATTGGTTCCACTGGATATGCTGGTCAGGAGCTTGTACGATTACTATTGCAACACAAGGAAGTGAAAATCGTTTGGTATGGCTCCAAGAGTTATATTGATAAAAAGTATTATGAAGTTTATCGTAATATGTTTCAATTAGTTGAGGATTGCTGTAAGGATGATAATATGAAGGAATTGGCTGAACAAGTAGATGTTATCTTCACAGCGACACCTCAAGGATTATGCTTAACCCTTGTGGAGGAGGAAATCCTATCGAAAGTGAAACTTATCGATTTAAGTGCAGACTTTCGAATCAAGGACGTCGCTACTTATGAGAAATGGTATGGAATTGTACATAGTAGTCCTTCGTTCATTGACGAAGCGGTCTACGGATTATGTGAAATCAATCGAGATAAAATTAAAACTGCAAGATTGGTAGCAAATCCAGGCTGCTATACTACCTGTTCCATCTTAACTGCTTATCCACTTGTAAAAGAAGGAATCATAGATCCACATAGTTTGATTATTGATGCAAAATCAGGTGTAAGCGGTGCAGGACGTGGAGCAAAGATTGATAACCTATTCTGTGAAGTCAATGAGACCATCAAAGCCTATGGAGTGACAACACATCGCCATACTCCAGAGATTGAAGAACAGCTAGGTTATGCTTGTAATGAAAAGCTTCAGCTGTCTTTTACACCACATTTAATTCCGATGAACCGTGGTATCTTAGTCACTGAATATGCTTCCCTGAAAAAGAAGGTTTCTTATGAAGAGATAAAAGCAATTTATGATCAGTATTACAAGAATGAATATTTTATCCGTGTTCTTGATCAAGGTGTTTATCCAGAAACAAGATGGGTGAAGGGGAGCAATTTCGTGGATATCAACTTTGTCATAGATGAGCGAACTAACCGTGTAATTATGATGGGTGCTCTTGATAACGTAGTTAAGGGAGCGGCAGGGCAAGCGATACAGAATATGAATTTGATGTTTGGTTTAAGTGAGTTAGAAGGGCTACAGCTAGTACCAATGTTCCCATAAAAAAGGAGAGAACGGATATGGAGATAATAAATGGTGGAGTAACCGCGGCACAGGGCTTTGAAGCAGCTGGTGTGTATGCAGGAATAAAGAAAAAAAGAAAAGATATGGCTTTGGTCTATTCCAAAGTACCAGCAATTGCTGCAGGAACCTTTACAACGAATGTCGTAAAGGCTGCACCAGTGAAGTGGGATATGAAATTAATTCAAAGCGGGAAGCCAATGCAGGCGGTTATATTAAATAGTGGAGTAGCCAATGCATGTACAGGAGTGCTTGGAGATGAGAATAATGAAGCGATGGCAGAAGCGATGGCAAAGGAATTAGGGATTGCAACAGATACAATCTTAACCTGTTCGACGGGTGTTATTGGTAAATTACTTCCAATGGAGGTCATAGTAAAGGGAACTCAATTATTAAAGCAAGCTTTAAGTGATACGATAGATGCAGGCCATGAAGCTGCGCAAGCTATTATGACAACTGATACCATATCAAAAGAGTGTGCAGTGACCATAGAAATCGATGGAAAAACGGTGACAGTTGGTGGAATGTCTAAGGGCTCAGGTATGATACATCCCAATATGGCTACGATGCTTGGGGTTGTTACAACTGACCTTGCAATCAGCAAAGAGTTATTACAAAAGGCTGTAAGTGAGGATGTCAAGAAAAGCTTTAACATGATTAGTGTAGATCGTGATACTTCAACGAATGACACCTTACTAGTATTAGCCAATGGTCTTGCTCAGAATCAGGAAATTACAACAGTAGGATTGGAATATGAACTCTTTTGTGAAGCCCTCAACTACGTGACAACAACCCTAGCAAAGATGATGGCAGGAGATGGAGAAGGTGCGCAAAAATTATTGGAAGCAAAAATTATACGCGCAACTACCTATGAGCAAGCAGTTAGTTTAAGTAAATCAATTATAACCTCAAACCTAGTAAAAACAGCAGTCTTTGGCAATGATGCCAATTGGGGAAGAATCTTTTGTGCCATGGGTTATGCTGGGGTTGAGTTTGATCCAGACATTGTGGACTTATACATTGAAAGTGAAGAAGGAAAACTAAAGTTAGTTGAGAATGGCATGGCAACCGATTACTCAGAAGAGATAGCAACAAAGATTTTATCTGGTAAGGAAGTAACAGCGATTGCAGATATGAAGGCTGGAGAAGCAACCGCTACAGCATGGGGTTGTGATTTGACTTATGATTATGTAAAAATTAATGCAGACTATCGTTCATAAGGGAGAGAGAACCATGGAAGAGGATACAAAAGTAGATCAGATTCTTGTAAAAGCGCAGACCTTGATCGAGGCGTTACCATACATACAGAAATTCAATAATAAAAAAGTGGTTGTTAAATACGGTGGAAGTGCGATGCTAGATCCAGAACTTCAAATGAATGTCATCAAAGACATTGTATTATTAAAATTGGTTGGGATGCAGCCAATCATCGTACATGGAGGTGGTAAGGAAATTAGCAAATGGGTTTCCTTATTAGGTCATGAATCGCAGTTCGTAGAAGGCCTTCGTGTGACGGATGAGGTTACAATGGAAGTGGCTGAAATGGTTCTAGGCAAAGTGAACAAACATTTAGTACAGCTCGTTGAGCAGATGGGTGTCAAAGCAGCGGGTATCAGTGGGAAAGATGGAGCCACACTGATTGTTGAAAAAAGGACAGTGAATGGTCAAGACATTGGCTTTGTAGGAAATATTACGAAAGTGAATACCGACTTAATCAATACACTCATCAACAATGATTTTATTCCAATCATCGCACCGATTGGAATGGATGCTGAATTCAAGGCGTATAACATCAATGCAGATGATGCAGCTTGTGCAGTAGCTACAGCAGTGGGGGCAGAAAAGTTAGCTTTCTTAACAGACATTGAAGGGGTATATAAGGATTTTGACGATAAGGATTCCTTAATTCCAGTCCTTACGTTAGAGGAAGCAGACCAACTGATTGGAGAGGGCTTTATTGGTGGAGGGATGTTACCAAAGCTAAAAAACTGCATTGATGCAATTCGAAATGGGGTATCACGAGTTCATATCTTGGATGGACGAAGAGAGCATTGCCTCTTATTAGAGTTCTTTACGAACAAAGGAATTGGTACTGCGATTATTAACGATGAATCCATTCTTTATGAAAATGAACCAAAATTGTCAAAATAAGCATAGGTCTGTGTTTCAGACAGTTAGGAGCTAGAATGAAGGAATTGGTGGAAGAAGCAAAACAAGTATTAATGCCAATGTACAACCGTTTTGAGATCGTATTAGATCACGGCCTTGGCGTATATCTTTATGATACCAAAGGGAAGCAGTATTTGGATTTTGGCGCTGGAATTGCAGTGAATGCACTTGGCTATGGAAATAAAACGTATAACGATGCTTTAAAGGCACAGATGGATCAATTACTACATACTTCCAATCTGTTTTACAATCAACCTAGCATTGAAGCTGCAAAGAAATTTCTAAAAGCCTCACAGATGGATAAAGTATTTTTCACGAACAGTGGAACAGAAGCCGTTGAAGGTGCACTAAAGCTTGCCAGAAAGTATTATTATCAAAAGCACAAGAAAGCAGATAGTGAGATCATTGCAATGGAACACTCCTTTCATGGTAGAAGTATGGGGGCAGTATCAGTTACTGGAAAAAAGGAATACCGAGAAGCCTTTGAGCCATTGATTGGTGGTGTTGTATTTGCAGAATTTAATGACTTAGAGAGTGTTCGTAGTAAAATCACTGAAAAAACCTGTGCTATCATAATGGAGACGTTTCAAGGGGAGGGGGGAATCTATCCTGCCACGAAGGAATTTTTAACAGGGATTCGATCGCTTTGTGATGAACATGACATTGTTTTGATTTTAGATGAAATTCAATGTGGGATGGGAAGAACTGGTACGATGTTTGCCTATCAGCAATACGGGATATTACCAGACATTATGACAAGTGCAAAAGCCCTCGGCTGTGGAGTTCCAATTGGTGCTTTTGCCGCAGTGAATAAGGTTGCGAATGCTTTTGTAGTAGGAGATCATGGGTCTACCTATGCTTGTAATCCTTTTGTTACGGCAGCAGCAAGCATTATCTTTGATTTGTTTGAGGAGCAGAAGCTTCTGTCTCATGTAGCAAGCATTGGAGATTATCTCTACGAACAATTAGAGCAATTAGTAGAGAAAAAAGAAAGTATCGTTGCGCATCGTGGCTATGGATTAATGCAAGGAATTGAATTGAATGTACCTGCAGCCCAGGTGATTTCAAAATGTCAGGAGGAAGGCTTAATACTAGTAGCAGCCGGTTCTAACATCATACGGTTTGTACCCCCTCTGATTATTACGAAAGAGAATGTGGATGAAATGATTGCAATCTTATCAAAATGCCTATAATAAGAACCAGATGCTTATTATTTTACAGATTGAAAGAATTGTAATATTATGATACCAATTGGAAAACCTATCTTTATATTAAGTAAAAGGTAGGTTTTTTATATGGGGTTTCTTATTGCACTTATTTCTGGAGCACTTATGAGCATTCAAGGAGTTTTCAATAGCGGGGTAACAAAGCAAACCAGCATCTGGGTTGCTTCCTCCTTTGTTCAGTTTTCTGCATTGTTGGTATGTATAATTGCTTGGTTTGTGACGGGAAGAGAAGGGACATTTGCTTCCTTATTTCGGATTCAGGATAAGTATATGCTGCTTGGTGGAGCCATAGGCGCATTTATAACGTATACTGTGATCCAAAGTATTGGTACACTTGGTCCTGCAAAAGCTACGATGTTGATTGTATCAGCCCAGCTTGTAATCTCTTATTTGATTGAACTCTTTGGTTTATTTGGTCAAGAAAAGGTTGCGTTTGAATGGAGAAAAATCATTGGTCTAGCATTGATTATTGTTGGAATACTCACATTTAAGTGGAAGGACTGAGGGCTTAACAGCTTATAAAATAAAAAGTGCAAGTAATCCAAAGTTCCTACTTGTATTAGCAAAATAGATTAGGTACAATAGTATTGTAAGCCTGGTTGAGAGCAGAGTCTTTTCATGAAAGGTCTTTAAGTGAAAAGAGTGAAATTGATTCAAAAGTGTTGCATTGGTGCATTCTTTCTGATTGGTGGTTTATTTTATGTGATGTCAGAAAGCTTAAGTGCGACGGATTATGTAGAGAATGATCCAAAAAAGCAAGAAGAGAGGCTATTGGATGAAATCGTAGCTACAACGAGTATACCAACGATGATTATGACAGAAGAAACACTTCTTAAGAGGATTGTTGTTCATGTCTGTGGATGTGTACAAACACCGGGAGTTTACGAACTGAATGAGGGTTCTAGACTAATTGATGCAGTAACACTTGCGGGGGGATTTACAAAGGAAGCAGCACAGGACTTTGTAAATCAAGCAATGGTAATCGTGGATGGTCAGAAAATCGAAATACCAAGTGTAGAAGAGGTAAAAGCAGGATTTGTAGTAGAGGATCCAAATCATGTGCAAACAGAATCAGGCACGGATAAAAGAATCAACATCAATCTTGCAACAAAGGAAGAACTAATGACATTACCTGGAATTGGCGAAGCAAAGGCACAAAGTATCATCGCCTATCGTAATGAAAATCATGGATTTCAGAGTATAGATGACATACAACAGATTGCAGGAATTAAGGAAGCAATCTATTCCAAGGTAAAAGATTTGATCACGGTAGATTAGGTTGAAAAAAACGTAAGTTGAAAGAGGTGGACATATTGGGAAAAAAGGTGCTTGTTGTTGATGACGAAAAATTAATAGTTAAGGGGATACGTTTTACGCTGGAACAAGATGGCATGGAAGTAGATTGTGCTTATGATGGAGAAGAAGCGGTTGAGGCAGCAAAACAAAAGGAATATGATGTTATTCTATTGGATGTGATGCTACCAAAATTGTCAGGCTTCGACGTTTGTCAGCAGATTCGTGAGTTTTCCAATATGCCAATTATCATGTTAACAGCGAAGGGTGATGACATGGATAAGATTCTTGGTCTTGAATATGGTGCAGATGATTATATCACAAAGCCATTCAATATCTTAGAGGTAAAGGCAAGAATCAAAGCCATCATGCGTAGAAATGCAAGAAATACTGCGCAGGAAAAGGAATCCAAGGTAATTACCTATGGTGATATGAAAATTGATAGTGAAAGTCGTCGTGTTTTCATAGCAGAAAAAGAAATTAATCTAACAGCGAAGGAATTCGATGTGTTAGAGTTATTGATTTTAAATCCGAATAAAGTATACAGCAGAGAAAATCTGCTAAACATCGTATGGGGTTACGACTACCCTGGTGATGTAAGAACAGTTGATGTGCATATTCGTCGTTTGAGAGAAAAGGTGGAAGAAAATCCAAGCGAACCAAAGTATGTACATACTAAATGGGGTGTTGGATATTATTTCAAGAATTAAAAAACAACTTAAAGTACTCACAAGTATGCGTGTTCATATTATGATTGCACTGATGCTGGTCGGTATTATTCCGACCAGCATTTTAATGAATGTAATGATTAACTCGTATACGAATCGAAGTATTGAAGAAAAACTAGCAGATATGCAAAGTTTTGGGGATACGCTGGTCAATAAAATTATTTTTACTGGATACTTCAGTAATCCAGCGAGTAACCTTGAAGTGAACACAGGGATGTACTTGATTGCATCTCAGTACGACGGAAGAGTCTTAGTGATTGATGATGATTTACGTATTGTCTATGATACGTATGATCGCGAATCAGGAAAGGTGTTAATTTCTTCTGAGGCAATTAAGTCGTTGCGAGGGAATACATCGATTGTAAAGGATGTGGAACGAAAAAGAGCCGAATTGACGATTCCGATAACTCAAAGTGATTCCAAAGCAATACTTGGAGTCATAGTAATCAATTTCTCATTGGAAAAGGAATATGCAATTTTAGCTTCAATGAAGGAACAAACCTTTATATTCACGATTGTGATTGTGTGCGTTATTTTAGCAATTGGATTTTTGTATTCCAAACGTCTTGTTAAGCCATTAAAGTCAGTTGTAACATCCATTCAGCATGTTGCGGAAGGATACATGGATGACGATGTAAATATAACGGGTTACTATGAGATTGAACAGATTTCAGAAAATTTTAATGAGATGTTATTAAGGATTCGAACGTTGGAGGAATCCAGACAAGAGTTTGTATCAAACGTGTCTCATGAATTAAAAACACCGATTACATCCATTAAGGTATTGGCGGATTCTCTTTTGATGCAAGAAGACCTTCCGGTTGAGCTTTACCGTGAATTTCTTACAGATATCAACGATGAAATCGAGCGTGAGAATAACATTATCAATGATTTACTTGCTCTTGTAAAATTAGATAAGAAAACTGGTGAGATGAACATTGCAGAGGTAAGTATCAATGAATTGCTTGAGATCATCTTAAAACGTTTAAAGCCAATTGCTAAGAGGCGTAACATTGAAGTTATCTTTGAAAGCTTTCGTTCCGTGATAGCTGAAGTAGATGAAGTGAAGCTTTCACTCGCAATCTCTAATTTGATTGAGAATGCAGTTAAATATAATGTAGATGACGGATGGGTGCGTGTTTCTCTCAATGCAGACCATAAGTATTTTTACATTAAGGTTGCAGATTCAGGAATCGGTATCCCTGATAATGCACAGAATCATATCTTTGATCGTTTTTATCGAGTGGATAAAGCAAGAGCGAGACAGACGGGTGGAACGGGTCTTGGTTTAGCAATTACTAAGAATGTAGTCCTTATGCATAATGGTGCAATTAAAGTATATAGCAAAGAGAATGAAGGATCGACATTTACGATTCGAATTCCATTAAGCTATATTCCATAAGGGGGTACGCATGAAGAAAGCATATTGGTTGTTATTAACATTATTTCTTTTCTTGCTTACTGGTTGTAAAAAACAAGAAGTAATAGAGGAATCAGACTTTAAGATATATTATGTGAATAAGGAAGGGACAATGCTGATAGGAGAGAGTTATACTCCAGTGGCTCAGCAACCCAATGAACTAGTGGAAGAGATTATTGTTGCTCTACGTGAAGAACCAAAGGATTCTTCCTTACGTTTAGCAAAGCCGACCCATGTCAGTATCATGGGCTATAATTTTGGAGAAGCTGGTCAACTACAATTAAGCTTCAATGATAATTATCAGGAGATAACTGGTGTTGAAGAGGTGTTAATGCGTGCTGCAATCGTTAAGACCTTTACTCAGATTGAAACAGTACAGGAAGTAGAATTTTTCATCAATGGATTACCTCTGAGCAGAGGTGATACTCCAATTGGACGTATGCAAGCAGATGACTTTATCGACAGTGTTGGTGAAATGACTACGTATTCTAAGGTTGCATTGATTTCATTATTTTTCTCTAACAATGAGGGGGATGGCTTAGTAGAATCACAGCGCCAGGTGGAATATGATGGAAGTATACTGTTAGAACAGGTCATGGTGGAGCAATTAATTGATGGGCCAACCGAAGAAGAAACTGGTATGAAAGGTACCATACCACATGGCACTGTATTGAATAAGATTAGTAAGAAGGATGGAATCTGCAGTCTTGACTTTAATTCTGTCTTTTTAGAGAGCAAAGAAGGTGTGAATCCTGAGATCACAATTTACTCAATTGTTAATACTCTAGTAGAACAGCCTAGCATTGATAAAGTCCAAATTACAATTGACGGAGAAACCATAGAGAAATATAAGAACATTGATTTGGATCAGTTATTTGAGCGCAATCTGAACTTGATTGAAGGAGATAACTAGATTAAAAACCATATCATAATCCAAAGAAGACTGGCCGAATTAGATGGTCAGTCTTTTTTCTACTTTTTCATGGAACTTCAACATAAAATCTAGTAAAAAGGTCATAGAACAATCATTAGAGAATGATTTGTTTATGTTAAGGAGCAGCTAATATGGATAATTACAAATATGATGCATTTATCAGCTATCGTCATAGTACGAAAGACAAAATGATTGCTGAAAAACTTCAAAAGCTCCTGGAAACTTACCGTCCATCCAAAAAAGGAAAGTATACGAATACTGCAAGAATTCAAAGGGTTTTTCGTGATGAAAGTGAACTACCAACGAGTGGAGATCTAGCGATGGACATACAAACAGCATTAGAGCAATCTGCCTTTCTTATTGTAGTTTGCTCGGAAGAAACATCAAAATCAATTTGGTGCTTGAAAGAAATTGAATATTTTAAGCAATTACACCAAGGCAATAATGAAAATATTCTAACTTTGTTAGTCAGTGGAAATCCACATGAAGTTTTTCCAAAAGAATTATGCTACGAAACGAAGGAACTTCTCTTAAACGATGGAAGTAAAGTCAGCCAAACCGTAGAAGTAGAGCCACTAGCAGCCA
>JAEZKD010000226.1 GCA_023415655.1 Bacillota bacterium | reverse complement strand
TATGATAACTTCCACTTCAGGAACAACATTAATCGATGGCATATCATATATTATATACTGATAGCTTTCTTTTAAGCTTTTAGCTAAATCTTCCATCTGTTCTGAGCAAAAGAGATGAACAGGACTTTCAGAATTGCTTCCACCAGGGATATAAGATAGGTTCTCATAGGTTGTTTTATATGTGATATTCTCTAATGTTACTGTATTACTTAGATAGTCGGTCAATCCTCTTTTTGCTTCAGGTTGCAACCGTTTGTATCGCATTTGCTTTCGAAGATCACAATCTATTAATGCAACCTTCCATCCACAAGCTGCTAATCCAATTGCTAAATTGATTGATATGGTCGTTGTCCCATTCCCTTGCCCACATGCAGTCAAAACAAAGGCTTGATAGCCCTTCACTTTGTGCTTATAGATTTCAACAATCAACTTGTCGATTGCATTATTCATTACCTGATTATTCTCTCGATAAAAACTAATCGTTTCTTTCATGTATATTTCCTCTCTCTATATAATCTCCTTAGTAAGCTCCTCTGCTACTAAATACCTGAATGACAGTCTTAGCTAAGATTTTAATATCCATAAAAACACTCCACTTATCGATATATTCTGTATCAAGCTCTACAATCTCATCAAAATCAGTAATTGCACTTCTTCCACTCACCTGCCACATCCCAGTGATTCCAGGCTTAATACTCATTCTACGCCAATGGTTACGTGCATACCCTTTTACTTCATCCAATGTAGGTGGTCTTGTTCCAACGAGACTCATATCTCCTCTTAATACATTAAAAAATTGTGGTAATTCATCCAAACTAGTCTTTCGAATAAATCTTCCTACCCTAGTAATTCGTGGGTCATCTTTGATTTTGAACATCAATCCACTACCGACTTCATTCTGATTCATGAGTTCTTTTTTCTTTTCCTCGGCATCCATACACATACTTCTAAATTTGTACATATTAAAACGACGTCCATTTCTCCCGACACGAGTCTGCTTAAATAATGCTGGTCCTTTCGAATCCAACTTGACAGCAATTGCAGTGATTATCATGAATGGAGAGGATAATATAATTCCTATAAGACTACCTATAATATCAATTGTCCTTTTTAGTGCACGTGAACTCATATTGAGAGTCACAGTATGATACGTAACCACTGGATACGTACCAACACTGCTTACATAACTCTGAGCACCGCCAGCTTTGTAATTGTTCATAATAATGCGAACTGTAACTCCCATCTCCATACAGATATTAATATATGGCTGTATGTCACAATCCTCGCGACTACAATGCATAATATAAACCTGATCGATTGCATTCTCATGAATCATAGTCTCTAAGCTACTAATATTGCCCAAATAAGGAGTCACACTCTTTTCTTGTTGAATACTTACATAACCAATAATCTTTAGATCCATATTGGACTTGTTAAGGAAACGCTTAAACTTCCTAAAACTATCTATTTCACCTATTAATAAGGTCCTTGGTGCAAAAATAGATACTTTCTTAATTATAATTCTTACTAAGAAGGCACTTCCTAACATCATGAAGTAATCAATCACCAGAAAAATAATGTAGAATCGCTTATCCATAGACGACTCTCCAACATAAAAGAGTAAGGCAGAAGATACCCCCGTAGCAATGATAAAAGATTTGGTCACATATCTAATCATTCGATCTGTGTAAAAAAAAGTCGTTACATTGTACATGCGTGAATCTTTGTTTGCTAATACAAAAATCAACATAAATGTAAAACATGCTACTATATAAATCCTACCATCGTTCCAGAAGCTTTCGTTTCTTAAAATAAAGACTGCTATTAGTAATGATAAAAGTCCCAAAATGAAATCACTAACAATATGGAGTAAGTTTGTGCTTGCACCTTTATTAAATCGCCCCATGAGGTATCACTCCTGATTCTAGTAGTATTCAATATCAGATATAAAATTGTATATTTTTTACAATTTCTAATATACTATATTTTTCCAATTTTGTATATACTCTTTTTCAAAATTGTCATTTTTTACCGAATCAATAAGTTAATATTGAAATAATAAGACAAAATAAATAGAATCACTATGAATGATTCGTAGCGCACTCTAGTTTAAGATTCTTTATTATGTCCCATAAATTCTGAGCAATGAATGCATAAAAATAAGAGCTATTACTCTTTTAGTAATAGCTCTTATCAATCTTATGTTTTACTATATAATTATGCTTTATTTACAGAACCGAAAAGTTCCATCTTTTCTTTTACAGTAGCCTTGATTGCTTCAAAGCCAGGTCCTAATAATTTACGAGGATCGAATCCTTTTCCTTCTAAGTCCTTACCTGCTTCAATGTACTTACGAGTCGCTGCCGCAAAAGATAACTGGCACTCTGTATTTACATTGATTTTAGCAACGCCAAGTGAGATTGCCTGTTTGATCATCTCCTCAGGAATTCCAGTACCACCATGAAGTACTAATGGCATATCACCAGTTAACTTCTGGATTGCATCTAATGTATCAAAGCTTAATCCAGCCCAGTTCTCAGGATATTTACCATGGATATTACCAATACCAGCTGCAAGCATAGTTACATTCAAGTCAGCAATCATCTTGCACTCGTTTGGATCAGCACATTCGCCCATTCCAACGACACCATCTTCTTCACCACCAATGGATCCAACTTCAGCTTCTAGAGAAAGTCCCTTTTCTTCACAAACCTTAACAAGTTCTTTTGTCTTAGCTACGTTCTCCTCGATTGGATAATGAGATCCATCAAACATAATAGAAGAGAAGCCTGCTTCAATGCACTTATAGCAGCCATCATAAGAACCATGGTCTAAGTGAAGTGCAACTGGAACTGTAATCTTTAACTCTTCGATCATTGCCTTTACCATTGCAGAAACCGTTTTATAACCTCCCATGTACTTTCCAGCACCTTCGGATACCCCAAGAATGACTGGAGAACTTACTTCCTGAGCTGTTAATAATACAGCTTTTGTCCATTCAAGGTTGTTAATATTAAACTGGCCAACCGCATATTTTCCTGCCTTTGCTTTGTTGAGCATGTCTTTTGCAGATACTAACATGATTATTTCCTCCTTATAGTTAATTTTTTATTATTAAATGAATTTTTATTCCCTAACCTCTTGCTATTATACATGATACATGAAGAAAATGGAATACATTTCTCAGAATTCATACGTATTTTCCATTCTCGATGCAACATAAGGAAACAATTTAAGTTATGCGAAAGACACTTAAAGTATTATAGTTCAATACAATTTGAGCATCTTATATTTTCTTAATCTGGCGTTTGAATCTTATAATCTTTAAAAAATCATGCAAATTCTCAATTCCATAACCTCTTAAGAAATGCTGGAATTCTTCTGTATCTTCAATCTCCTCCTGCTGTATAAAGTCCCAAACACGCTTGTCAAATTCGTCCTCATCGAAGGAACGATCATAGCCTTCCATATATTCAAAAATATTCATTTTAATTCTCCTTCTTTTGAAATGTTTTCTTAATAATGAATGGATATCCAACCAGTATCCATAAAATTAGAATAAAGTTCGTGAAACCAGCTTGTAAGATTCCATCTGGTAAGATTGCTTTTAGTATTAACTTAATAGTAATGGTCACTCCGATTCCAATCAGATATTTAACTATCTGAAGTCTCGTATCAGCTGTACGCTCACTAAACTGTATATAACAGTGTTCGATGTACCACCCAATAGATAAGCCTAAACCAGCAAGAGCTGCTTCACAGCTATCTGCTGCAAATTCGGTTGCAACCATACCACGATTACGTAGAATTAACGAATATGATAAAACAGCAACGGAACAGGTCGCTATCACTATCGACACAAGCATACATTTCTTCTTAGTAAACTCAATGTGTGATATCTGATAAACGAGTCCAGTAATTAATAGAGTAATCAACATAGAACCAAAGACATCCACTAAGGTGTGCATTCCTAGATACATCCTAGAAAGTCCTACTCCTATTATCATTAATATACATCCTATCTTTTTTAACCAATTCTTTGTCGAGAATGCTATCATCCCATACATTGCAGTTGTTGCCTGCGTATGTCCACTTGGAAAGGAATATCCAGTAGCTGTATCCATGGCATCCGTAATCGGATGTAAGTGAGGATAACGAACCCATGGTCTAGGGATACGAAAGGTTATCTTTAAGGTTTGCACCACTAAGCTGGATGCAAATAAGCCAAAGGTAATTCGATAGGCAAGCTTTTTATTCCAGAACCAATAAATTGCACATATGATAGCTAAGATC
>JAEZKD010000139.1 GCA_023415655.1 Bacillota bacterium | reverse complement strand
GGATGACTCATATCAAAAAAATCAATCTGTTTTAGTACTCTCAATGCATATTGTGTTGTAGTAGGTGTGGAATTCGGATTCCAATTATCTGCCTCTAGTGCATGTCCAAATCCTCCATCCTCATTTTGATACTTCATTAACGCAGCAACGACTGCTTCCTTTTCACCATCTTCAAAAAAATGCTGCCACAGACATAGCTCTAATTGTCTTGCATTTCGATACATCCAAGCTGATACATCATTTATAATTTCATGATACATATTTTACTCCTCTCCCTTGTGGAACATTGCTTTTGTAGCTGGGAATCCATCTGCATCGATATAGCTAATGGTTATAAATGTAGCTTTATCAACTAAATTGCCAATGGTTTGTTCCGGATTTCTCATCATCGTATTTGCTTGCTCCTTTCTAATGCATGATTCTTATCTTCACTTATAATTATAGCATCTATTATTTTTCTAACTATAACCCAGCCAATTGAATTCCATACGATTTTTACCACTTAGCAATAATTCTCCTGCATCAATATTTCTAATACGTATACTTCTCGTTCAATCATCATGATAAACATAGGGTCATCATTTTTTGTTCCATGTTCCCCGAATCGGTTCCTATCAATGGCATGCTGTGGTGTAACATATTCCAACGTAAATTCTTCCTCCTCTTCATAGTCATCTAGTTTTTGCATTTCTATTTCTGGCTCCACATCACAAAGATAGTAGAAATTATCCTGCACAAAGATATCTTCTATTTTTCCTTTTTGTTTGCGGTGAACAAGTCCAAATTCTCTAATTGAGTCAGGTATCACAACCAAGCCTACCTCTTCCTTCACTTCACGAATCAGTGTTTCTTGATGTTCTTCGTCTGGCTCAGCTCCTCCACCAGGAAACTTGTAATAATCATACTTCAAACTATGTACCATAGCAATTTCCCCATCTTTAACTATAATTCCTCGTACCGATGGACGTACAAAGCATGTTCCATTTTCATCATAGTCCTTCTTATCTAATTCGAATAACACCCTCATGTTTTATACCACCCTTTACTTATGTTATATCTAAAATGACTTTATTTGTAATATATCACTTCCTACAAATAATAGCAAATTATGAATCACTAGATAATATAGCTGATCTGCTTCAATATCATCTTTCAACTGATTTACAATATATTCTAGTATTTTTTTGCATTCTTTCTACAATAGTCGGTGGTTTTTTATTGTACCTAGATACAAAAAAGCAATGCCCCAGTTGTACAACAACTGAGGCATTGCTTTTTTGTATGAATGATTCATTAGATATCAATACATAAATGAAATCACCAAATGCTTCACAAATAATTATGATACAATTAAATTTTTACTTAAATACATCAGGTAAAATATCATAGATATACTGATTAACAAAATTCCAAGCATGAGTTGCATCCTTCGCAACTATAAAGTAAGAATTACCTTTCGTAATATCAGCATTAAACACGAATGTATCACTTAGTTTTTGCATCTCATCCATTAATGGCTTCATATTAGGATAAGCAATATCTGCACTTCCTGTTGCACAATATAACTTAAAGGAATCAATACCTGTGTATCCAGCATTCTTAACAACTTCTGCTAATTTGCTAGCAACCTCTGCTTTAGGTGCATCATTTCCAAATGCCCAGCACTCACCACTAAGTGGTAAGTAATACTTGAAATAATCAAGACAATTAACGAATACATACCATGTACATGCTGAACCCATAGAAAATCCACCAAATGCACGATGTTCACGTGAAGCTTTCATTGCGTCAAGGTTCGAAAGATTTGTATCATAATTTGTATTATATTCTGTCTCAACCATTGGAACAATAATATCTCTTAACTCCTGATAGAAGTAAGCGATATCATTCGCACCACCGTTGGAAGTAGGTGTAACAACTATCATTGGTTCGATGTCACCATTCGCGATCATATTGTCAAGAATGCGCTTAAGCTCTAAGTTTTGACCTTCTCCACCAAAGAGTGTATTCTCATTCTCTCCACCACCATGCATCAAGTATAATACGTTATATTTCTTATCAGTATTAGTTCGATCGTAACCATATGGAAGATAGATATGCATTCTCTTAGAATCAGTAGTACCTGACGTATTAGGGGCATCGTAAGTCTTAGTAACAATCGTACCTTTTTGATCATTCACAGCTTTATAAGCATCAGGTAATGCAACAAATCGTTTTACCTTTAATGCTTCTTCTGTATAAGTTAGACTACTAATAGCAGCTTTAACATTACTATATTCTTGGTCAATTTGCTCCTGAGTAGAAGCTTTGTCATTTACAACTGTTAAAGCTTGATTGATTGCATCCTCTAATACATTATAGTTCGTATACTCATTACGGTCTAAACCATTGGCAGTATTCTCAATAAAGCTTAGTAGTTTATATGGATTTACACTCGATGTTGCACTACTTGTTTTTCCTTTTAATACTACATTCCCAAAAACGCTAGTATTTTGCCATGCATTACCAGATCCATCGAAAACATTCAATACTCCAATTCTGCTAGGTCCTTTAGCAGCATTGATCTGTAACTCAATTCCCAAAACTTGATCGTTTGCAATCTTAGTTTTATCTGTAAATTCAATTCTTGCCTCAATTATGTAACCACCGTCCACTTGAGTTGTTTTAGAATAGAGACGGTTAACATCTCCCTTATCTGCTGTCTTGGTATTCAGGTAATTAATACGGAATTGCAGATCATCTACACCAAATTCTTTTGTCTTATCATTGTTTTCGTCTATGAAAACCTCCATGGAGTCTTGCTCATAAGGATTTGTTGATGCTACAGAAAGAGTGGAATCCTTTACTTGTGCAAGTATATATAAAGCATTATCATCCCACATCGTTTTAAATTTAGCTGTTGTTCCATCGTTACTTGTATTATAACGTGGTTTAACACTTCTAACTCGATCCCAAATACCATCTACTTTACCATCAACAACTGGAGATCCATACTGTGCAACAACTTTACCTGTTTCATCTAAACCATCTTCATCTACCCAATAGCTTTGGAATAAATCAGGAAGCATATTGTATAAATATCTGTTAACACAATTCCAAATATGAGTTCCGCCCTCTAATTGTAAAAAGTAGAAATTTCCTTTACGAAGATCAGCAGAATATACAAACATACTATCTTCTTTCTTCATCGCTTCAATCTGGTTCACCATACCTCCATAAGCCATATCATCGGTACCAGTTGCACAGAATATTCTAATATCATCCTTTGTATAGCCTGCATTCCTAGCGACATCAGCTAAATACTTAGCTAACTTCTCATCATTAGTTCCTTCATAATCCATACCACTTACATCTTGTAAACACCATAAGCTAATTGGCATATAGTACTTAAAGTAGTCTATACAGTGAATGTAGTTATACCAAGTACAACCAGCACCCATAGAAAATCCACCAAAAGCACGATGTTCTCTTGCTGCAATTAAATCTTGTGTACTTGTAGAAGCAGCATAAGTGTTATATGTTCCCTCAACTAGTGGAATGATATCATTAATTAATTCGTTATGGAAGTTCTCTACTAAGCTAAACATATCTTTGTTACTACCCTCAACATACCAGGTAGGAGTAACAATAATCATTGGTTCAAGTTTACCTTCTGCAATCATATTATCTACAATCTTCATTAACTCAGAAGTCTGTCCAGCACCACCAAAAATTGTATGCTGATTTTCACTCATACCATGAATCAGATACAATACATTATATTTTTTATCTGTATTATTTGCATCATATCCGTATGGAAGATATACATGAAGATACTTTTTAATATCTCTTAAGTCACTGTTATCATAAGTACTAGTATCATAATCTAAACGTACGATTTGTCCTGGGTATGGATCTGCCGTCTTGTATTCTAATGGCACTTGTCTACACTCTTTTTCATCGAAAGACTTATTATTATGTTTTAATGCATTTATTGCATTCGACAATTTTGTAGCCATATCATCTAACTGTTTCTGTGTACTATTCTTATCTGCAATTAAGGTTTTAGACTGACTCACTAAACTCTCAACTACATTACCATTCACATAACGAACTAACTCTATTTGTTCTGCACTTTCCACTAAAGAAATTAATGTATATGGATTCAATCCAGAAACAGAATCAGGTCCTTTGCCAGTTAAGATAACATTTCCAAATAAACTAGTATTCTCAAATGCCTTACCTGTTTGATCAAACATATTCAATGTAGCAATACGTACCCCTTCTTTACCATCATTGACCTGCATCTCAATACCAAGTACTTTATTATTCTCTGGTATATCTGATAACGCAATTCTTCCCTCAATCACATATCCACCATCAATCAGACTTACAGCCGGATAGAATCTAGTAAGTTCTCCATGATCTCCAGACTTTTGACCTAGGTAATTAATTCTGTATTGTAAATCATCACCGCTATATCCAACCGTTTTATCATTCTTTTCATCTAAGAAAAATTCAACGCTATCACGTTCATAAACATTAGCAGCCTCTGCTGATAAATTTGCATCCTTAACTACTGCTAAGAAATAGATTGCATAATCATCCCATAATGTCTTAAATACAGCAGTAGTCGTTGTTGTTCCAGAAGATACCTTCGGAGCGACTCCAGCTGATTTTTCCCAAATAGCATCAATTTGACCATCAATTGTTGGTGTACCAAAATAAGCTACCATTCTACCTGCAGAATCTAACCCATTGTTGTCTGGTTGTGGGTCTGTATTACCACCTGGCGTTGTTCCACCTGGCGTTGATCCGCTTGAAGATCCCCCGTCAATAATTGGTCCATCTCCTGCAACTGTTGTTTGTTTTCCGCCAACTGTACCTTGAAGTACTCCACTTCCCTTAACGATAGGAAGTAAATCTTTACTCGCAACGCTAAATGTTGATTTTGCTGCTGCTTCTGACTGAAGTTCTATATTGGTAACCTGTTTCGCAACAAGGTTAACTCTTAACTTAGTCTGCACTGTAACATCCTTTGCATTCACCTTAATCTCAGGAATACTTCTTGTATTACCTTCTAATTGTAACGTTGATGACTTTCCAACTACAAAATAAGCAGAACCATTAATGTTAAATTTTAAAGTTAAACCACTTTTTTTAACCTTAAATGTTGAATCTGCTTGATCTTGTACATTAACGTCAGTATTTGAAAGCATGGAGAATACATTTCCCTTACATGACTCGTTCCACTGTGTTAAAGAACGAATTTCAACCAATTTAAATAATCCACCATTCTTAATACTTGCCTTAGGAGCATAGATAACTAATTTTTTATTAGCAAAATCCCCTTCTGGTATTGTAAAATCCACCTTTTCATCTGTCTTTAAGATGATGGTACTTGAGCTCTCTACATTTAAATACTTAACTAATTCCTCTTGTGTACTTATCTTTACACAATCTTCTATAACAAATGTAATATGATCTGAAACTTTTCCACTCATTGTGGTTGCAGTAATTTTTACATTACCTTTTGCCTTTGCAGTAACAACTCCATCTTTATCAACTGATGCAACTGATGGGTTACTTGAAGACCAATTTGTCCAGTCATAAGAAGTAGCTACAGAAGTAGATGTTTTAAATTTATAGGTTTCTCCAATTGCCAAATAAGCAACTTTGTTTGTAATCTTAATGTCCTGAGAAGGATCGCTAGATACTCTCTTAACATACACTTGTGCCTGTAATGTGGTAGTCTTTTGATTGTGCTTAATCTCGCATGTAATCGTTGCACTACCAACTGCAATTGCCGATACAACACCGCTGTTATCAACTGTTGCTACATTTGGTTTACTACTACTCCATATGTACTCTGCTCCTTTCTGTGTTTTAGTCAAATCAAAATCGTAAGACTCTCCCACAGATAAAACCCGGTAGTTTGCGGACTTAAATGTAACGTTTCTTTGGTCTGCAGCTTTGGCTCCATTCAATGGTATACTAGGTAAAGTCATAGCAAAAACAACTAGCATAACTACCAAGCGCTGAAAGAAATTTCTTTTTCTTTTTTTCATTGATCCTAACTCCTTTTCTATTATTTATAAAAAATCAAAGCAAATGATTCCAAGCTTTATCTGATAGTAAAGGGTTGTTCAAGTATATGATATATCTTCCAAAATAGTTTTGTCAATGAACAAACTGTAAATAATTTCCAATTAATTTATGTGTAATTTTACTATTTCATTATATAATTTTCTACAATATTTAGTGATCTTTTCACTTAACGCCCCCTCTACCTAAAGTGGGTGTAAATCAATACCAGCGGTTTAGCCGGTGGTTTTATTGTACCTAGATACAACAAAAAAGCGTGAGCCAATTTCTTACTGGTTCACGCTTTTCCTTATGCACGATTCATATAATGACTCCAAGGGGATTCGAACCCCTGTTACCGCCGTGAAAGGGCGGTGTCTTAACCGCTTGACCATGGAGCCTTGTATCAATCTGTACTCTTAAGCACATATTTAGTATATCATATATTATTGTATATTGCAAGATAAATTTTTGCTATTTTTAGAATTTTTAATACAATTCAAAAAATTTCTTATTCTAGGAGGTTATACCAATGATTTGTTCATGAAATAGTTCACTCAAGTATGAAATTGGAAATAAAATAAATATTTAGCTATACGAATCATAATACATTCGATATAATATCCTTGTACTAATAACGTCTATTATAAAAAGAAAGGGTGATATCATATGAGAAATCAACTACATAAAACCAATCACAATACTGGGAGGGAATACGAAAAATAACCCTCCGTCAAACTAGGAGGATTTATGCTTTTAACATATCATAATTTAGTAATACGAAATGCAACTCAAGAGGATGCAGTTCAATTAGCAACCTGGTGGAACGACGGAGCTATTATGGCACATGCTGGTTTTCCATATGGTCTAGGTACCACAGCTGAAGCTGTCGCTAACCAATTAAAACGGGATACCGATGATACATACCGTAGATTAATCATTGAATGTGACGAGAGCCCAATTGGAGAAATGAGCTATTGCAATATGGGCAATCGAGTTGCAGAGATCGGTATCAAAATTTGTGATGACTCCAAACAGGAAAGAGGCTACGGAAGGCTTTTGCTCAGCTTACTCATTGATTCTCTGTTTCATGAGTATGGATATGAAAAAATAATTCTTGATACGAACCAAAAAAATACGAGAGCACAACATGTTTACAATTCTTTAGGCTTTCAGCAAACAGGAATTGAAGTTGACTCTTGGCAAAATCAAGATGGAGAATTGCAGACAAGCATATTTTATGAGCTAAATGAGGAGAATTTTATAAACTTTGCAAAATAATAAGAATCTCTACTTACAACAGGTGGTTCATTTTCCACCTGTTGTAACCAAACGATTGATTATTAAGCTTTGTAACGATGATTTACATAAGTTATCATAAATAAATACAAAAAAGAGTGGTGAGAATATGATCTATTTAGATTCTTTTAGCTTTCCAGATGATGAGATGGAATTTGACTTTATACTGTCCATTAAGTTGAACTGCTACAACTCGTTTTATCCATTTAAAATATTGTCACGTAAAGAACTTAATATTCTAAATTTTGAACCAATCACGATTCTTTATGGTGGTAATGGTTGCGGTAAAACAACTGCTTTGAATATTATTTCCGAAAAACTTGGTCTTAAAAGAGACTCGAGATTTAATCAGTCTAACTTTTTTGCTGATTATACCAATCTCTGTTACTACTCGCTATTACGTGAAATTCCTGAACACAGTAGGACGATTACCAGCGATGATGTATTTGATTATATGTTAAATATTCGCATGATGAATGAGGGCATCGACGTAAAACGTGAGGATCTTTTACAGGATTATCTGGATGCTAAGTATTCAACCTTTAAATACACCTCTTTGGAGGATTATGAACAACTTAAAAAAGTAAATCAAGCACGTAGTAAGACACAGTCAAAATATGTACGTAGTAAGCTAATGGAGAATATTCGTGAGCGTTCCAATGGAGAGAATGCGTTCCAGTATTTTATCAATAAAATTGAAGAAAATGGGCTATACCTTCTTGACGAGCCTGAAAATAGCCTTTCTCCAGAACGACAGTTGGAATTGGTTGATTTTCTACAGCAATCTGCGAGATTTTTAGGTTGTCAGTTTATTATATCTACTCATTCTCCATTTTTGTTAAGCATGAAGGAGGCTAAAATCTATGATCTGGATGAAACACCAGTCAAGGTTAAGCCATGGACTTCTTTAAAGAATATGAAGATATATCACGATTTCTTTGAAGCTCATAGAGACGAGTTTAAGTAAGGTGTTGATCCAAAATTTTTGGATTCCGATAATCTTCATTGTTTATCACAAAGTCACTTTTTTGTACTGGCGCCTCTTCTGATAAATACCGTTTTTGAATTGGAATATACTTATTACAATATTTCTGTAAAAAGCCTTCTCCATATTTCGGTACATCTCTTAGTTTTGCTCGATGCAGCACTTCATCAAAACTAATATGTAAGAATACTTTTCCTTCTAGATAACTAAGCAAGGGCTCTCTAAAAAGCAAAACACCCTCAATTAATAAAATCGTATCCGAATCAATTTTGTAATGGATAACATTTTCATATTGATCTGTATCGAGATTTAAGCAAAGAACCTGTTTATCCAGATACCCAACCTCTTGTAAAGGTTTAAGTATTTCCTCAATCACTTGATGATAATTGAATGCATGATTGTAATATGCTTCTATCTCATTATCACCCTGATAGCGTATTGCTGATGGATTGTGGAAATCATCGATATGTAACACTGTGTTCTTGATACCAATGTTGTCAAGAAACCTTGAATATTGATTAGTAAATACTGTTTTTCCTGAGGTATCTACTCCGTTGATACCAATTATTTTTTTACCATTCTTAATCAGTCGATGAGTGACTTGCTCAAATACCTCGATTTGTGATACACAAGAAATGATGTCAGTTGCATTCTCTGAAATAAATGTAGCATCTTTAAGGTCTTCCTTCATACCATATCCATAGACAGCTCCAATGGAAGGAATATGATTTTTCATTGCAGCTTCGATATCGGAAAACGTATCACCGATTACAACGGTACTCCGATTATCCTTGATGATTGTTTTTACAACTTCTACTTTGGAATCATAATATTTTGCACTATAAATTTCACAAAAATATTTGTATATATTTGTGCCCTTTAAAACAAGCTCAATATACTCACTACTCCCATTCGAACAAATATAAAGTGAATGTCCTTGTAGCGTAAGTTGTTCTAGCACTTCGGTTATTTTAGGAAAGAGAATACCTCTCTCTACTACTTCTCTTTGTTCTATGTCGCGGAAGCTTTGTCGAATTTCATCGATATTGATGTTGGAAGGAAAAATACTACGTAGAAAATCGTCTGTTCTTTTTCCAATGTTTTGTATTATGATGCCCTCATCGATCTGTGGCAAGCCAAGCTCATTGCATAAGTATTGAATTGCATTGATTGCACTAAATCTTGTTTGAAATAAAGTCCCATCTAAATCAAATATAATTTGCATGATTCTCTCCTTACTGGGCATTCATTTTAATCATCCTAATAAAATCATAGCCTGCATTTACTATTCAGAAACTCATACGCTTGGATTATGACGGACATCTCTCATAATAATACGCTTTTATTCATTTCAATAAATGCATAAGCTTCATCCATAAACTCCTCGATGAAATTACGATTCGTAAACATTTGAATGAGATGTTCCTCTGCTGACATCGTTCCTATGATACGTTCATAAAATTGGTCATAAGCTTTCTGAGGGTAAGGTGCGACCCTTTGGATGTGATCGATGTTTAAGGTTGGATCCACTAACATTTCTTCTAAAAACCATAAAGTATCCGGATATAAGGGTTCCTGTTGCTTATCATAGCCATGCATACTTTTCCATTTATCAAATACAACAAAATGATTGATTTCATGAATTGAAGCCATCATCAGCATAGGAATATCTTTTTCATACGAGACAAAGAACTCCTTCGTCATAACATTTCTAGGAAAGCTTGATATACAACCAACATAGCATATGATATTTTCTTGCTCCTTCGGCCAATCGAGTTGAAATAGTTCAAGCATCGCTGACATTAATTGCTCTTGTATCTTATCGAACTCAGATTGTAGTAACTCAATTTTTGCTTCCATTTCATTCTTCTGATTAATATAGACCTTTTCTACACTCGGTCGAACCAACTGATTGATTTCTTCTTTTGACATCCCATCAGCAATTTTCCCTCGTAGCTCTGGATATAGTAGATAAGAACGTTCTGCAAATGGTCTTGTCTTATTTTTATTACAAAACACAGGATCCACAAAACGACACATTAGGTTAACATTTAAGTCCATATCCATCTTTTCTACGATAATCTTTGGAAGCATACTCTATCCTCTTTCTTATCTATTGATCATAAGTTCTTTCTCCTGGTTCTTTATCTTTATAGCTATCTTTCTTTTTGCTATTGCAATCTTACTTTTCTCTATAGCAATGTCCCTTTTTACTATATCAATCTTGTATTGCTCTAGAGTAATCTTGCATTTCTCTAGAACAATATTCCTTTTCGCTATTGCATTCATATAATAGCAATTACTTTAGAATTTTAACTACAAAATCCTTATATCCTTCGTCAAAACATTCCTTCAATGCTTTCTTGCCACCCTTTTCCCAAACCTCAGCTAAATACAACATTCCACTCATACATGCAAACTTTTCATAATAGTTTCCACATATTGCATCATACAAATTTTGTTGCTGAAGCTCTGGCTGCTTTTCAGCCAGAGCTTCCTTTAATCTTTGATTACTGTCTATCCTAACCTTCTCTAATCTAGGTGTATGCCAATCAATGGTATGTATTTCTTTGGTTTCGTAGGATATCAAATGTGCAAAGGCTTCATGAAATGCATTTGCATTTAGATTCGTTAAGTAATCCTTGCTTTCAATGTCTTTATCAATATTCGCAATACTATTTCCTATCAATACATGACACAGTTCATGGGTAAGCAGATTCTGTACGACTTCTAGTATATTGCAATTACCTACGTACTTCGTCCAACAAATCACATCGAATACTATATGCGGAACCCCATACCTATCTCGTTCTACTGTTGCATCGTAAGGCTCTGGAAAACCTGCGATTAAATCTACCGATACTTCCGAAAGAATTCTTCTCCAATCGCTAAACAATGTATCCCACAGTTCTAGATTCGATGGTAAGAAATCGCTAGCCACTTGTTTAATTGATTGACAGACAAGTTCTGCTTTTCTCTTCATCTCATCATCATACTTTGGTTCATTGAATATATTGTTACCATCATCTCCAGCAACCGTGGAGCTTGTAAAATACCACGCATTGCGAAACTCATTGATGTTTCCATTCTCTAAATACGCTTTTACAATCTGATCATTGATCTTCATATGTTCTTCCCCTTTTATTCTAATAAGTATTATAGAGATAATATATCGTTTTACCAAACACGTTATAATTAGGGCTTTGAGAAGTCAAAACTTTCAAATATGGGTGATACTCAAATCCAATGTTCCACTCTATATTATCAACATTTTTTAAGATTGTGAAACTTTTACTTGTTTTTCCCATTGGATAAATCTCTAACGAACGATAATCATTGTAATTGTAATAAAGTACCCCATCGACAACACTATAATATTTATTTCCAGAAGCCACTGTAATACTCTTAAGGTTTGGAAAGGATTTCCCACTATAATCACTAATTCTGCTTAGGTTCTTTGAAAGCTTTAAATCGGTTAAATATTCATTCTTTGTCCTGATGTTAAATGTCTCCGTTTTATCAGGAATCGAATAGCTTTTTGTTGTTTTTCCAGCAGGATAATAGAGCAATTGTTTCATGTCCTTTGTAAATAGTACTCCATCCGAGGCTGCGAGAGACTTATTACCAGCTGCAACCTTAATTTCCTTGAGTTTTTTACAATCCTCAAACCACTGAATATATTCGTTATATTTCATGTTTTTAGGCAATGTAACGGATTGAAGATATCTTTGTTGCCAAAAGCTTTTATCACTCATTGAGGTGACAGTAGATGGAATTGTAAACTTCGTATCCTTCTTATTCTGTGGATACCAAACTAACTTGGACATTGTTTTTGAGTATAAAACATCACTTACAACCTTCGCTTTTGTATTATTCTTACCTAATTTTATCTTAGCTAAGTTTGGTAAAAGTTGATATGGAAACTCCTCTCCAGTTCCATTGACCACTACCGTTGTAATAGCTTCTGCCTCTCTCAATTCTGTAGCGTAATGGTATTTACGATAATTTCCTGGTATTGTGATGGAGGTGTTCTTTAATTTCGGTGGTAGAATTACCAGTTCAGAACAATCCTTATTATAAAGACAACCACTATACATTACAAAACTTTGATTTCCCTTTTCTACCGATACCTCTGATAAAGAATCCATATCTTTAATCGAGTTGATCTCTGACGTATCTCTTGGAATCGTTATTTGAGTTACCTCTGATATGCAAGGAATGGTTTCTTTATCCAGTCGTAAGCTCTTTAATGTACTTGGAAAGGTTAGGTTTGTCACTTTCTTTTCTGAAGGCCAATAAGCAATAGCATCCAGATTCTTAGTATAAAGCACCCCATCCTGTGATGTATAATACTCACTATCTGTAATTTCAACTGCTCCAATATGACTATCTACAAATGGACTAAAATAAGAACTAAAATTTGTCATATTGATATCAGATGGTAATATGACAGTCCCAATGGTTGCACCCTTCATGCAATAACCATACAGATCTTTCACTGTAGAAGGTACCGTGTAGCTTACGGCCTTTCTTCCTGTAGGGTATGCGATCAATTCCGTCTGATCATAATTGAACAATACTCCATCAACTTGTGTGAAAAAATAGTTATCTACAGCTACCGAGTATCTCTTTAAATTCGGTAGGCCCACATCCTCAGCTAAGGTACAGTAATACATTCCGTATCTAGAACCAATCTTAATCTCTTCCAAGTAAATATTATTTTGGAATGCTTCAGAAAAAATATTGGTAACAAAATCAGGCATCTCATAGATCTTATCCGTTTTTCCAGATGGATAATAAAGTAGTTCCGTCATATCCTTTGTATAGAGAACATTATCTTCTACTGAAAAGTAAGGGTTTGATTCATGAATTACAATGCTTTTTAGGTTTTCTAATGCATAGATCGGGTTCACATCATAGTTTAAGTAAAATAGCCTAAATGCACCACCTAAATTTTCAAGATGTGTTGGTAACTCAATTACTTCTACATTCGGAAATTGTAAAAATACATAGCGTGGTAATTCTACTACATCCGGCGCAAATGTAATTGTCTTCACACGATCAAACTTTTGATCTGTACGTATACTCTTAAAGGTTGCATCCTTAGTGATACAAACGGTCGATTGTCCACTGTACTCATCCATCGTACTGTCCGAGTAAACAAATATATCATTTGTATCAGCTTTCACTTTATCAACCGATAATCCTACCATACAAGCAATTAAAACCAGAAAAAATTTAAGATACCTTTTCATAGGACCCCTCCAAACTAATTATTCGTGTACTTTAATTCAATTCCCCCCAAGTTATAATCTTCAACAATTTCATGGATCTGTCTTAATTGACCATCATGAATCTTAAAGTGTTCACTCGTAGGGTTGATATACAATACTTTTAAATATGGGTGTTTCATGAAATATTTCATATTCGTAATCACATCGGTCTTTTGTGGCAATTCAAACATCGATGATTGTTTTCCCATTGGATATGTTAATAACCACCATTCATAATCATAAAAAAATAAGACACCATCGATTGATTGTAATACCTCATTCTCTTCATTGACATTGATCTGACTTAAGGCCGAATATCTTAACAAGGAATCGCCAAAGATATAACCAGGAGAATCACTTAACCCAATTCTATTAAACGATCTCATACTTTTTGGAAGATTCAGTGTTACCAAATAATCATTTTTATTTAAGAAGCACGCTTCCTCAACTCCTTCTGGAACAGAATAACTCTGATCTTTTTTCTGAGCCGGATACAAGATCAATTTTTTCATATCTTTTGAAAATAAAACACCTTCAACAAAGCAATAATATGGATTATCATAAGCTATGATGAACTCTTCAAGCTCTGGACATTCGCTTCCTATTAAGTCTGCATAGAAAAATGTATATTCACTTTTATTAAGTTCATCCAAATCATATAATTTACAATTTTTCGGAACAGTTATTTTTTCAAGATTATTTTGTATCACAAGCTGGTCATTATCTATTAATGTCACAGATTCAGGAATTACATAATTTTTTTGTGGTAAATCGATTGGATACCATAATACTTTAGTCTGATCTGAATTATAGAGTACACCATCCACTAGTTTGAAATTTTTACTTGTAGAACTAAACTTCAACTCTTGCAAATGAGTAAAACCAGATAATAAAATTGCATCGGATTTTCTTTCTCCCTTAAGTTCTTTTAAATTCGTTGGTAAAATTAATACTTTGGTTGTATTCTCTGTACGGAATAAATCCATATCAAGATCGGATAAATCTTTATGTAGTGTAATTTCGATATCCTTATTTTTGTTTGGATACAAACGAATTCTCTGATAATCATAGGAATATAAAACGCCATCATATAATTTAAAATATTTATGATTCGTATCAACTAAAATACGTTCTATTTGATTGTCTTGTGTATTCACAATTGCCGTTAAGTTTGCTGGAATCGATATGGTTGTGGTACTAGAAAAATTATTTATTTTACTACAATCGATATATTTTAGTGTCTCTGGGAATTTTAGTATCTCTTCTTTTTTAGCTTCTGGCCAATAATATAGATATGTCTTGTTTTTGTCGTAAACAGCACCATCCACAGAACACAAACTTTGATTCGCGGATGAAATCTCGATTGTTGTTAATGAACTATCTATAAATGCTTTGTCCTGAATCACACGAAAGCTTGCTGGTAATGAGATTGAAGTGAGCTTTGTTTCTGCAAATGCATATTCCTTGATTGCCCCCAAGCCCTCCTCAAAGGTAATGGATTGAATTGGAGCCTGATTAAATGCATAACTTCCAATGACTAAGGTACCCTTTTCAACTTTAACATCTGGATTTGCTCCATGTGGATAATAAATTAGCTCTGTTTTTGCTTTATTATATAAAACTCCATCAATAGAACTATACTTTGGATTCTTCTCATCTACAATAAACTGTGTTAGGTTTGGTAAATTCTTGACTACTTCCGTATCAATATCAATAATATTACTTGGAATGGTAATTGTAATCGCATTCTCAAAGCAAGATAAATTCCTACCCTCTAACCATTTACTGGTTTGATCGATAATAATATGCTTCACCTTTTTGCATTTTGTGAGTGTTATGGAAGTTTCATCAAACTTTCTGCTATCAAGAATGATCGTATCCTCCCCTTCTAACACATATCCTTGTTCCATGGTTTGTTCCCGATTCATACTTGCAGCATCGACCTTTTTACTATCTCCTGTGACAACACATAAGATAGCCAAGATAACCACAAGAAAAATCATATGTTTTCCTTTCATATCAGTTACTCCCTTCTCATAAAAACTTATACTATGTATTGATTATGATTTTCCATCATGTCATAATAATGTCTCAAAGTTAACGATA
>JAEZKD010000094.1 GCA_023415655.1 Bacillota bacterium | reverse complement strand
TGAAGGTGAGTCGATACCAAGCTTATGGAAATTAGTTTTAGATTTTCATAATAGATTAAGTGAAATGAAACTGAAAGAATTTTCTTAAGAATCCAAAGGGAACATTTATTGGGCATGATTAACGATGATAAGGTAAAATTTATATGTACATATGTCTGAAAATGTGAGCTACTTTCTATAAGTAGCTCATATTTTTATATCAAATTTAGATTTCAATATATAGACTTAACGATAATGTGCTCTTATCTAGACAAAATTAATTTATATCTAACAGGTAAAAGTTCCTATTTTTTGATATAATTAGGGTATTAATTTGGGAGGTTGGTGGATGAAAGAGTTAAAAGAGAAGAGGAATGGATTAATGATTGTACAGGAAATGCTTGACTATATTGAAGGAAATCTATTATGTGAATTGACGCTCAATCATGTGGCAGAACTTTTTTTTATTAATGTGAATCTTGCGAATCAGTTATTTCGGGTGGTTTTTGATATGACTATAATGGAGTATGTAAGATATCGAAGGCTTTCTTTAGTAGCTGAAGATATTATGACTTCTGATCTTTCTATCAGCTTTATGAAGACTTTGCAGGTTTTGATACAAAAGAAGTTTTCTATGAGAATACCGATCTAGTGGAAGTAGATGGGGTTCAGATGAGAGTACAGTCGTTGGAATTCTATTATCATAATGCACAGCCAGATCCAATCTACTATAAGATGGTTGAAGAGTATATCCAGAGTAAGAATGAGAAGTAGATTATCGCTATTATATTCTTCGGGTTAGTTGCTAAAATCATAGGTAATAAGGTAGACCCTAATGAATGAAGTTTGAGTAAGTAATAGTTCTTATGTTAAAGGATATAGTATTAGACATATAATAATTGAGAATTAACATCTACAATAAAAATCAAGAAAAGAGAAAAATATGAGATATGTCATAGTATCCGAGGTAAGAGGGAAAGCAAGAGAATTAAATCATATAATTCGAAAAGAAGTATTTGTAAGATTTGGTGCGAGGTCATCGACGTTACCAGCGCACTTTACAATCAAAGCACCTTTTGAGTATTCAGATTCCATTGAAGACTTAAAGACTGCACTTAATGATTTTACAAAGCGAGAGATTACCAGACCGTATCAAATCAAAGGTTATGATCATTTTGAACGACGTGTCATCTATATGGATGTAATGATGTCGAGGGAAGGTAAAGAAGTGCATGATCGATTGGTGGATGTATTACAAAGTTTTCCTTACATTCAATTTGATGATAAAGAGGGAAAGGATAAGATTTTTCATGTTACAATAGCTTCAAAACGGTTGGGACCGATTTATGACCAGGTATGGGAGTATGTGCATCAGTATCCTTGTGATTTTCCTTGTGCGTTTGATAATGTTAGTTTGTATCGATGGGAGAAGAACGCATGGGGATTAGAAGAAATGTATGAGTTAGGTGGAAAAACCAAGTAGAGGTACTTGGTTTTTTTATGTTAAGCTAAATTTACTCTGCTTGAAAATACTGGATACCACCAATTGCTATTGAAAATTATTCTCAATTAGTATATACTAACCCATGTTAAAGAGAGGTTATATTATGTGTTATATTTTCATAAATCCAGTCGTGGACAAGATGTACGACAAAGAGGAATTAAATCAGGTATTACAAAAGAATGGATATGAAAGAGTTACAGTTACCATTGACTGGCATGGGATTGTAAAGGAAAAATATAAATCAGCAATTGATCAGAGCGACCATCCTCTATTAGATCGAAGATGTCCGATGGCAATTGATTTAGCCCAAGAATACGTTAATAGCACAGAGGTTACAATACCATCCATTGAGCCAATTCTGATTCATTGTGGAATGGAATTAGCGGAACGTGAATCGTTAAAGGATAAGAAAAAAATTATTACAACTCCATGTGAAAGCTTAGCAAAGCAAGGAAATCAATTACAGCTTCCAGATACTACGTTTGTTAGCTGGAAGGAGTTTTTAAAAACGCTAGATCATAATCTAGTAACCAAAGAGAAAGCGTTAGACGAAAGTCCAATTCCACTAGGTTATTTTTCTTCTTTGAATAAAAAGACAGACAGCCTTTCAGGGAAGGAAACCATCGAGGAGTATTTTAGACAGAAACAATATCAGGATAAGGATTTGGTTGAAATGCTTTATTGCGATGGTGGTTGTAATAGTGGAGATGGGGTAATCATGGATGAAAAATAGAAAACGTATTAAAACAACGATCTTCGTTGCAATACTTTTAGCAATCTGGTACTTCGTCTCCGAAATGGGAGTCGTAAGCACCTATATTCTTCCATCTCCCCAAAAGGTATTAAATAGTTTATATAAGATGACCATATCTGGTGAAATCTTTGAAGACATTTATATCAGTTTTATTCGAGTATTAAAGGGCTTTTTCATTGCAACCTTATTTGCCTTTTTGCTTGCGATGGTACGAATCATTCGACCAAAATGGAATGACTATTATGAGTCCGTTCTTCAATTCATGAAGAATGTCCCACCATTAAGTTTGATTTCACTGCTGATTTTATGGTTTGGGATTGGGGAAACAACGAAGATTGCAATTATTGTGTTAACTTCCTTTTTCCCAATTTACTTAAATACTGTAAAAGGATTTGAAAGCTGTGATAAAAAGCTGATTGAAGTTGGCCAAATCTATGGATACAACAAAGTAAATAGCTTCTTTCACATTATGCTACCGCATGCCATGTCAGATATCCTAGTAGGTATGAGAATTGGTTTAGGGTATAGCTGGAGAGCTATTATTAGTGCAGAAATGATTGCTGCTTCGACTGGGCTTGGACATATGATTTTATTTGCGCAGCAGATGTCACGAACAGACAAAGTAATCGTTGGTATTTTAGTTATTGGTTTGGTAGGTTATCTTACCGATCGCTTGTTTGCATTTATCATTGACAAATCACTGAAAGGAACGGAGACCAATGGATGGGATTAAGTTAGTTGATATTACAAAAAGTTATACGGTTGAAAAAGAAAACATTCAAGTGTTAGATAAGATTAATCTGCATATTCCATCGAATAAGATTACAGTGATCTTAGGTCGTAGTGGTTGTGGAAAGACGACGTTACTTCGACTACTTGCTGGTTTAGAGGGTTACGATTGTGGTGAGATGAAGGATGCAAACCTTAAAAAGAAGGCATTTGTGTTTCAGGAAGATCGTTTAATGCCATGGTTAACCGTAAAAAAGAACATTACGTTTGGAATCAATGATCGTGAAATCAATCACGAGAAAATTGATGCTATTCTTGAGACGGTTGGTCTTAGCCGTTTTCAAAGTGCATATCCAAAACAACTTTCCGGTGGAATGAAGCAACGTGTTTCAATTGCACGAGCAATCGCTTATGAACCAGATTTTATTTTGATGGATGAACCATTTTCAGCATTGGATTACTTTACAAGAGATCAGATGCAAAAGGAATTAATGAGTATTCATGAACGTTCCAAATGCTCCATTGTATTTGTAACACATAGCATCGATGAAGCACTTATTCTTGGACATAAGATTGTGGTGCTAGAAAAGGGCATCATCAAATCTGAATATGATATTGATGATGCCTCAGACCAACGTGATTTGTTAAGCGATCACTACGTGCATCTCAAGAAACAAATCATGAATGATCTGAAAGTCGTATAAATAAATAGCACGATTTTAGCCTGTGATGGGGAGTTGAACAAGAAAATGCATCGATATCATGCACTGTTCTGGCTCGCCAGCTCTCAAGCCGCCAAAGAACGGCGACTTGAAGGCCAGAACATAGCATGATATCGATGCATTTTCTTGATTTAGGGTGTGAAACCACAGGCAAAAATCTTAGGTTTTGGTACGAAGTTATAAGTGATTATGATGTAGATACTTTGAGGTAATCTATAGATATTTGAAGTATTAGTAGATGTTTTGAAGTGATAGATAGATTAATAGTATTTAATCGATATCACAAAGCATAGCATAGATATATTTGTCAGATTTAGGAGGATTCGATATGAGATTAAATAAGAAATTAGCAACGTTAGCTCTTACAGGGGTTATGGTTACAAGTTTAGTTGGTTGTGGTAGTAAAAAGGATGGAGCAAGTACGGAAGCGTTAAATGAATTAACGATTACACATGTTACTTCTCCATTGAATGTACCAAGTATTTTACAGAAGCATAAAAATATTTTTACAGAAGAATTTAAGAGCAATGGTCAAAGCATTGAAGTGAAATACGCAGAAATTACTTCTGGTGCTGAGCAGACACAGGCGTTAGCTTCTGGTGATGTGGACATTCTTTATGCGGTTGGTGGAACTTCTGTTATCTTATCCGCTGCAAATGGTGCAGATATCAAGGTTCTTAATATGTACAGCAGATCCCCACAGGCATTCTGCTTATATTCCGTGGATGACTCCATTCAGTCAGCTGAGGATTTAAGAGGTAAAACAATTGCTGGTCCTACAGGAACCAACTTACACCAGTTATTAGTTGCATATCTTGATAAGGCTGGTATGAGCTTAGAGGATGTAAACTATGTGAATATGTCAATTCCAGATGCAAAAGCAGCTTTAGATGGTGGTAGCGTTGACGCTGCATTGGTTGCTGGTCCAACTGCTTATGTATCGAAGCAACAGGGTTACCATTTAGTAACAGATGGAGAAGGCTTAACAGATGCAATCATTGCCGTAGCTGTAAGAGAAGATTTCTATAAGGAACATAAAGATGTAGTTGATATGTTTTTAAATGCACAGGAATCAATTATCACTTACATGGAAGAAAATCATGAAGAGACCATGCAGATTGTTGCAGATGAACTTGATTTAGACATCGAAGCAGTAGAAGAGATGTATCAGCAATATGACTTCAATACTGAAATTACAGAGGGTGATCGTGAAGCATTCCAGAATGTAGCTGACTTTATGTACGAAGCTGGCATGATTGAAGATGAATTTGATACATCAGCACTTTATGTAGAATAGGAGTTATTAGAAACGATGGTAGAAAAAATTATTGTCAAGGATTTTGATGATATCGTTGAAATTACGTATGAAGATATCTTAAAATATCATGGAAAACAAATGATTGGTGGAGCTGCGCTTGCATTTAAAATTATGTTAATGACCTTCCCAAAGCTTTGTGATGGAATCCCACAACGAGGAAACTTTAGCTTCTATAGTGGAATTGGCGCGAATGGTAGGGGTATCATCGATGCAACTGAGATGGTAATGCGAGTGAAAACAAATCATCAGCTTAATTTAGATTTATCTTATTGTGAAGATAAGCCAGGACAAGTTGCTCCGAATGGTGGTAGATATTACTTCGAGATTGGTTATCAAGATAAATACATTCAATTATATTTAAAAGAAGGTATTATTCCAGAGGAATTTATGGAATATTCGAAGCTAGCGAAACAGTGCAAAGAAGAGAATGTTCCAATGAAGGAAGAAGACCAACAAAAACTATTGTCATTAAGACAAGCATTAGCGAAAAGCATTATGGATTCAAAACCAGAGGATATGTTTGTAATCCTATAAATAATTAGACATGAAAAAAGAGCAGTTTAACTTCTAAGAAGGAGTTAAGCTGTTCTTTTTTTAATAGAAACTTCTATT
>JAEZKD010000078.1 GCA_023415655.1 Bacillota bacterium | reverse complement strand
ACCGACTAAATGCATCTTTCCTTCGATTAGTCGGGTACCTTTTCCTTCCCTACACCGACTAAATGCAACTTTTCCTCGATTAGTCGGGTACCTTTTCCTTCCCTACACCGACTAAATGCAACTTTTCCTCGATTAGTCGGGTCTTATTCCCTTCCCCACACCGACTAAATTCACTTTTCCCTCGATAAGTCGGGTACCTTTTCCTTCCCTATACCGACTAAATGGATCTTTCCTTCGATTAGTCGGGTCTTATTCCATTCACTACACCGAATAAATGCTTCTTTCCTTCAATTAGTCGGGCCTTATTCCCTTCTCCGCACCGACTGAATGGATCTTTCCCTCGATTAGTCGGATCTTATTCCCTTCCACACACCTACTAAATGCATCTTTCCCTTGATTAGTCGGGTACCTTTTCCTTCATAACACCGACTAAATTCACTTTTCCCTCGATTAGTCGGGTCCTTTCCCTTCTTTGCACCCAATAATATAAACTTTCCCTTCTTTGCACCCAATAATATAAACTTTTCCTTCCGTTGATCGGGTAACCCTATCTTCTCCGCACCCACTGAATCAGCTTTTCCTTCCGTTGATCAGATTACTCTCTCTTCTTTCACTGAATGCAACGTATTACTTCGCTAATCGGGTTAACCTCATTTATCCATACCCCCTTCTCTTACATCCACTTCTAGCTATCCTATATTTTTAGAACAAATCCATAAAAACAGGAAACTATTTTTGTGGATTTAGTTTCTTGCGGGAAAAATATCCATATGATACAATGAAGGAAACTAGAAAGCAAAAAGTAGTTTCCATATTGCATTCAATCACAAACAAACCATAGGAACTAACATGATACAACATTTATAAATAGAAGCAAATCAAAAGGAGACAAAAGGTGTGGAATTAAGAGAAAGCATACTAGAAGGAACCATACAGGTATTTAATCAAAAGGGACTTAAGTTTACTATGGATGATTTAGCCAAAGTCCTTGGAATGAGCAAGAAGACCATTTATACCGTATTTAAAGACAAAGAGCAATTGTTTTTAACGATGGTAGATTATCTTTTTGATCGCATCAAAGTCTGTGAGCAGCAGGTATTAGACAATAGCAAGATGACTACGTTAGAAAAAATTCGTTCGATTTTAGGTATTATGCCTGAGAGCTATCAGGATGTAGATTTTAGGCAGTTATATCTATTGAAGGAGAAATATCCAAAGATCTACAAGCAAGTAGAGAAGAGGTTAGAAACTGGTTGGGAGACAACCATAATGCTAATTGAACAGGGAATCACAGAGGGTGTGATTCGACCAGTCAGAATTCCGATTCTAAAGATGATGTTGGAAGCATCGTTGGAACAGTTTTTTCAAAGAGATATTTTGGTTCGACAACAGATTTCTTACAAGGATGCTTTGAATGAAGTAGTTAATATTCTAGTGGATGGTATTGTAGCGAAATAATGGAGAGAGCTTATGGGGAAACGGATTTATTTAAACAGAGGTTGGAAATTTTGCGAGAATTATAAGCAGGAAATGCTAAAGGAAGAGTCTGATGATAGTGGTATGAAGGAGGTACTCCTTCCACATACCTGCAAGGAAACACCATATCATTACTTTGACGAACAGAGTTATCAAATGATTAGTGGTTATCAAAGAATACTAAAGGTACCTATGGAATGGAAAGAGAAGGTTGTTCTTTTAACGTTTGAAGGGGTTGCACACGAATGTGAAGTCTTTTGCAGTGGAGAAAAGATTGGTGAGCATCATTGTGGTTATACAGCCTTTTCGATGGATGTAAGTGAAATCTTACGATATGGAGAAGATAATATCCTGACTGTAAAGGTAAATAGTAGAGAGGACCTTAACATTCCACCATTTGGTTATGTGATTGACTATATGACGTATGGTGGGATTTACAGAGATGTTTACATAGACATAAAGAATCCTTGTTATCTAGAAGATGTTTTCTTACACTCAGAAATCACATGGGATAATCAGAGGGTAGGATTTGAAAGTGAAAAAGATGATTCAGGAAAACAGAAACAGAATAATTACAATACGGTGCTAGAGTCACAAGTTGAAATTAAAAGGGCTCAAAATGTAACAAAGGAAAATACGCAAACAACAAGTGTAGTAACAGAAGGTGATTCAAATAAAATTCAAGAAATATTCAACCCAAAACACATCGATACTTCTCTAAACCAACAACAGATTGATACTTCTCTAAACCCAAAACACATCGATACTTTTCTAAACCAACAACAGATTGATACTTTTTTAAACCAACAACAGAGTGATACCTGCCTAAATCAACAACAGATTGATACTTTTATTAATAAAGATCAAGCAGATGCTCCAGACAAACTCCTTCATCTATGTCAATATCTTCGAAAAAAAGGGGATGAGACCTTTGAATTCTTAGGAGAACAATTGGTAAATGAAAATGAATCCAAAGTACATCTTAACCTCATTGTAAATCAGCCAGACCTATGGAGCCCAGACTCCCCAGTGCTGTATGAAGTGAAAACTCAGCTACTAAGAGGAGACGCATTAAGCGGTGAAGAACTACTAGATGAAACAATTACCGTATTTGGCTTTCGTAAAGCAGAATTCAAAAAGGATGGTTTTTATCTCAATGGAGAAAAATTTAAGCTTCGAGGACTCAACCGTCATCAGAGTTATCCATATGTAGGGTATGCAATGCCAAAATCCATGCAGTATCTCGATGCAGACATCTTAAAAAAAGAGTTGGGAGTCAATGCTGTGAGAACCTCTCATTATCCACAGTCTCATTATTTTATAGAACGATGTGATGAAATTGGGCTTCTTGTTTTTACTGAGATACCAGGATGGCAACACATCGGAGATGAGGAATGGAAAGAACAGGCGATTCGTAATGTCAAGGATATGGTGAAGCAGTATCGCAATCATCCATCGATTATCTTATGGGGTGTGCGTATCAATGAATCAAAGGATGATGATGCTTTTTATCAACAAACGAATGCGATGGCAAAGGAATTAGATCCTTATCGTGCGACTGGTGGGGTCAGAGCACATAAAAAAAGTAGTCTGTTCGAAGATGTTTACACCTACAATGACTTTTCCTATGATGGCAAAGCAGCAGGCTGTCTACCAAAGAGAAAAGTTACCTCTGATATGGAGAAGGCATATTTGGTGACAGAGTATAACGGACATATGTACCCGACCAAAGCCTTTGACACAGAAGAACATAGAGTAGAGCATGCAATACGACATGCCACAGTATTAAATGCAATTGCAGGAGAGGAAGACATTGCAGGTAGCTTTGGTTGGTGCATGGCAGATTATAATACCCATAAGGACTTTGGAAGTGGGGATCGTATTTGCTATCACGGAGTACTTGATATGTTTCGAAATCCAAAATTAGCAGCGGATATCTATGCGTGTCAGCAAGAAGTAAAGCCAGTGCTTTCTTTCAGTTCTTCGATGGATATTGGGGAACACCCCGGTTGTAACCGTGGCAATACGTGGATATTCAGTAATGCTGATTCTGTTAAAATGTATAAGAATAATCGGTTTATTAAGGAGTATCAAAGAGAAGATTCTTGCTTTAAGAATCTAGAGCATGGACCAATTTTAATGGATGATTTTATTGGAGATGCCATTTTAAACAATGAAAAACTTACAAAAAAGCAAGCAAAAGCAATTACAGAAGCTTTGAATTTAACTGCACGCTATGGACTTTCTAATTTACCAAAGAAGGTATATCTAACTGCTCTTAAGATGGTACTTTTGTATCGTATGAAGCCATCTCAAGCAGTGGAACTTTATAATCGTTACATCGGAGATTGGGGAGGAACCTCAACGACCTATCGATTCGATGCAATGAAGGATGGTAAGGTGGTTCAAAGTTTAGTGAAGGAACCGATGACACACATGGTACTTTTCACAGAGGTTGACCATAGCATTCTTTTTGAAGAGTATACCTACGATGTGGCAGCAGTTCGAATTCGGATGCAAGACCAAAATGGGAATGTATTAAGCTTTTGCAACGAACCAGTAAGTCTTCACATCGAAGGGGTTGCAGAGCTAATTGGCGAGAATGTGATTTCCTTAAAAGGTGGAATGGCTGGTACCTACGTAAGAAGCAAAGGATTAGAGGGCAAGGCAGTATTAGTAATTAAGGCAGCGCAAACCAATGAAGTCAGGCTAGAATTCACGGTAAAGGTTTCAAAGTCTCAGAGTGATGTAGAATGACTGACCTTAGAAAGGTAGAGGGATTAAGTCATGAAGGAAAAGTCAAAAGTTATTTTTGAAAATAGTATGACAGATCGTATTTATAAAAAAGCAGTAGCATCCAAACAAAAATATATCAAAAAATTTGGAGATGACAAGGATGCCTCCTATCCAATTACACTTGCAAAGAACACACACATTGGAGATGCTCTTGGAGTAGTGGATGTGAAAGTTTTGGAACAGAGCAATCAAGAAGAAGTGACACCATTCGATGTCAAAAATGGGATCATAGTAGGGAATATCCGTATGGGGTATGGACACTATCGAATTTCAATGGCGATTGCCTCGGCAGCCAAGGCGATGGGATTTACCCCCTATTGGATGGACCTAAACTCTTATCCTCATACCACCTGTACAAAGGTAATTAGTGCACAAAATGAGCTATATTCGTTAGGCTCTCGTCTATCAGGAAAAAGTAAGCTATTTAATAAACTGGTATGGGAGCCAATGAATTATGAAGGCTTTCGTAAATTAAGCTACAATGCAAAGGATCAAAAAAATGCAGAACTGATGGCACCTGTATTTAAGAATGTACCTAAGGATATTCCAGTAGTAGCGACTCATGTATGGCCTGCCCAAGCAGCACTTCATGCTGGAATGAAGAACGTTGTGAATGCGATACCAGATAATTGGCCGATGGCACTACATCTAGCAGAAGGTAGTCTTCATACAGTTCAGACGCAGTTTGCATATCAGGGCTATCGTATCTTAAATGGGATGCAGGGCAAGGAGGTATTAAACCCTATGCCAGAGCAGGATTTGATTTATACTGGGCATTATATCGATCACGAATTAGTAAGTAACATCGAGTCTGACTGCGCCAATCGAAGATTACGAAAAGAAAAGAAGGAACCAATGAGATTTCTTCTTACGATTGGAGGAGCTGGTGCTCAAAGGGAAATCTTTATTGCAATTATAAAACACCTACTTCCTGCGATAGCTAAGAAAGAAGCAGCACTTTACGTAAACGTCGGCGATTACAAAGGGGTATGGGAAGAGATTCTTAAAAAAATACCGCAGCTTAAGAACCATGCAGTCGAACACTTTGATCAATGGGATGAGACAAAGCAATTTTGTACCGAAGCCTTGACTGGATTAATAGAGGGAGTACATGGATTCTACCATGCTAATATTTTTGAAGCAGTCTATTGTACCAACCTATTAATGAGAAGCTGTGATGTTTTGGTAACAAAACCAAGTGAATTGGCATTTTATCCAGTGCCAAAGTTATTCATAAAGAGAGTCGGTGGACATGAGCAGTGGGGAGCCATTCACTCGGCTGAGCTTGGTGATGGGACCTTAGAATGTGAGGATATCCCTCATACCATACAGATGATAGAGCTTTTTATGAAGGAAAAGAAGCTACTAAGGAATATGTGTGATGCAATTGAGAAGAACAATGCAGCAGGTATTTACGATGGAGCATACAGAATCGTGAACCTGGCAAATCAGATGCGAAAAGCATAAGCTAGGAGGAGAAGGTTATGAATTTATCATCAAAGGAAAAAGTTACTTATGGATTGGGTGCGGTAGGAAAAGATCTTGTTTACATGTTATCAGCAAGCTATATTCTATATTACTATCAGGATGTTTTAGGAGTTAATGCCATGGTGATGGGTACCATTCTTATGATTGCAAGGGTATTCGATGCATTGAATGATCCGATCATGGGTGTTGTAGTTGCAAAGACGAGAACGAGATTTGGAAAGTTTCGTCCATGGCTTTTGATTGGAACGGTTACAAGTGCAATTGCTCTTTATTGCATGTTTGCAGCTCCTCCGACCTTAAGTGGGAATGGATTGATTGCTTATGCTGCGATTACGTATATTCTTTGGTGTATTACCTATACGATGATGGATATTCCATTTTGGTCGATGATTCCTGCCTTTACGAAGGGAGGAAAGGAAAGAGAAGGACTTACTACCCTAGCACGTTCTTGTGCAGGCCTAGGTGGTGCAATCATAACAATTGTTACTGTAAAGTGCGTTCATATGCTTGGACAGGGAGATGAAAGAGTTGGTTTTCGTTGGTTTGCTTTAATCATTGGTGTGCTATTCATCCTTTTTATTACCATTGCTTGTTTTACAATCAAAGAAAAATCAACCGTAGATGTCGAGTCTCCTTCCGTGAAACAGATGTTTCAAGCGCTTTTTCAGAATGACCAGGCAGTGGTAGTAGTGATTGCAATTGTATTGATTAACAGTGCTCTTTATATTACCTCAGGCTTACTGATTTACTTTTTTAAATATGACTTTAGTGGTGCAAAATGGTATGATAGTTTTACCTTATTCAATGCCTTTGGTGGTGGAATTCAGATCTTATCTATGATGCTGTTTTTCCCATTGCTTCGTAAATTCATGAATACAATTAAGATATTTTATTTAAGTATTGTTATGGCTGTGGTAGGATATCTGTCCTTATTCCTCATATCCTTTATCAACATGTCGAATATATTCTTACTTTTCATCCCTGGTTTCTTTGTATTTACAGCGTTTGGTATGCTGACGGTACTTACAACAATCTTTCTTGCTAATTCTGTCGATTATGGTGAAGTAAAGAATCATAGAAGAGATGAGAGCGTGATTTTCTCGATGCAGACCTTTGTGGTACAATTAGCTTCTGGTGTGTCAACCTTCATTGCGTCCATTTGCTTGACGATTTTTAAATTAAGTGATGATACCTCACAGACGGATGTGGTTGTTGAAGCAGCAGAATCTTCCGTGGTAGGACTTCGTATGACGATGATCCTTGTTCCGATTCTTGGTTTAATCATTGCTGCCTTTGTATTCTATAAGAAATATATTCTGACTGAGGAAAAGCTTATGGATATTACAAAGCAAATCAATGTGAAAGCATGATTCAATTATAAAGAGAGTAAAATATATTGAAAGCATGAGCTCTAATTAAGTAAAATAAAGGAGTAAAACAAACTCTAAATACGAGAATAAAGGAGCCAATCAAACTCTAATTATGGAATAGAACAAAGAGCTGTGAATTTATGAGTTAAAGTCAATATAAGTAGAGGGAAATTATGATTATCAATCAAAATAACTATTATATCTTACATACCGACAACACAACCTACTGCTTTCGTATCATGGAAACAGGGCATCTAGAGCATCTGTATTATGGTAGAAGAATTAGCTTGCCAAAGGCTAAAGGCATCGAAGCGCTCGTTGAAAAGCAAACCTTTATTGCTGGGAACTTAAATGCATACGATGCGAAGCATCCTGCCTTTTCTTTAGAGGATATCTGCTTAGAAATGTCTTCTTACGGGAAAGGAGACATCAGAGAACCT
>JAEZKD010000053.1 GCA_023415655.1 Bacillota bacterium | reverse complement strand
CCCGGCTTCGCCATGTAGCCGGAACCCAATGGGGTGCTAAACTATACATGAATATGAAGCACCTGGAACAAATGCAATCTGCTGATGAAGCAGCTTACATAGCCGGCTAACTACCGGAAACCAAACGGCTAATTATGAATTTGCGAAAAACACTTGACGGTACCTTTTCGGAATCGAATGGTTCTTATGGCTATCGTAGAATTCATCTTGATATAAAACTACTGATAAAAAGATGTTTTATGGAAGCTCATGGGATGGTGTTACAATAGATGAATTTATAGAGAAATTAGATCGGTATATTAATTGGTATGCCGAAAAAATAAGGAAACTCTCGTTGGGTGGACTTAGTCCAATAGGATTCAGAAAAAGCTTAGGTTTAATTGCAGCATAATCGGTCCAAGAAAACGTCCGTACCCCCTTCTTCATAATATAAACTTTATTGATCATGAGATATAGATTGGCTCCTTATAAAGTGCTGTTTTAACTAAATCATTAACCATTACTTTATAAAGAGCCTGCTGAATTTAGATTTAAAGAAAAATATTTCTACCTAAAGTAGGAACTAAAACTTTATCTGCTATAATTTTTTATTGAGGTTTGATATTATTGTTGCTCATATTAACTGATTGGTTAATTGAGATTCCAATACCAATCAGTACCCAAAAGATCGGTGCAGTAGTTATACTGGAATCATTTGTAATACCGCTAATCATATAGCCGATACTACTAATAAAGATAGATGCACCAATAACTATGTTGAAATTCTCAAATTTGCAGCGAAGGTAAATCTTAATACTTGATAGAAAATACCAACCATAAAAAATAATAAATGCGATTAATGATATAACACCAGTCTGTACGCCAATTTGTAAATACAGACTATGAGGCTTCGTCAATATAAGTCCATCAAATCCATAGGTCCTGTAATTAACATAATCATTTTGCGGGAATACTAAGGTAAATGTATCAGCACCAGAGCCGAGTATTAATCGATCCTTTAAAAGTGGGATTGTACGTGACCAAATGTAACCTCTGCCGGAAGCATAGAATTCAAATCCCGTGAAAACAGCAGATGGAGCACGCACAATTTTATCGTATTTACCAAATACATTAACATAATAATATGTTTTATCATCATGTTGATTAGTAAAAAACCACGACTTGTTGTCAATTATAGCATCAAAGCCTATAGTACCATCCGTATTATATGCAGGTGTGAATACAAATCCGGAAAAGCGTTCATCTGTTATAGTAACAGGACCATTTATAACTTCCATTTTATGGCTTACATAATTATCTAATTGATCCCTAAAAATAAAGTTGCATAAACCATATTCATCTACTAAAAATTCTACGTTTAGAGTATTGCCACCATATTGGATTAATAAATTGTGATCATTTGTCTGAATATCTGTTAGTTGAGGTTCGTATTTTTGAATTCTTGTAAGCTTCTCTATCTGTGTACTAAGATAATTATTGGTTTGAGCATTTATGAAAAATAATCCCAATATAGAAGCTATTAACAACGGTAACGAAATGTAGTAAAATTTAATCAAATATCTCCATAGTAAAATGATGGACAGAAACACAGTAATTATGACGCTAATTAATCCTGTTGTGGATGACGAGCCATATAAGCAAACGAGTAGACCTATAGTAGTAAATAAGTAGGTAACTCTATGCCACAATTTCCTGGTGAAAAATGTCATATACAGCGTTATTGGAAATATTAGCGATACATATACACCTACATAGTTTGGATTAAATAAGGACAAATATACTCTGTTTTCACCAGCTGTAATTGGAAAATCTGCTTTATTATTAGCATAAGTAGAATTAGATATTAGACTCCAGCCAACTTCTGAATTATAAAAATCATGTCCAGTAACCTGTGTTAAGCCTAGAATAATCATAAGGCTTATACCAATTAAGAGAGCGTATATAACAATCTTCAAATCATGTTCCGATTGAATAATCAGATAAGTATAATAAGCAAGAATACAATAAGATAATAATGCAAAAATTGACTCAAACTGCTCAAAAGTGCCGGTAAAACTAAATTTGCGATAGTCTGAAAAGACAGAAGATAATAGTGCTAATACGCCATAAAATAATAAAGGGATAAATATTTTGGGGAATGTGATATTTTTTTTATCAGTCATATACCTATATACTAGGAAAATACTCATAATTATAGCTGTTAGTATAAGGAATATCTGTTTATAGTAAAGAAAAAAGTCAAAAGAGATATCATTTACCGGAAACCATGAAAATTGAGAGAAGTTTGCTGAGTATTGATATATTTTAACAATTAGTGGTAAAACAGTAAGAATAAATATAATGGGAAGTAAATATATAGGATTTGCTTTAGTGCTGGTATTTTTGATACTATTATTTTTCTTTTTTGTGTCATTTTTATTATAAACCGACTTATTATTTTCTTTTATCATTCTTTTGCTCCTTTATATTAATGCAAACTGCTTTAATTATACACTAGTTAGTTGGAGTATTCAAGATTGTAAAATAGCGGTTGAATATATTAATCTATTTCGACTCGGAGTGAGCGATCTAGAGCCTTGATGTGATGATAGTGTATTTATAGTGTCGAGCAGTGAGGTTAAATTTCTAATTTGTATTGGTAGGGATTTACCTAATGCTTCCGGGTAGATGGTAAAGATATAGGAGATATTAAATTATGGATAGAAGCAGAGACAATGTAAAGAGCACTGCCATTATAATTATGAACAAGTGCCATTATAATAATCAATGACTATGCTTCAATCATGGCTCTTATCTGTGGAATTTTAAATAATAAAGGATATAACAACACGGAGATAATTATTCCGAAGCAATTCTGTACCAGATTAAAGGGGAGGTTCGTTGCAGCAGCGATGCCAAGTCCTAATAGGGTACCTTCAAATACTAAATAACCGAAGGTTACAAGGACTCCGCCAAGGATACTAGCGATGAGCACAGGGATAATTTTATTCATTAAATTTCTACGAAGCATACGGTATGTATATGCAGCTATGATCGCTGCAAGTCCTTTGATAATCAGAGTAGCAGCAGCATAGGCACTAAATCCGAGTACTAGATCAGCAAGCATCGATCCGATACCGGCTGCGAGCCCACCAAAGAAGGGACCAAGGATTATACCGGATAGAATGACAAAGCCATCACCGGGATGAATAAATCCACCCGCTGGGGAAGGAACGGCAACTACAATGGTAGAGATGCAAGTCATGGCTGCCATTAAAGCAGCTGTCACCAATTTGTTGATATTAAAGTTCTTCATAAAAGCCTCCTTGATTCTGTGGGTTTTGTTGATGCTGGATGGTCTGGATTAATATGAGAAATCATAGCATAAATTTACATTGATATCAAGTCATATATTATAAATTAAAGCTCGCATATTATGGTTTAAATTACGATATCGAATAATTTAAAGTTCAACTTATCGTATCCAATAGTCCAATCATCATCAAACTTCTCTCCTGATTCCCTTTTTAATCCCATGTCTTCCTAAAGAACGGTATCAAACGATATAATAACGAATGGTATTCCACAAACAATCCTTTATATATTAGGCTCTTTGTCAAGTAACGGAAGGGAATTCTTTGAATCCCCCTCAAGACTGGATGAAGAGCTATTTTAATGTGGCTGATTGGAGGACGATTTTGCTTAAACAGATTGACATAAGGTTATAATCTAATATATAATGATTAATGCAAATGAATTGCATTTAGAAAGGATAAAGAAATGAAGAATAAACTGTACATGCTACTTGGAGTGATGATATTCATTTTAATAATTGGTGCGATTATAATTGGCATGACGAAGACAGAGGAAGAGTTAGAAGTAACAAAGACGGAGGATAAGCTGCAGATTGTTACTACATTCTATCCTGTTTATATGATTGGATTAAATCTAACAGAAGGAATAGAAGGGATTGAGGTGAAGAGCCTTACGGATCTGGATACCGGCTGTTTACATGATTATACATTAACAACAGAGGATATGAGGATTATCTCTGAGGCAGACATCATGGTGATCAACGGAGGCGGTATGGAAAGCTTTTTAGAGGATATTAGGACGAATTATCCCAAGCTAACCATCGTAGATGCCAGTGAAGGAATTGAGATGCTTCCTTCCTTGGAGGGACATGCCCATGATCATGAGCAGTTGGAGGCAGAGGAAGAGCATTCCCATGGAGAATGGAATGCCCATGTATGGCTTGATCCTCAGC
>JAEZKD010000039.1 GCA_023415655.1 Bacillota bacterium | reverse complement strand
TTTCGAGTTCCAGAGGCAATTTTAGTTGATAAACCTGATGGAATTCGGTATAATCTTTAGTGGTTAGTTTTGTTATTCGCATGACTTAATTATACCATTTTTGCGGATTCTTAGGAATCCGCATTTTCTATTTTTATACATAAAAAAGGAGCTTTTGCTCCATAGATTATTCATCTATTTTGCAAAAGCCCCTTTAAAGTCTAAATTTGAGAGATTACATCAATTACTTCTCTGTTTTGTTTATTCCTTTGGATTGTTTCCGGTTCCTTGGAATTTGGAGTAGTCGATGAAGGATATGTTTAAATCGACATCACCTTTGATGCCAGGGATGGTTCCTTGATCGGAGTATTGGAGCATGTCAAAGTGATATGGGAAGTTTAAGTTATTGCCATAGTAGGCAAACCAACGATCGTACTCTTGTAGCTGCTCTAGGTCAATTCCCATTACCATCCACTTAGTATTGGAATAAATCATTGGGTGATAGCCACTTTGTTTGACTAGCTCACAAAAGGTCTTTACAATATCGGTTCTTAGTTGACGAGACAAGCGATTCGCTCTTGCAGCATAGGTTGTAACGTATTCGGTATCTATAATGACTGGATATGTTATCTTGTAATCCTTGATCTGCTCTAATACAAATTCTGCTTCTTCCTTTGCTTCTTCTATCGTAATTGCCTGAGAGAAGAAGTAAACGCCAACATGGATTCCTGCTTCAATGGCTCCCTTGATGTTCTGTTCAAAATATGGATCAACTTCTAGCGTTCCTTCGTTAAAACCTCGAAATCCTACACGAATAATTGCAAATTCAACTCCTGCTTGCTTTACCTGCTTCCAATCAATCTCTTCTTGGAATTTGGACACATCGATACCTGGAATGGACGTTTGATTTCCTTTTTTAAGAGAATAACGACCATCTTCTGCTAATAATAAATCCTCTTGAGTAATCGTATTGCGCTCTACTAGCTTTGATAACTCAATAAGATAAGATTGTCCATTCCGACCCCAAAGTTGAATACGATCCTCAGATAATACCTCACTTCTTGGAACAATCACGCCTTCTCGTTCGACATCCTCTTGATCTGGTGTTACATAAGCTGAATACTTCGTATCCGTAAGATGAAGAGTATTGTTATGAAGACCAACCGTTGTTGTTAACTCCCCTAAATATTCTTGCTCGGATAGATAAGGTATGGTTTGAATTCGAATTACATTGTCATCAAAGTTTAATCGAAAATGATCCTCTAGTTTTATTAAGTTCTCCTCGTAATATACTGCATTGATATAATCTTCTTTCCCAATCGCATAAGTATAGGAAGAGGACCCAAATGTCAGTTTCATCCTCATATCCAAATTATTTTCATTATTCCCCACTTCTTCGTAGGAAGCTGCAAATAGATTACTTAAGTCTCCTTTTAGATCAATAGGCTCATGCTCCCATAGATTGGTTGCAGAAACTGCCCTGAGTTCCTTTGGTATGCTCGTTGATTTTTCCTTATCATAAATCGTAAATATCAATTGCTCTTCGTTATTATTAAAGAATGTTCCATACTGTGGGTATAAAGACTCTATCCCATCTAATAGATTATAATCCCAATCAAATTCTGCAATTCTACTTCCATTATCAATCATTATTTTTTGACGATAATTGCTCCCATCCGCTGGGACTTCATTGCGATAATATATTTGAATCTCCCCATTGGTAAACATCAAATATTCAAAGCCAAATAATGTAGTAACCATCGGTTGAAAGTCACTCTCAAGTGCACTCATTTCTTTCACTAAGGTAGTTAGATCCGAATGGAGACGTTTTGTTTCTACCAAAAGGCCTGTCTCCTCGTTTGATATCAAATCATCTTGAGCTTCTTGAGCATCCATGACTGGAATTGTTTCTTTATGTTTCATATAGACAGTAAAGATTACACCAAAAGAGATTATGAATACTGTCTGTAAAAGAGCTATGTATTTCCACGCATTCCTACGTTTTTTAACAATATGCTTTGAATTTTGCTTCGCATCTGCTAAATCTGAAAGTACAATTTCAAGATAGGCTTTTGTATCATTCAGCTCTTTTTCCTTGGCTTCATAAAGCTTAGTTAAGTCTATTCTTTCTGGAATTAACTCATCGATTTGACGAATTGTTTCTTCATGCTTATTTGTATCTTCCATTCCTTATGTATAGTAGAATAATGTTCTTTTTTAAATTATAGTAATTTGTTTCATTATTTATACAAAACACCATCTACTAAGTTCTCCTTTCCTAAAATCTATAAACAAAAACATTCTATTCAATTTAATTAGAAAATCGACTTGTTATTTGGTGCAGATAATAATAGATGCAAACTCGGTTTCATACTGATTTACAATAATCATATCTGCTATAGGAATTAAGGTTCTTATACTATCAATTTTATCAGGATATATTTTTAATCTACGATTTCCCATATCAATATATTTACTTGTATTCTTGTCAATGGACAAACAAAAAATCCCATGATCATTTAATAATCTAGCTACTTTTAAGATAAATTGTAGTTTATCTTCAAAATGCATCATCGTCAAGGATGAATAAATAACATCGAATGTATCTTCAAACACATACTCCGAAAAATCCGAACAAATCAACTCTACATTCCCCAGATTTGAAAGATTCTCTTTTGCTCTGTCAATTGTCTTCGGTGATATATCTATTCCCGTAAACTTTAAGCACTGTGGAGCCACTTTTGCAGCAATCCTACCTGTGCCAACACCAATTTCAAGCACTTTTTTGCTATGGGATAGGCACATTGAATCAACAAACACTTGTCCATCCCATTGATTCATATATTCTTGTAAGATTGGCGAATCACGAAAAGGATCATTATCCTCATCGATAAGTCTATCATAATGACTAATCACATTCATTACTTCACCACCCCCACAATTCATATGTCATAACCACCCTCTAACTTCCTTTGCAATCTGCGTTGCGGTCTCTGATTGGTTCATCGTGTAGAGATGAATCCCTTGAACCTCTTCTTTTACCAATCCCTCAATTTGTCGGATTGCATATTCAATGCCAGCACTACGAAGTGATATGGGATCATACTCATATCTTTGAAGGAGCTTTGCTAACGCTGTTGGTATACTAGCCCCACACATCGTTACCATACGCTCAATCTGGCTTTTATTCACTACTGGCATAATGCCTGCTTGTATTGGCACAGTTATAAAAGCCTTTCGAATCCGTTCATAGAATCGAAAGAAAATATCGTTTTCAAAAAACAATTGTGTAATTAGATGGTTGACACCTGCATCCACCTTATACTTTAAGTGCTCAATATCTGCTTCCCAATTCGCAGCTTCCATATGTACTTCAGGATAACATGCACCTGAAAGATGAAACTCACCTTTTTGCTTAATATATGCTACCAATTCTGAGGCATAATGAAAATCCTCTCTTTTGGGTAAATCAGGATTAATATCGCCTCGAAGAGCAAGGATATTCTCAATTCCCTGCTCATTTAACTGCTTTAAAATCAAATCAATGTCTTGCCTGGTAGAATTGACACAGGTCAGGTGTGCCATCGATTCTACGTTAAATTGATGTTTCATCATAGATGCAAGCTGGCAAGTAGATGCGTCTGCACTATTCCCACCTGCTCCATACGTAACACTCATAAAATCTGGCTTTAAATCACTTAAGCTTCCAAGTACGCTAGTGATGCTCTCCAACGTAGCTCCACGTTTTGGAGGAAATATTTCAAAAGAAAATACCTTACGCTCTTTTTGGAACAATTCACTGATCTTCATTTGGATCCTTACTCCCTGTCTATTCTTATTGATTTATCGGGTGCTCTTTATATCTGCTTTCGTACTATCTTATATTCATCATACAATTGAAAATAGGAACAATGATCTAATGTACCACTCATGAATCTGCTCATATCATCCTCATCCAGATTCACTTCACAAAAATAACAGTCATATTCTTCATCGTATGCATAATTCGCACAACACTCACAATTACTTTTCTGTGCCATGATTTCACCTCAGTTTTATTTCTTTAACTTTCTTTGTAATCTTTCGATAAAGAGACTACGTAGCTTCTTAGGAGGTAGCTGTGCCAACCGATTCAGCATACCTGGGATAATGATATTTTTACCCTTTTGAAATTGCTCATATGCGATACTCGCAACCTTTTGAGCTTCCATTGCATTCTTTAACTGATTCTTCCCAGCACGTGCCGTAAAGTTAGTTTTGGTTGCACCAGGACATAACGTACTGATACAAATTCCATAACGTTGATTCTCTCTACGAATGGCTTGAGAAAAGTTAAGCACAAAGGATTTGGTGGCATAATAGCTTGCAATAAAAGGTCCCGGTTGAAATGCACCGGTCGAAGCAACATTTAGAATCCTACCATGCCTTCTATCTCTCATTTCGCTAAGAAAGAGTTTCGTCAGCCCAACTAGATTCACTACATTTACCATCATCATTGATTCTTCATAGGACAGAGGGATATCTACAAATTCACCTACACAACCAAATCCAGCATTATTAATCAATGTAGAAACACAGAGTTCCTTTTCCTTAACCTTTTGGTAAAGCTCTACTGCTGCTCCTTTACCACTTAGATCCTGTGCAATAACAATAACCTCTCCTTTTGTTAACGCTTCCAATTCACGTTTAACATCAAGAAGTCGTTGTTCATTCGTAGCTGTAATTACAAGATTGGCTTCGTTTTGTGCATAAATTTTAGCTAACTCATATCCTATACCAGAAGAAGCACCCGTAATCAGTACATATTCCTTCATTGATTTCCCTCCTTTGATATCACCAAAGAATTTTCTTTAGTATATCATAAAATCCACCGAATAAAAAGTAAAAAAAAGGGACAAGCAAAAAACTCATACTATAACAAATAAGCTTTTTACTGTCCCATATTCCTATTCAATTCTTTGATAAATCCGATTAATGAGATCATCGGCAATCAGATCAATGATGTGGTAATCGGTGGTTTTAATATAATAGGTTTCTAACTCATCCTGTAATTGTTGCGCTTTTTGCAAATATCGAATGCCTTGATTTAATACAGACTTATAACGTTCCTTGATACTTGCCAATCTGAATTCATTCTCTTCATCTGTTCCAAATCGAATTGCTCTTTGATACAGATCAATGACGCGGTCGCTCTCTTTACATGGCTCATATTCATGAGGCGATGTACTGTCAAAAATGCATACACTTAGCTGAGGTAATAAAATCATATCCAGGCTATTTGGATCAAAGCTACAATGATAAACCTCAGCTTCAAGATGTAAACTCTCAGCTTTTCTAAGTATTTTCTTTAGCATGGTGGATTTGCCACTTCCTGGGCGCCCCTTCAGAAAATATCGCTGTTTCATATTCTCAGTTAGACTCATAACATAATCCTTTGGGCCATTTGCAGTTAGACCACCAAAGAACCGATGGAAAACGGTTGTTTGCTTCCCTTCTTTCACTTGCTCAAATACTTCATTGATAGCTTCTTCCGTCAGTTGATTCGCTGCAACAAAATTCATGTTATGAATATAGATAGCTTCCCACTCATCATGCACCATAAGCGCTTTATCAAATTGTTCATATGCCTTTGGATAACATTCTGAGATTTCTTTTGTCAACTTTAATATCGGTTCTGTAAATTGAGCTAACTGCTTAATATTCCATGCAATCCCTAGGTTTACATATTCCTCAATCGCCCCTGGTGCATTGGGTTCAATTACGTGTGGCTTCGTTCCATCTACTATCCCTACTTTTAAATCACGAACTATGACACCATCCAAGGAATCTGGATCGGAAGAACAATGAATTAGCTCAATGTTGTAACCGAGCTTTAAAAAATGTTGTCCTACATGTTTCATCAAAGAGGATTTCCCTGAGCCTGGTCCACCTTTTAGAATATATATCTTTGTTAAACCAGCCAAATTGGAATCAAAATAGTTCACAAAGCCTTTCGAAGAATTCGCACATGCAAAGTAATGTTTTTCAACCCCTAACATTTTTATTGTCCTTGTTTTTATTTATACTATTGTATGACAGTATAAAACATTCGTGAACTAGTGGTTTAAAATACTATATGTAATCAATTATTCCTCAGGACCTCTACTTCCAATCTCAAGTAAATTGCCTTCAGGATACGCAACATAAAAATTTCGTATACCAAATGGAAAAGTTGCAGGTTCACCCAACATTAGCATTCATACCCTTCATGAACCATTCCTCCAGTAATTAGAATTTTTATGTATCATAACGTACTTTCTTTTAAGATAGGTGTTGTTACAATACGTACAATGAGCGGTATTACCATCAAGAACCATACAATCGGTTCTGCAATAATAACTCCCATATAGTCTAATTTCGGTGTTAAGAAAATTACAATGAGTACCTTACCAACCAACTCAACCATGCTCGAAAACACGGGTATCTTTGTCTCCCCAATTCCTTGCATCGCATTTCGAATAATCGTTATCATTGCGGTTACAAAATAAAAGACAGTATTCACACGTAGGTACAGCGTAGCTGTATCAATAATATTCGTATTCTCACTTGCCGTTACAAAACGAATCAGCATCGGAGCGCAGGTATAAGTGACAAGTATCACTCCTCCTGACCAGATCCATCCAATCAGAATGGATTTACGAATGCCATACTTAACTCGATCAATTTTTCCTGCTCCAAGATTCTGCCCTGCAAAGGTTGCCATAGCTGTTCCAAGTGTTGTAAACATCAACATAAATAATTCGGTTAATTTTCTCGCTGCTGTATGTGCAACAATTGTTTCCTTTCCGAAGGTATTGATGGAGCTTTGTAGTGCTACGGTTCCAATGGAGACCAAAGAGCTCATAAATCCCATCGACAACCCGATCTGAAGCATGCTAGTTACTAAGTTTTTATTCAACTTAAAATCCTGCTTCTTCGGATGTAAAAATGGGTACTTTTTATAAATGTAGATAATACATAAGAGACCTGAAAACAATTGAGAGATTACAGTTGCTAAAGCTGCCCCTTTCACTCCCAAGTTTGTATACTTTATCAAGGTATAGTCTAAAACACCATTCATTACAACCGCTAGGATAAGGAAAAACAATGGAGTTATCGTATCTCCAATTGCTCGTAATAAGGAGGAACAGATATTATAAATCATAGATATCGTCATTCCAAGGAAGATGATACGAATGTAGGAATATGCTTCGTCAATCACCTCTTTTGGTGTATTCAAGACTTCAAGTAAGGGATATAAGAATATACTACTAAGTATCGTTAAAAGTAACGAGGTTGCTAACCCTAAAACAATCGTTCCTGCAACACTCTTGCGTAATTCCTCTTCCTTCTTAGCTCCAAACCTTCTTGCTACGATAATAGCAAATCCATTCGTTAAACCAAATAAAAAACCAACAATCAAAGTATTTACTGAATTGGTAGAACCAACTGCTGCCAAGGACTCTTCTCCTAACAAATCCCCTACGATTCTAGTATCCACCAAACTATATAATAATTGAAATATATTTCCAATAAAAATTGGAATTGCAAACCGAATAATTAAAGGGATTGGTTTCCCCTGTGTTAAATCCTTCATTCACCCTCCACTTTGTAAGCATCCTACTTACGGAACAAGTCCCCAAAAGATTGCTTCGGGGACTCCTATTATCTCATGTTTTATACAAAAAGTTATACTTCTTTTGCAATGTAGTCATTCATTAACTGTTTTGCATAGGAAGTGGAGCGCAATACTGCTCCTTCTTCAAATGGAAGTGATAAGTGAGCGAGTGCTAGTAATTCTTTATAGCTTTTGCTACCACCTGCACTCAGTAATCGAATATAATCCTCCCAGGCTTTACTCATATCCTGCTCTGCTTTTACCTTAAATTCAAGTGCTGCCATATCAGATAACGAATAACTGATACCAAAACGTGGGAACATATAAACGAGCATATTACGAAAGAGCATTGCTCCTTCTCTTATCTCATCTTCAAACTCAGATACGTCTAAGTCAGGAAAATATTCTTTTTCAATTTCAAGCAATCGTTGAGCACGTTCCTTGGTCGTAGCATTTGGATTTAGATATAGGTAGGTCTCAAATTCATGTTCCGCACAATAAGCGCCAACTTCCTCGAGTACCTCCTGTACGTGTGAAATGCGGAATTTATCTGCATCTTCTCCAACGAATAATTCAGCATATGGATAAGTAAACTGCTCCATCGCTTTGGATGGAATCTCTACAATATCATTAATCTGTTCATAATAAGTTCGAAATTGCTGATTTTTTCTTGTAAGGTAGAATTGGAATGCATGCCCCATCTCATGAGTTAATACGATAACATCAAACAGTGTTCCATTGCAATTACCAAACACAAATGGGTACTCCAATGGGTCCAACGAAGTACAGAATCCCATATTCGAAATCTTATTCTTAGAAGCCTTAATATCAATCAACTCATGTTCTAGCATGGCATCAAAGAACTCCCCTGTTTCTTTTGACAAGGAATGATACATCTTCTTGGCCGCTTCCATTAACTTTTCTTCCTCTTGATAAGGTTTCGCATTCCCGTCTGGGAAGATTAAGCTTCGATCATAAAGTGTTATCTTATCAATTCCAAGTCGTTTCGCTTGTGCTTTATGTAACGTATGATAAAAAGGAACCAAATCCTTCTTCACTTGCTCACAAAACATCGTCAATTCTTTCTCTCCATAGCCATTTCTACCACGAGCTGCATTCATATAATCAAGATAATTCTCAAACCCATTCGCTTTCGCAATTTGATTACGAACAAGGACAAGTTCATCTAAGATACTAGCAAATTCCTCTTTGTGCTCCAGTAATGTTTTATAATATACTTTCTTAGCCTGTCTTCTAATTTCACGATCGGTATGCTCATTGAATTTGTTCAACTGGGCCTCACTTAAGGTCTGCCCATTGAACTCATATGTAATCCCAGCTTTTAACTGCTGATATTTCGCAATTAATTGTTGTTCCTTTGCCTGATCCTCTTTTCCATGTTCGGATACACGATTCTCTAAATCTAATTTCAATAACAATTCTTCTCCATATTCCTTCGTTAAATCCTTTGCATATGGCGATTCTATGATAGCTCTTGTCCAATCAGACTGGTTGAGCATAAGAAAACTACTCATAATCTTAGGCGCTTCTTCCTGATAAAAGGTATCCGAATTGTCTTGATAACTACGTATATAGGCAATTGTCATCATAAAAGAACTATCATTTAGATAATCCTCCATCTGCTTGATGATCTCTTTGAATTGTTCGTACGATGATGCTGTTCTGAGCTGATTCGTTCCCTCTTCGATTCTTTTTTGTACTTCCTCGAAATTAGGATATTCATATTTAAAATCCTTAAAGGTGTAGTTATCTATCATAATTACTTTTTGCCCCTTTCATGACTTATTTAATTGGATATTATTAGCATACAATTGCATATTCCCAAAGTCAAGATATGATCTGTTATTAATTCCATTATGATAATTTATTAATGATTTCTTTTTAATGAATTTATCTATTATGAATTTATTTATAATGATTTCTTATAATGAATTTTTTTAGTAAGTTTCTTTTAATAAACTTTTTTTTAGTGAATTTCTTTTAGTGAATTTCTTTTAATGAATTTCTTTATGATAATTCATATGCTTTTCTCACATCGCTTTATGAATAAGTAATATGACTACAGCTTGCGGATTGGGAAAAATAGATATCCCTTCCCTGTTTCAGGACAGTTAAAATCATGAACTGCACCAACCAAAGGAATAGAATTTTCCATAAGATATTGAATCACCTGATGAAACGTATCTGGTGACTCAGATTCTACATAGATATATTCATACCCTGGAATAACCCACTTCGTCCAGCCTTTTGGAGCAATCACATCCTCCCTACATTCTACACCTGCCAGATAAAGACCTTTCGTAAAGTTTTCCTCCCAAGGCTTGAAGCTATGTGATAAATCAGACATTGCTCCCCAAATCCCAAGTAGATTCCCTTGTTCATCCTTTTTCGCAATCTCTGCAACTTCTTCAAAGTGTGAGTTTGCTGCTTCCCATAATCGTTGAATAAATCCCTCTCCCTCTTTTGTTGAGCCTTCTTTTCCTATCACTACAAACGACTCTTTCACACATGTTTGAATATTCATTACTATTCCTCCTAGTAAAATCCTCATACTTTAGTTCTTATTCTCTAATTATATACTAAGATTTTACCAGATTCAATCACTTTTAAGAACATTTGTTCGTTTTTTGATAGCAATCAAAGGTATCAGCATCTCATCTTTTGTTAACCCTGCATGAACCCCAATAAATTTGTGCTTATCTTCAAGAGAGTTAAAGATGGATAGATTGCTTACTGCGATTGCTAGATAATCACCTAGCATTTCATCAAATCTATGATGGTCATGACCAGTTCCAAATAACCTTTGTTCCTTGACTTCTTCTTTGCTTAATAATATAAAGTCGGTTCCAAATTCCTTTATAAATTCACGCTCAAACTGTTGATGGAATCCAGGTTTTATAAATAAGTTGAGCGCTCTTGGTTCAATCGATGGCATACGTAGTAAGCATTCCATAAGTTTAGGATACTCGGTGATCGATACCCCTTTGGAATCCATATGCCCATGATCCGCTGTCACAATCACTAAGGTATCTGATAATTGACAACATAAATGCTCTACCTGCTCTTCAAGTGTTTGTAGCACTTCCTTTGATTGTTCCGAATAACAGCCTGTTTCATGCATGGTACTATCTGGTTCATTCCAATAACTATAAATGTACTTCTTTCCATCTTGCTTACATAGCCTTTTGATATACTTACAACTTTCTTCAAAGGAACTTACATAGGGCTCGTCAAATGGTGTCACATTATATGCTTCAAAACCAGCTACAAGAATTCTATCCTGAACGCTAAGATATGGGCAATAAGTCCATGCTACACTCTGATCTGAAACTGTAATCCCCGTCTCGCTCTCTTTATTGGTGAAAACTGTTACATTCTTGTTAATTTCTTTATAATAGCAATCCCAACCAAGCCAACCATGCTGATTGGGAAATAAACCACTATAAAGCGATGTAGTTGCTGCTACTGTTGTTGGTGGAAATACAGAATTATAAATACCTATCAAATGACTGCGAAAAAATCCGTTCTTATCAAGATTCCGTTCGATAATGTTCTTTCCCATGCCATCAAGTAGGATAACCACGATGTTCTTGTAATCATATTCAAGTAATTGATCGGCCATAGGCAGAGATTCATTTTCAAACTCGTTCACATGAAAATGCTTAAGGATAGAACAAGCTAGATTTGCAATACTTGTGTTGTAATTTGGATTAGATACTTTCATGGTTTCATCCTTTCTTTAACTTATTTTTCTTAAGGGTTATTTATCTCACATGAAAATTAAGGGTTCGTTACTACTTGTTTTTCCAAGAGGTCCTATATACCAAAGCATAATCCTTCATTTTCACTTAATTACATATTGCATCGGTGTATATCGAATCCCTTCATAATCAGTTTCTTCTCCAATATCTACAAACCCAATCGCATGATAAAATGAAACTGCATAGGGGGATGCATTCAGTTGAATGACTTTTTCACCTCGATTTCTTAGCTCATCTATCACTGAGTGAAAAAGTATAGAAGCAATTCCTTTTCTTTGATATTCCCTTTTTACAAAAACACATGAAACTGTATTATGAATACTAATAGAAAGGCAACCAACAAGCCTACTATCCCAATAAGCTCCGTACATTTTTTCAACTCCACTTCTAAACTTGTTATGAAACTGGGGATTATGAATAAAGCGATTTTTGAATGTTAAGATTCCATTTAAGGTATAGTCAATTGCTACAAACTGATCAAAACACTCCTCGATTAGTTTCATTGCTGACATCAGGTCGGAAACTTCCATTACTTTAATCTCTAAATTCATTGTTTTCCCTCCACAATCGTTACTGTATCCTTTACACAACCAATCACATAATCGGTCACCCTTCATAACATCAATGAAGAATGACCGACTCAATTGCCATCTTATCCTAAGCATTTCTTTCTCATATCCTGAAGACATACTGCAATCTTTTCAATACCAAGCTTACTTATCCATCATCTATAAAAT
>JAEZKD010000024.1 GCA_023415655.1 Bacillota bacterium | reverse complement strand
ACTGCTTTTCTATGTACATATTTACTACTCATATACCCCCTCCTTTATTGCTGATTGCAACATATCCTGTTGAATCAGCTTTTTAAAGTATCCATTTAAAACCTCAAGCCATTCTTCCTCATATCCTACTTCCTGTGGGTTATAAGGTGCTTCTCCTTTTGTAACACAATCGGAAAATTTCTCATATTCAATCCTCCTGTATATATCTTTCGTTTCATGAAGTAATATGGACATAAAATATCTTATAACCAATATTATACACTTGAGTTGGCTGTTTAGCAAATACGAATCACTTTACTTTTCCTATTAATAAAAAAGCCTGGAGCACTTGGTATACAAGTATTCTAGGTCTTTTATCCATCTAAACTAAAAATATAATATATATTCTGTCTAATCTCGTAGTGTCTTATCTCATATCATTCTTCTCTCCATGTTGGACATCCATTAAGATACACCGTTTTTTCCATCCCATTGCAATACTGATTGTTGAAAAAACAAGGAGAAATGCTATAATCAGTAAAACTAAAAGATAACTATGAGTATAATCATAGATAAATCCATAGAACGGAATTAATAAGATTGACGCAATTGGTGCACCCATTGATATCTTTGAAAAAATCTTCTCATAATCTTTATTTCCATAAAACGATAGAGTTAAAATCGGTGCCAATACCATAATTCCTGCACTAGCAAAACCATGTAGAAAGGATGCAATAAAAAAAATAACTAATCCGCTTCCTCCAAATAAAAATCCAACGACTGCTGCTAACCCCGCACCAATCATAATATAGCAAGTTTTAAGACTTCCGATTCGGTCACTAATAAATCCAATTGCTACGGAGCCAATTGCCGTTCCAATCGAGGAATATGATAATGCCTCACCCGTCTGATTTATGCTAAATCCAAGTAATTCTCCATAGGTAGGTATATGTTGATTAAAAACTCCTACACCTGTAATTGCAATCATGAAGAATAACAATAAATAAAATGAAGCTGATTTTAATACGATACGCTCTGGAATATGAACCACATCATCTGATACCTGTTTCTTTGTTTCAGTTCTATCCCCTGCTCCAAAGGCTGATAGTTTTTTATCCGAAGGCCTGCTTCTAATAAAGAGGATACTGGAAATGACCACAACAACAAAAGTAATAATACCAATGATAAAATAAGCATACCTCCAACCATTTCGAGAAATCAGTTTAGCAGTTACAGGTTCTAGTACAGCGCCAAATAAACCAACAAAAGCCATTTGAATACCCATAATCAATCCCTTATTCTTAACAAACCATCGATTGATTAGAATTGGCCCCATTAGAGTTGCAATAAAAATTGCCCCAATTGCTTGTGGAAGGGCTAATAGATACCAACCAAATACAGATTTTAAGAAACCAAATGCGACAAAAGATAATGCCTGCAAGCAAGCGCCAATAATTGAAATAATACGGATATCATATTTATTAATAATCTTACCAGCAATTGGTAGGAAGATAACTGTAACAACTGACATAATACTAAGATACAAAGAAATTGTGCCGATACCTACTCCAATATCCTCTGAAACAGGCTCTAAAAACAATCCAGATGTCATATTAATTCCACCGGATGCAAACCCTCGTATTAAAATTACACCTAATAAGATGATCCAAGCATAATGTAGTTTTCTTTTCATTATTTGTTATCCCCTTCCTTCAGTATTTCTAGGATACTTTCTTTTTCTGCGCCCTAAATACAATATGATTACAGGGAACTTAAAGACATTATAACCAAGAACCACAAAAAAATGCACACCCTACGGTATAACGATCCGTACAACTGCTCTGCGGTTAACAAAAAAAGAGACTCTAAAACCATGTAAATCGCATATATAATGGATTTACAGCCTTTGAGAGCCTCTTATAAAATCATGTTATAATAATACTAATTTAGCATTACATTCCCATCTGCTTTGCGAAGTTTTTGTAATTCACACTTGTAAAAATGCATACTTTATCTGCAAGCTTTGAAAATGGCGAGCATGTCATCTTCATTCAGCAGCTTAGCAGAAGCCTTAGCTCCACCCACGCCAACGGCACATTTATGTGCCATATCTGCCAACTGCTCATCAGTTGCATTGACACCTAATTCACGAAGATTTGTAGGCATATGGATTTCACGATAAAAATGTTCCATTGCTTTAATTCCTTTTAATGCGATTTCTTCATCGGAGCCAGAATTCTCAACTCCCATAACATGAAGTGCGAATTTTTTGAATCTAGGAAGACAATTTAAGTATACATATCTAGCCCAGCTTCCCCATACCGCAGCAAGGCCTGCTCCATGAGCTACATCGAACATTCCACCTAATTCATGCTCTAATTTATGAACCATCCAGTCACCACCATCATTACCGCATCCTGTCAGACCATTATGAGCAAGACTTCCTGCCCACATAACTTCAGCTCTGGCTTCATAGTTCTTTGGATCTTTTAAAAGAATCTTTGCCTTACTCATAACGGTACGAATCAATCCCTCAGCAATAACATCCGTGAGCTCCAAATTTGCTCCCTGTGTAAAATATCTCTCCATGGTATGCATCATAATGTCTGTACATCCACATGCAGTCTGATAATCTGGAAGTGTCATTGTCAGTTCAGGATTCAAGATTGCAAATTTAGGACGGCAGAAATTGCTACTATAACCGCGTTTTACTAATCCTTCTTCCTTTGTGATTACGGATGAATCACTCATCTCACTACCTGTTGCAGATAAAGTCAAAATAACACCTATTGGAAGGCATGCAGTTGCCTTTCTTTTATAATCATAAAAGTCCCATACATCTCCTTCGTTCGTTACGCCATATCCTATAGCTTTTGCAGAGTCAATGGCACTTCCACCTCCGACTGCAAGAATAAAATCCACATTTTCCTTTTTACATAATTCTATTCCTTCATAAACTAATCCCAACCGTGGATTAGGAACTGCTCCACCAAGTGAAATATAAGAAATATTGGCTTCTTTTAGGATATCTGTTACAGTCTGCATAAGTCCTGACTTTATTACACTACCCCCACCGTAATGAATCAGTATTTTCTTCCCTCCAAATTCCTCAATTAATTCTGCTATCTGTCTTTCTGTTCCTTTTCCAAATACTACTTTAGTTGGTGTATAATACTGAAAATTTTGCATGAGAATCCTCCTCTATCTTCTTAAGGTAAGAATTTACCAGAAGAAAGATATAACTTGTACCATTCTTCATGAGTGAGCTCGAATTTGAACGCCTCTGCCATTTCAGTAAGATGTACTGGATTCATAGTTCCAGCAATTACCTGCATCTTTGCTGGATGTCTAAGAATCCATGCAATCGCGATAGCTGCTTTTGTAACACCATACTGATTAGCTAATTCATTAAGAACCTTGTTCATCTCTGGAAATTCAGGGTTATCGATAAACATCCCTTGAAACATTCCATACTGAAGTGGAGACCATGCCTGAATCGTAATATCATTTAGACGACAGTAATCAAGAGCACCTCCGTCACGCATAATTGACATATCTGTCGTTTTATTGTTCATGTATAAACTCTGATCGATCAACTGTGATTGCTCTAGTGAAAGCTGTAACTGGTTAATCTTAAGAGGTTGTTTTACATATTTCTTTAATAATTCAATTTGCATAGGCATCGTATTGCTGACACCAAAATGGCGAACCTTTCCTGCGGCTTTGAGTTCGTCAAACGCTTCTGCTATCTGTTCTGGGT
>JAEZKD010000272.1 GCA_023415655.1 Bacillota bacterium | reverse complement strand
TTTGTAAAGGAGGGTGAATAATTATGGGTGAAGTAGAACATATTCGACAAAAACGAAAAGCTCCTAAGATTATTGCTGGGATTGTTATTATTCTTCTTGCAGCAGGTTTAGTAGTTTTAGGCATGTCACTTGTAGTAACGAATCCAGATGAATATACTTTGGTGAAACAGTTTGGTAGAGTCGAGAAAATTATAGAGAAGCCTGGTTTAAGCTTTAAGACACCATTTATAGATGAAACAGCAACCTTACCAAAGAAAACATTAATTTATGATTTAGCAACAAGTGATGTTATTACGAAGGACAAGAAGACAATGGTTACAGATAGCTACGTATTATGGAGAATCTCAGATCCATTAAAATTTGTCCAAACACTCAATTATCAGATTGCCAATGCAGAAGCCAGAATTAATACCACCGTTTACAACTCCTTAAAGAATGTAATCAGTGGAATGACACAAGCAGAAGTAATCTCAGGTCGTGATGGGGCTTTGAATGAAGCCATTATGAATAACATAGGAACAAGTATGGATCAATACGGTATTGATTTGATTTGTGTCGAAACAAAGCATTTAGATCTTCCTAGTGATAATAAGACGGCAGTATTTGAGCGTATGATATCCGAACGAAATAACATTGCTGCTTCTTATACCGCAGAAGGTGAATCAGAAGCAAAGAAAATACGTACGACCACAGATAATGAAATCGCGATTAGTATCTCAAAGGCAGAATCGGATGCAGAAAAAACAATCGCAGAAGGTGAAGCTGAGTACATGAGAATTTTAGCCTCTGCTTACGCAGATGAATCCAGAAGTGATTTTTACACATTTGTTCGTGCATTGGATGCTGCAAAAACAATGCTAAGTGGTTCGAATAAGACGTTAATCTTAAATCAAGATTCTCCAATCGCACAGATTTTTAACACAGTGCAGTAAGATAAGAAAGGCATGGTTTGGTTATGAGAAAACAATGGATTACCATGATAGCAGTAGTGAGTATAATGCTCACTACTGCTGGATGTTTGAGACAAAGTTCAACGAAAGATAATCCAGAAGATATAACCTCTCATATTACAGTGACTCCAATCGTAGAACCAACACCTATGATTGAAGCAACACCAACTGATGAGATTATACCAAGTAAAGAAGTAGAAGTATTTCAAGAGATTGGTTATAATACACAAGAATTATCAGTATTAGCCGAGGAATTAACGACTCAGGTTATCGATGGTGATTGTTCAGGGGTCAACAGTTATTTTACAAAGGAGTATCAAAAGACCTATACAGCTGAAGTTTTGCAAGAAGTGTATGAGGATACTGTGGCACCTTTAGGAGAGTTTGTAGCTATTGATTCTACTGTGCCACAAGAAACAGAAGATACATTCTTTATCGCTGTTTTAGTTCAATATGAAAATGGAGGAATACAGTTGCTTTATGGGTTTACCAAGGATATTCAGCTAACGACTTTCCGTCTAAACTATATTGATCTTGAGGATGAAGATAAGATAGAAAGCGAGTTCTTTGAAGAAATTGAGATTAAAGTTGGTACCAATCCGTATCTAATGGATGGTATCTTAACTGTACCGAGAGGAGTTACAAAGGCACCTGTTGTCATCTTAGTGCAAGGAAGTGGACAAAGTGATATGGATGAAACAATTGGGGCTACTAGTAATAAACCATTTCGTGATCTTGCACATGGACTTGCTGAAAAAGGAATTGCCTCGATTCGTTATAACAAGAGATATTATCAATTTACGGATAATATTCCAGATACTATTACAGTCAAAGAAGAGATTCTAGAGGATGTTGGTGCAGCAATTGAACTGGCCCAAAAGTCAGACTTGTTGGACACAACACAGATTTACGTTGCAGGTCATAGTCAAGGTGGTATGCTAGCACCAAAGATTGCTAAAGATCACCCTGAGTTAGCAGGAATTATTGTAATGGCAGGTACACCAAGACACTTAGAGGATGTGATTTATGATCAAGCAGTATTCTTATCTGAATTGGATGAGAGCTTGAGTGAGTCTGAGCTTGAGATTTACCTTCAGATGATGAAGTCAAATGTGGAAGCCGTAAAGAATCTGAGGGAAGAGGATTTATCAAAACAGATTCTGGGAGTAAAAGGATACTATTGGAAATCGTTGAATGAACTGGACCTTAAAGCAATACTAACAGAGCTATCGCTTCCAATGTTATTCTTGCAGGGTAGCGCTGACTTTCAGGTGTATGTAGATAAGGATTTTGCGGAGTATAAGGAGATTCTCAAAGGCCATACCAATGCATCGTTTATCTTATATGATGGGTTAAATCACTTGTTTATGCCGACGACTGGGGCCTTAGATACTACAGACTATGATTATGAGAACAAGGTTGATGAACAAGTAATAAAAGATATTGCTGATTGGATTAAGAAGAATTCATAAGAATAAGGAAAAATAAGAGCTATTGCATAAATATGTATGTAATAGCTCATTTTATGTTATAAGAGGTACATTAGTATCTCCTATGATAGAGACGGGTTTTAAAAGAGAAAAGCTAGGTTAAACTGTAACTAGAAGAAAGAGCTGTATAGCGCTTTATTTGAAAAAATGCTTGACTTTTTTGTTTTACGTGTTATAGTAAGTATAGAACAGATAAAACAAGAAAATATATCGGAGGAGGGAACTATATGAATATATCAAAGTTTACTCAAAAATCGTTACAAGCGATAGAAGATTGTCAAAAAACAGTATACGAGTTTGGACATCAGCAGATTGATGAAGAACATTTATTATATAGTCTTCTTTCAGACGAAGAAGGTCTGCTTCCAAAACTATTTCAAAAGATGGAAATTGCAACGGAAGTATTTATGGCACAGTTAAAAGGGTTACTCAATAAGCGACCAAAAGTAAGTGGTGGACAGGTTTATATGAGCTCTGAGCTGAATAAAGCCTTGATTTATGCAGAAAACGAAGCAAAAGCGATGGGAGATGAGTATGTTTCTATTGAACATATCTTTCTCTCAATCTTAAAATATCCAAACAAAGAAGTTACTAATCTATTCAAAGAATTTCGCATTACGAGAGATCGTTTTTTAACAGCCCTTGCAACTGTACGTGGAAATCAGCGTGTTACAACAGATAATCCGGAAGCAACCTATGATTCCTTAGAGAAGTATAGTGTGGATTTGGTGGAACGTGCAAAAAATCAAAAATTAGATCCTGTGATTGGCCGTGATAGTGAAATCCGTAACGTAATTAGAATCCTATCTCGTAAGACGAAGAATAATCCAGTATTGATTGGTGAACCTGGGGTTGGTAAGACAGCCGTGGTAGAAGGGCTTGCTCAACGTATCGTTCGAGGAGATGTACCAGAAACATTAAAAAATAAGAAGATTTTCGCTCTAGATATGGGGGCATTAGTAGCCGGTGCAAAATACCGAGGTGAGTTTGAAGAACGTTTAAAGGCGGTACTGGATGAGGTGAAGCAAAGCGATGGACAGATTATCTTATTCATTGATGAACTTCATACCATCGTTGGTGCAGGAAAAACTGATGGTGCTATGGATGCTGGTAATATGCTTAAGCCTATGTTAGCTCGTGGTGAGTTACATTGTATTGGTGCAACTACCTTGAATGAATATCGCATGTATATTGAGAAGGATGCAGCACTAGAACGTCGCTTCCAGCCAGTGATGGTAGATGAACCAACAGTAGAAGATACAATTTCAATTCTTCGTGGACTTAAGGAGCGTTATGAAGTATTCCATGGGGTTAAGATTACAGATTCTGCACTTGTAAGTGCTGCAGTCTTATCCAACCGTTACATCTCTGACCGTTTCCTTCCTGACAAGGCAATTGACCTTGTGGATGAGGCCTGTGCTTTAATAAAGACAGAGTTGGATTCAATGCCAACAGAATTAGATGATGTATCACGTCATATTATGCAATTAGAGATTGAAGAGGCTGCGTTAAAAAAGGAAAATGACCGTTTGAGTCAAGACCGTTTGGTAGCTCTTCAAAAGGAATTAGCGGAGCTTCGTGAACAGTTTGCTTCAGATAAAGCCAAATGGGACAATGAAAGGGCAGCAGTTGAAAAGGTGCAAAAACTTCGGGAAGAGCTAGAACTAATTCACAACGAAATTCAGAATGCAGAACTTTCTTATGATTTGAATCGGGCTGCAGAGTTAAAGTATGGACGATTACCAGCGGTTCGCCAGCAGCTACAAGCGGAAGAGGAGAGGGTTAGACAACAAGCTCATACACTTGTACATGAGAATGTGAGCGAGGAAGAAATTGCTAAAATTGTTTCAAGATGGACTGGGATTCCAGTGGCAAAACTAACGGAGAGTGAACGTAACAAGACACTTCATCTGGATGAACATCTTCACAAAAGAGTGGTTGGTCAGGATGATGGTGTAACTAAAGTGGCGGATGCACTACTTCGTTCCAAGGCTGGTATTAAGGATCCGAAAAAACCGATTGGTTCTTTCTTATTCTTAGGTCCAACTGGTGTTGGTAAAACAGAGTTAGCCAAAGCATTAGCAGAAGCCTTATTTGATAATGAGACGAATATTGTTCGTATTGATATGAGTGAATATATGGAGAAGTATTCCGTATCTCGATTGGTTGGAGCACCTCCAGGATATATAGGATATGAAGAAGGTGGACAGTTAACGGAGGCTGTTCGTAGAAAACCATATTCAGTAGTACTATTTGATGAGATTGAGAAGGCACATCCGGATGTATTCAATATCTTGCTTCAGGTGCTAGATGATGGTCGCATTACAGATTCTCAAGGTAGAACGGTTGACTTTAAAAATACGATCTTAATTATGACCTCTAATATTGGCTCCACTTATTTGCTGGATGGAATTGATGAAAACGGGGAGATTAGTTCACAGGCAGAAGACTTAGTAATGGAAGATTTACGTGCTCATTTTCGACCAGAATTTTTAAATCGTTTGGATGAAATCATTATGTTTAAGCCTTTGACGAAGAGTGATATTACTCATATTGTAGATCTTTTAATCAATGATTTAAATCTTCGTCTAGAGGATAAGGGCATCAAGGTCGAGCTAACCAAGGCTGCTAAGCAGTTTGTGATTGACCAAGCATATGATCCGATTTATGGTGCAAGACCATTAAAACGTTATCTTCAAAAAAATGTAGAAACCTTAAGTGCACGTCTTATATTATCTGATAAGGTCGGAGAGGGAGATACGATTGTCATTGATGAAGTGGATGGAACACTGAGCGCAATAGTAAAGGGAAAAGAATGAGTCTTTCGTACTATCTAAATGAGATAAATTGCCTATTCACTCAATTTGTATGTATAATTTACCTTGACGTTGCGTTTTAATAATGATATACTACAACGCGTAGTATTATCAAAATGAAAAGCATTTACACAGAATGAAAAGGGAGTGTTGCAAGCTTCCCTTCATCAATTGCTAATTGATAAGGGAAATTGCAACACATTTTTGCGTATGAATAGAAATTTCCAGCCTTTCGTGAGAAGCTGCATTTTTAAAGTATTGTAAGAATGCAGCACCCACGTCCGATACCCGTGTGGATGCAATGGTGGTACTGGTGATATACGAGAAAAACTCGTGTCAACAGAAAGGAATAAGTAGTATATGACAGTTAGATTTGATGAAATGGAGTTACAGGCTCCTATTCTTCGTGCTATCGCAGAGATGGGCTTCGAAGAAATGACACCAATCCAGGCACAGGCGATACCGGTTGTGTTAAATGGTAAGGATATTGTGGGCCAGGCTCAAACGGGAACAGGCAAAACAGCAGCATTTGGAATTCCATTATTACAAAAAATTGATCCAAAGGTAAAGGCAGTTCAGGCAATCGTTCTATGCCCGACCAGAGAATTAGCAATTCAGGTTGCAGATGAGATTCATAAATTCTCTAAGTTCATGCATGGAGTAAAAGCGGTACCAATCTATGGAGGACAGGATATTTCTAGACAGATTCGTGCACTAAAGGCAGGGGTACAGGTTGTAATTGGTACACCAGGACGTGTCATGGATCATATGAGACGTAATACTGTAAAATTTGATAAGGTTCGTATGATTGCATTAGATGAAGCAGATGAGATGTTAAACATGGGATTCCGTGACGATATTGAAACAATCCTAAAGGATATGCCAGAAGAACGTCAGACTTTGTTATTCTCTGCAACAATGCCACAGCCAATCATGGATATTGCAAGAACATACCAGAAGGATGCTACAATTGTAAAGGTAGTTAAAAAGGAACTTACCGTTCCTAAGATTGAACAATATTACTATGAAGTACGTCCAAAGAATAAGGTTGATGTACTTTCACGCTTATTAGATATGTATGCACCAAAAAGATGTTTGGTATTCTGTAATACTAAGCGTCAGGTGGATGAACTAGTCTCTTCTTTACAAGGACGTGGCTTCTTTGCAGAAGGTCTGCATGGAGATTTAAAGCAACAGCAAAGAGATCGAGTTATGAACTCCTTCCGTAATGGAAAGGCAGAAATCCTTGTAGCAACCGATGTTGCTGCACGTGGTATTGATGTTGATGATGTGGAAGCCGTATTTAACTATGATGTTCCACAGGATGAAGAGTATTATGTACATCGAATTGGCCGTACAGGTCGTGCAGGCCGTAATGGACGTGCATTCAACCTGGTAGTTGGAAAGGAAGTTTATAAACTTAGAGATATCCAACGTTACTGCAAGACAAAGATTAAATTAATGCCAATTCCATCAATCAATGATGTAACTGCAGTTAAAGCTGAAAAAATCTTAGAACGTATCAGCGATACAATCGAGAATGAAGAATTAAGCAAGATGATTGAAATAATTGAAGCTAAGTTAAATGAGTCAGATTTTACTGCACTTGATATCTGTGCTGCATTCTTAAAGCAAGCTATGGGTAGTGAATCCGTAGAAGAGGCTCCAATCCTAGAAGACTTTGGAGATACTGGTGCAGAACAGGGTATGGTTCGTCTATTTATTAATCTTGGTAAGAATCAAAGAGTTCGTCCAGGTGATATTCTTGGTGCAATCGCAGGAGAAACTGGAATGCCAGGTAAATTAATTGGTAGCATCGATATGTTTGATAAGTATACATTTGTTGAAGTTCCTAGAGAATATGCTTCTGATGTAATCAAAATTATGAAGGAATCAAAAATCAAAGGTAAAAGTATTAATATTGAGCCGGCAAGCAAGAAATCTCGCAATTAATTGCATTTTATAAAGAGATAGAAGAAAGGGTTATTACATCCATTAAATTCACGAGGTGAAATCAGAGGATGTAATAACCCTTTTTATCTTAGTATTTGTTTTAGTTCCTCGTAGGAAGAAATCGTATAGGTAATAGGAATACCTTTTGTATTCACTATATGCTTTGGATTATACCAGCAGGTATCAATACTTGCATTAACCCCACCCTGAATATCAGAAGCAAGGCTATCACCAATGATAAGTGCTTTGGAAGGGATGAAGTTTGGAATTCGTGAGAAAACATAATCAAAAAATTCAACTTGAGGTTTTTGATAACCAGTTTCCTCAGAAATAAATATCTGATTAAAATATGGATAAAGGCCAGATGCTTTTAAACGATTATATTGAGTTGTAGCAACGCCATTGGATACGATATATAATTCATAATGATCTTTGAGGTTATCAAGTAGTTCGATAGCACCTGAGATCAAAAGATGACTGGAGGCTAAGAGGTCTTGATATTCTTTTTCTATGCCTTGGCGTTTTATCTCAATTTTCTCTTCTTGGAAAAGACGACGGAAACGTGTATTTAGAATTTCATCCTTGGTAATCTCACCTCGTTCAAAGGCTGCCCATAAAGAGTGGTTGATGGTATGATAATGTTCCTTTAATTGCTCAGTGAGTGTTAGATCTAAGCTCTGAAATAACTTCTCTAAGGCTTCTTGTTCTGAGGCTTTAAAATCAAGCAAAGTATCATCCGCATCAAATAATAAATACTGATATGTAGGGTTCATAAGTTATCCTTTCTATACTAAAGTAATGATCTATTCGTTTAACATCTTCATCCTATCAATATACGATCGAAGTAGTTTTATCATAACATAATATAGCAAAATGTGAAATATATAAGATAAAAAGCTGTGTTTATAGTAAAAGAGGGAGAATGATCTATAATGAGGAAGGATCATTAAAAAGGGAGAATGATCTATAATACGAGGAGGATTTTTAAAAGAGCATAGAACTGATTTGATCATATATGAATTAATCATATAAGAAGAGAGTATAATCCTATGT
>JAEZKD010000268.1 GCA_023415655.1 Bacillota bacterium | reverse complement strand
AAGCCCTTGTAACCTAACTATCATCTCATCAGAGAATCTATGTAACTATTGCACACTAGAGCCTTCTTATAAAATCCTCGTAACCAAACTCCTTCACAAGTACTGCTTTCCCTTCTTTGGTGTAGGCATAGATCGACGGAAGATTGATCCCATTAAAGGTATTGTTCTTTACCATGCTATAATGCGCCATATCACAAAAGATGAGTTCCTGCCCTTGTGATAACTCTTCATCAAACGAATATTCACCGATCACATCCCCCGCAAGACAGGTTGGTCCTCCTAGAAGATACGTATACTTTTTCTCCCCAGGCTTACCAGCACCAAGAATTTCAGGGCGATATGGCATCTCAATCACATCTGGCATATGACAGGTGGCAGAGGTATCAAGAATTGCACATTCACGATTCTTGCCACAAAAGTCAACTACCTTAGAAACTAAAAAACCAGTATTTAACGCAACCGCTTCTCCAGGTTCTAGGTAAACCTGTACCTGGTAGGTTTCCTTGATATGTAAGATACACGCTATTAAACGCTTGATATCGTAATCACTTCTTGTTATATGATGCCCACCACCAAAATTAATCCATTTCATCAAAGAAAGATATGGGCCAAACTTTTCTTCCACTACACGTAAGGTACGTTCTAACACATCAGAATTCTGTTCGCACATTGTATGAAAGTGAAGACCGTCTAATAATAAGAAATCCTCCATCGTCAGTTGATCAATGGTAGCTCCAAAACGAGACCCTTTCGCACACGGATTATAAAGCTCCACCTCAATTTCTGAATACTCTGGATTAATCCTCAATCCAATGCTTACTTTCTTTTTTGAATGCTCATTGTGCTGTAAAATCAAGGGATAAAAGGTTCTTACCTGCTCCATGGTATTAAACACAATGTGGTCACTCAACTCTAAAATCTTTGGGAACTCCTCTTTACCGTAAGCTGGATTAAAGATATGTACTTCGCCACCCATTTTACTTGCTCCAAGTTGTACTTCAAACAAGGAACTTGCAGTTGTGCCCGATAGATAAGAACCAATCAAAGGATAATAGTAATACATCGAAAATGCCTTCTGTGCTAGTAATATCTTGGCTCCTGTCTGATCCATGACTGATTTTAGCACTTCTAAATTCCTAGTGAGTAATTCTTCAAAGACTACATAGCAAGGAGTTTTCAACCCTAATTGTTCTAGCTTACTTTGATTCTCTTTCATAGCAATCACCTAATCTACCAAAACTGGATTAAAATCTTCCTGCCATGGAAGTCCATACTTCGTTAATGCCTCCATAAATGGATCTGGATCGAATTCTTCTACGTTATACACCCCTGGCTTATTCCATTGACCAGTCATGATCATCATCGCACCAATCATCGCTGGAACACCAGTGGTATAGGAAATTGCTTGAGAGCCAACCTCTTTATAACAAGCTTGATGGTCGCATACGTTATAAACATAGTAATTGACTTTCTTTCCATCCTTCACCCCTTGGAAGATACAGCCGATATTCGTCTTTCCAACGGTTCTAGGTCCAAGTGAAGCTGGATCTGGTAAAACAGCCTTTAAAAACTGCAATGGTATAATCTCCTTGCCCTCATACATAATTGGCTCAATCGAAGTCATCCCAACGTTCTCAAGACAACGTAAATGCGTCAGATAGCTTTCTCCAAAGGTCATAAAGAAGCGTATTCTCTTAATTCCTTTGATATTTAAGCCTAAGGATTCTAACTCTTCATGGTGTAATAGATACATATCCTTTTTCCCAACTTCAGCAAAATCATAGGTTCTCTTGATTTCCATTGGTTTTGTTTCTACCCACTCACCATTCTCCCAATAGCTACCGTTTGCTGATACTTCACGGATGTTAATTTCAGGATTAAAATTAGTAGCAAATGGATAACCATGATCTCCACCATTACAATCTAAGATATCAATCTCATGAATCTCATCAAAATAATGCTTCATTGCATATGCAGAAAACACGCCGGTAACACCTGGATCAAATCCACACCCAAGCAACGCCATAATTCCAGCCTTTTCAAAGCGTTCTCTATATGCCCATTGCCAAGAATATTCAAACTTAGCAGTATCTTTTGGTTCATAGTTTGCAGTGTCCATATAATTCGTTTTTGTTGCAAGACACGCATCCATAATGGTGAGATCTTGGTAAGGTAGGGCTACATTAATAACAAGATCTGGTTGAAATTCTTGAATTAATTCTATCAATTCTTCCACCTGATCAGCATCTACCTTAGCTGTACTTATCTTTGTTTTGCCACCCTGTAATTTATCTTTAAGAGCATCACACTTTTCCTTGGTTCTACTTGCAATACAGATTTCTTCAAATACCTCTGGATTTTGACAGCATTTATGTACAACTACACTTGCTACTCCACCAGCTCCAATAATCAACGCTTTTCCCATTCGAATCTCATCCTTTCTTTTTTCGGGTGATCTATTTACATGATCTATTCTTTGGATAACATTTTTGTTATCACTTACATAATGTCCATTCTCTCAAAAACAACTTATACAATCTAACAGAATCCTAATTACTGTTTTATCGATAACACATAATGTATCGATTCACATTTCAATCACTCAATCGCTTTTGCTATTTCTATTCTCTAACAACAAAAGCAACTCTCTTAATACCTTACAAGCAAGTGCAGTCGAAGCACCACTCATATCATAGGTTGGAGATAGTTCATTCATATCAGCAGCTACAATATTTAACTGTGATACTAACTTTAATGCTGTTAGTAAATCCAAAAAGGATACTCCTCCTGCTTCTGGTGTTCCAGTTCCAGGAAAGATACTCGGATCTAGTACATCCAAATCTATCGTCAAATACACTGGTACCCCAGCGCTTTTTAATGTTTCCACCAAACTTGGCAAGGTAGCAAAATCGAATCGACAGGTATCCACGTGCATCTTCCCCCATTCGATCTCCTCTTTGTCTCCACTGCGAATTCCAAACTGAAAGATTTTGTGATCCCCAACCAGTTCATGACATCTTCGCATTACCGTCGCATGAGAAAGAGTTGAGGTGAGATAATCATGACGTAAATCCGCATGAGCATCAAAGTGCAGAATATGAACATTATCATATTTTTTCACAACACTTCTAACTGCACCAAGGGTTACTAAATGCTCCCCTCCAATCATCACAGGAAGCTTTCCATCCTCTAAAAGCTTAGTTGTCATCTGTTCAATGAGCAAAAGTGGTTTGTTTGGATCTCCAAAGGGTAGCTCTAAATCACCAGCATCAAATACTTTCTTATCTAATAAATCTTTGTCTTGATATAAGCTAAATGTCTCAAGACCATAGCTTTCATTACGGATTGCAGCACTTGCAAAACGTGCTCCAGGGCGGTAGGAAGTTGTGGAATCGTAGGGCGCCCCAAATATTACAATATCACTTTCCTCATAATCATAATCACAGCCAATAAATGTATGTATATTTTTATTCATTTGTTCCAAGCAACTCCTTTACATAGTTAGGGAGATAAAAACACCCCTTGTGTAAATCTGTGTTATAGTAACGGACTGGTAGTGCAAGGTCATTCCATGCAGCTTCGTTCAAATCCTTAATTGGATCATATTGTTTGCTTGCAAAACCAAATAGCCAATGTCCAGAAGGATAGGAAGGAATGTGACATTGATAAACGGTACTCAATGGAAATACACTCGTGATGTGTCGATGAGCCTTTGCAACACTATTTCTGTGCTCATTATAGAACGGGCTCTCATGCTGATTGATTAGAATTCCATCCTCTTTTAACGCTTTAAAACAGTTGCCATAAAACTCTCTTGTAAATAGGCCTTCTGCTGGTCCAAACGGATCTGCACAATCCACAATAATCAAATCATACTCATCCTTCTTCCCACGTACAAAGCGAAGGCCTTCTTCAAAGTACATAAAAACTCTTGGATCTGTTAATTTACATGCAGTGAAAGGCATATATTCCTTACAGAGTCGAACGATGTCTTTGTCTACTTCCACCATATCTATTTGAATAATGTTGTCATATCTACATAGTTCTCGTATGGTTCCACCATCTCCAGCACCAATCACTAAAACTTTCTCAACCTTTGGATGAACTGCCATAGGTACATGGGTAATCATCTCATGATAGATGAACTCATCCTTCTCGGTAATCATAAGCTCTCCATCAAGTACCAAAACTCTACCATATTCATAAGTTTCTAGGATGTCAATCTGCTGAAACTCACTTTCAAAGCTCGCAAGCTGTCGTTTGCTTTTCATCGAAAAACGAACATCTTTTGTATGTTGATCTGTATACCATAGCTCCATTAATCCACCTCAACAATATTAATTGTTTCAATTGTCATATCCTGTGTACCTGTCATAAAACATCCCTTTTCCTTTGCATATGCTATGTGATTCAGTATGTCCTGGGTAATCATCTCACCGGGAGCTAAGATTGGAATGCCAGGTGGATAGCACATAACAAACTCTCCACATACCGAACCTTTGCTTTCCCGAATTGGCACCTGTCGTTTTTTCCCGTAAAAAGCTTCTTGTGGCCCCATAACAATCTGGGGATTAATATATTCATGGTCAAATAAACCTGCTTTATCTTTTTCATGTAATCGTTTGATTTCAGATAACGCAGAAATCAAACGCTCAATCTCTAAATTACGATCACCACTTGAGATAATTGCAAGTATGTTACCGATATCACCAAACTCTATTTGAATCCCATAATCATCACGTAATAAATCATAAACCTCAATACCAGCTAGTCCTATGTTTCTAGTATGTACCGATAATTTCGTCTGATCAAAGGCATAAACCGTATCATAATTCACAAGCTCATTGCCAAAAGCATAATATCCTCCAAGCTTGTTAATTTCCTCTCGTGCATAATTGGCTAAATCAATGGTTTTATCAAACATTGCTTTTCCATTCAGACTTAGATTCTTTCTAGCAATGTCTAAGGAGGACAAAAGAAGATAAGAGCCAGAGGTAGTCTGTGTCAGGTTAATCACCTGTCGAACGTAATCAGCATTGACTGAATTCTTTGTTAATAAAATCGAACTCTGTGTTAAAGAACCACCTGTCTTATGCATGCTAACGGCTGACATATCTGCACCTGCCTCCATCGCAGAAACTGGCAAATCCTCATGAAAATAAAAATGAGTTCCATGTGCTTCATCTACGAGCACTAGCATGCCATTCTCGTGAGCAAGCTTTACAATTTCCCTTAAATCTGAGCAAATTCCATAGTAGGTTGGATTATTCACCAGCACTGCTTTTGCATCAGGATTCTCAAGGATGGTTTTCTTTACATCCTTCACAGACATCCCCAAAGGAATTCCTAGTTCTTTATTCGTACCAGGATTTATATAGACTGGAGTAGCTCCACATACAACAAGCGCATTAATTGCACTTCGATGCACATTTCTAGGTAGGATCACTTTGTCCTTTGCCTTACAGCAGGACATGATCATAGCTTGCACTGCAGCTGTTGTTCCATTGACGATAAAGAATGCTTCATCTGCATGAAATGCTTGAGCTGCCAACTGCTGCGCTTCTTTGATTACCGATACTGGATGGCACAAATTATCGAGTGGTTTCATAGAATTCATATCAAGGCTTAACGTGGTTTCTCCAAGAAAATACTTTAATTCTTTATTTCCTCTTCCACCCTTATGTCCTGGTACATCAAAATGTGCCAGACGATTAAGTCGTTGTTCATCCAACGCTCTGTGAATTGGTGTATCCTGCTGTGACAACATATTCATCGATGTCCTCCCTTTCTATCCATTATTTGCCTTATTTCTTTTTGCCGATTCAGTATACATGAAAGAAAAACAAATTGCAAGAGTAATATTAAACAACCAGTTTAGTATTTGTGTTACTTTTATGCCAATTTCCAATATGTTTCAAAAAAGTAGTTGTAAAACTAAGTAGTCTGTTTAGTAATACTAAACATAAATTTCCTTATTTTAACTGCATTCCCATTATTTTATAAACCTTAAAATTACTATTTAAAAAAAAGTTAAATTTCGACCTATTTTTTTTATTGCGTGATCAAAACGTTTCCATAAAAATAGCTCTACATCCAGTAATCAAGCATGATTGAGAACAATTATGCTCTATTACTTAATGCAGAGCCAAAAAGAGGCTACAGTATCAATAGAATTCACTTTAGTGATACTGTAGCTTCTACTATGCCTTAAACTATGAAGATCATATACTCTTATTGACGAATCAGATGAATGAGCTTTCCTTTATAATCTCCCCAAAGACCACCAATATTAATACCAGCATTCATGTACGCTGCACCTGAGTAGATTTCACCTGTTTCTTCCCATAGATAGTTTGCTGTCTCGTCAAGTCCTTTGAGATAGATTCTTCTACTATGGAAATTCGGGCGTGCCATCACCTGAATATATGTGACAAGTGCTTCTGACTTATCCTTAGCTACCACCATGGTACAATCATAGGTTGGGTCCTCCATCATAGTAGCGATCCGATAATAATCACCCTTACGTACCAAATCGTTATATTTATGATACATTGCTACTTGTTTTGGTATCATATCCTGATCTTCTTGTGAGATCTTTGTTACATCTAGCTCATACCCAAAGGTTCCACTTAAGGCAACATAACCTCTCGTCTCAAAAGGTGTATTACGTCCAACCGTATGATTTGGACAATCGCTGACATGTGCACCCATTGCAGACAATGGATAAATCATTGATGTTCCTCTTTGAATTTTTAAACGCTCAATGGCATCTGTATCATCGGAGGCCCATATCTGAGGACTGTAATAGAGCATCCCCGCATCAAAGCGTGCACCACCACCAGAACAGTTCTCAAGTAACACATAAGGAAATTCGGTGACAAGACGTTCTTGTAGCTCATAAACACCAAGCATATATCGATGAGCTAATTCACCCTGTGATTTTTCATCCAATGCAAAACTCCCTAAATCTGCAAGCTGACGATTCATATCCCATTTGACATAGGTAATATTCGCACTCTTTAGAATATCTGAGATCATCTTGAATACATAATCACGAATTTCCTTTCTAGAAAGATCAAGTACATATTGTTCGCGGCATAAGCCTGCCACACGATTTGGGACCTGAATTGCCCAATCCGGATGAGCACGATAAAGGTCAGAATCGGGTGAAATCATCTCTGGTTCCATCCAAATACCGAATTGCATTCCTAGCTTGTTGACTTCATCCACCAAATATTTCAAACCACCTGGTAGCTTTTCTTCGTTAACAAACCAATCCCCCAACGCACAGTTATCTGAATTGCGTTTCCCAAACCATCCATCATCCATAACTAACATTTCGATTCCAAGGTTTGATGCATTGCGTGCTATTGTAAGCAACTTTTCAGTTGTAAAATCAAAATAAGTGGCTTCCCAATTGTTAATCAAGATTGGTCGTTTCTTGTCCTTATATTCTCCACGGATTAGATGATTACGATAAAGATCATGGAAAATACGACTCATCTGCCCTATTCCATCACTGGAATATACAAGTACTACTTCTGGAGCAATAAAAATATCCTTAGGTTGTAATCTCCACTCAAAATCTGTAGGATTGATACCCATACTGATACGAATCATATCAAACTGATTACGTTCTGCTAAAGCAGTAAAATTACCTGAGTAAACAAAATTTATCCCATAAGCCTCGCCGCAATCTTCGGTTGTATGTTGATTGACAATTGCTAAAAAAGGATGCTCTTGATGGCTGGATTCCCCTCGAACCGAAGATACACCTTGAGTTCCATGACCAATCGTGCGTCGCTCCACCATTCGTTCTCTTGCCCAAGAACCATGCAGTGTAATCATCTCGTAATTCCTATCGTCTAAGTCAAACGAAGCAGATAACACCTTTTCTAAGGTGATAACTTCCTCCCCTTCATTCTCAATACGAACACTTCTAGTGATGGCATCGATAGAAGTAAATGCCGTATAGATTAAGGTTACCTTTAGCTTTAGAACCTTATCTTCACAGATCAGCTCTAATGTTTCACAATCTTCATTGCCTCCAAAGGTAGCTGGTAGCCCTTTTAGTTTTGGCTTACCTTTGTAGATGAAATGTTCCATATAAGACAAGCTACAAACATGATGTCCACTTTCGGTTTTTATCTCAAATGCGCTAGAACGGAAATCTCCGGTTCCATGCGTTGGATACTCCATCGGGAAGCTATCTAAAAAAGAAAGACGATCTCGGTTATTTTTAGAAGGTACATATGGTGCTTCATGAATTCTCATCCAGTCTGCAAATTTAACATCTGGAATTTTCTTGCCATAATACATATGTCCAATGAAATTCTCCTCATCTACAATTCCAATGAGATAACTTGTATTTGGAGTATCTAATTTAAATACTCGATCCGTTTCAAAATATGTAATGCTAATTGTGTCCACCTCCTATGATACCTTGCTAGATCATATCACCTACATCGTCTAGCAAAAAATTCTAATTCATACTCTACTATTATAGCTTTCTTTAAAGATCTAAGTCAATCAACAATATACAAACACTGTAAGAATAAAAAAAGATCCCGATTAATATTTGTAGAAATATAAACCAGGATTTTGCGTATTTTTTTATGTACGATACTTCTTAGAATAAATGATTTTCTTTTACTTTTTTAAAATAAAAATAAGATACCAATCTGCCAACAATTGCAATGCCTAAAATAATAAAAATATTAATATTACATTTTAACTCCTGCCCTGAAAATCCACTTTTTTGTTCAAAGAATTCAGAAACAATGTTATAGATAACAATAAATGAAGCAGTTGCTATTATTGTACTCATACAAGCATGACCTGCTGATTCTGCATGCTTCCATGATAATTTTTCTTTTACTGCTTTAACAATACTTAAAACACAGTAAATCATACTTAGAATAATTAAACCAACAGGGATAACAGAAACCATAGTAAAGAATCCCCCATCAGCTGTCTCCTTGTATATTTGCTTGAACATCCCTAGCGAATTCCATAAATAGTACTGTGTATGTGAAACTAAAGACCCATCAACAGCATATACGTCTAAGTAACATAACTTCAACATAAATAATACAGGGATTACAGCAGATACTCCTACAAGAAAATAGTACATTAATTTCATACTTCCTGTTATTTTCTTGTTTGTGGTATTCACTTCCTTGTTCATGTCCTCGCGACCCATTGCAATTCCTCCTAAAAAGTTAATCATAATATGTAAACGCTTACATTATTATTATACTAATAAACAATTTTAAATTCAATAGTTTTTTCATTTTTCACATAAATTTAATACAAAACCAGCTGAAAACTATAAAATTTCCCTAAACTTTATCCATAATAAGGTATAACATGCAGGATATATCCCCAAGTGTGCTAGAACACCTAACTTTTAGAGTATTTTTTAGCGTGAGTACAAAATGTACTCACGCTTTGTTATTACTTACATAATTTTGACCATTTCCATAGAACTTGGATTCCATCTATTTCATTTTGATTCATTTCATTTTGATTCATTTCAATCTGATAACAAATTCTTAATATTCAAAAGTCCCCAACCTTGCTTTGAGGAATCCGTCTTCAAATCAACAGAGCTTTCTTTTAGCTTTTTTTTCACATCTTTTGGTGTCATATCAGGGTGTTTGGATAGCAATAATGCTACTGCTCCAGTGACGATCGGTGTTGCCATACTAGTTCCACTCTTTTCGGTATACATATGATGATACGTATCTCTTGGCATTCGCGGTAATGGTCCCCAACGATTTGCTATCGTACTATATATAATATCATTGCCATACGACTTGGCAAGTGCACAGCTCATAATATTACTTCCAGGCGCGACAACATCTGGCTTTTTTATGCATTCATAGGTTGGCCCTCTGCCTGAATAATCCCTCGTCTTTTGTCCCATAAGCTCTACCTCAAGATGATCATCAGACGCACCCACGGTAATTATTTTTTTACTGCAACCAGGTACTGCTATACTTCCTGGATTTGGTCCTGCATTCCCTGCTGCAGCTACTACAACAATCCCCTCGTCCCATACATGTTCAACCATCTGAATTAGCTTAAATCCTTCTTTACTAATTTCCTTATTTCCCATGCCAAAAGACAAATTGATTACACGAATTCCATATTTGTTCTTATATTCGATCATCCACTCCAAAGCTTCCAATACATCACTGATGTTACCATCTCCCTTATAATTTAAGGTTTTGCATGCCATGATATTGCAACCAGGAGCAACACCACAATATTTTCCATCAGAAACGACCCCAGTCCCACCAATAATTCCTGCAACATGGCTTCCATGTCCGCAGTCATCATAAAACCTTGTTCTCTGATATAAAAAATCCTTAAAATAAATACTTCTATTTGAATAACGGAAAAAATCCGGATGAGCACATATTCCTGTATCAGCGATTGCTACTGTAATTCCTGACCCTATGATATTTTTCTCTCTAGCAAATCCTAATTGAATGGTCCTTGCAGCGAGGTCCATTATCTACTCCTAATATAACATTACTATATCTTATTCGGATGCTAGTTTATGGTGCTAGTTGTAAGATTATCCTAAAAATTGTACAAGCTGGTGCGAATCAGTTGACAAATTGTAATAATTTTGATATAATTCCAGTGTTGTCGTGTAATACTTTTGTAATAACTATTGTGCATTATTACAACATATTTTGTGATTTTTCGACATCTGTTTGTTAGTATTCACTTAAGCAACAAAACTTATTTTGCCCATGGAGGTCATTATGAAACACTCAGTAGTAGTACAAGCTATCAGTGTATTAAGTGCTGTATTCCTATGGAATTCAAACATGACAGAAGCAAAAGCTGAGACAATAAGTTCGATAAACTTTGCCCAGGATGAAGTAAAAATTGATGAAAATAGCATCGGTGGAATGTCGCAACTACTCAATAACTATTATGATAATATACTATCCGAGACAGGAATCTCCGTGAATAATGTATCAACTACAATCTTTGTAGATGGAGAAAAATTAATTGCAAAAGATTATACCTCTTTATTCTTTCAAGGAATTGGCTTAGCAAATGTAACGGATTATGTAAACATCCGTGCGAAGGCTTCCATGGATTCTGAGGTCGTTGGTAAACTATTTCGTGCAAACGTTGCCAAAATCGAAGGTGTTTATGGCGAATGGACGAAAATCACTTCAAATAAAGTAACAGGTTATGTAAAATCACAATATCTATCTACAGGACAAGATGCAATCTCCTTTGCAAATCAGTACTATCCTAGATATGCAAAGGTTACCTGTGCAACTTTAAATGTACGGTCGGGACCTTCGGAAAGCTCTAAGGTTTTAGATCAAGTCGCAATCAATGATGAATTAGAAATTGTAGATGTCTTAGACGAATGGGTTCAGATTAAACTGCCCTCCTCCTCAAGTAAAGCCTATGTTTCTAAAAATTATGTTGATTTTGTCTATAATTTTAAATACGCAAAAACCTTAGCGGAAGCTAAAACAGATATCAACTGTATGATTTGGCCACTTCCTTCTGATCACACCATTCATACCTATTATGGTTATCGTGTTGCTCCAATCAGGGGAGCTAGTACCTTCCATAAAGGACTCGATATTGGTGGAACAAAGGGTTCCAAAATTGTAGCTGTACTCTCTGGTAAAGTCATTGAAACCGGCTATAGTAACAGTGGCGGTTATTATGTAGAAATCGATCATGGGAAAGGAATCGTGACACGATATCTGCATAATTCTAAGATTTTAGTAAAGGAAGGACAATACGTTGATCAAGGTGAGGCTGTTTCTTTGGTAGGTTCCACTGGAATCTCTACTGGACCTCATCTACACTTTAGTTTAGTAATCAACGGAACTTATGTAGATCCATATCCTTATCTAAAACGTGCACAATAGAAGGAAAATGAAAACAAGTGTGCTATGCACACAATAAAAAAAGGGCTAAGCCCTTTTTTTTTGCGAAATCTGTATTTACCTAGCAATGCTATCGAGTTCTCCCTCTTGTCCACCTTCAATTTTTACATTGATCTCATTTGGGATGCAAACAATATTATCGTAACCCATGGAAATGGCAGCGTGTTCGACACACACCTGATCGGGACAACCTGCACTGATCATTTTCGCTTTTCCATCCTGAATGCGTAGTATACTATTGCCATGTGTTGCCTTAATTACAATCTCCTGATTCTCATCCAATGGATATCTACCATACTCTTCTCCATGCATGATTACAACTACCTCTGCTTGATCTACATCCAATTGCTTCCCAAAGAGCTGATAAGCCAACAAACCACCTATTGAAATTACTAGGAGAACTATGATTAAAATAATGTCCTTTTTTTTCAATTCTTTTCCCTTTCTAATTCCGTCTATCCTTAGTAGTCTTTCCTAAATAGAATAATATAGACGAAATCAGAAAGTGTCAAGTAGATTCGTTAATCATTGATCGTATAAGCAAAATCATCCAACAATTCAATTCCACTTGCTTGCAACGCTTTTAAAGCGGTTTCATTGTCTGAAATCTTTAAGATTAACGCTGCATTCTCATTGGTAGATAAGGCATACATATACTCAATGTTAACACCATCTAATACCTTTAGTAGATGATTTAGCATACCAACTCCATTGGATAGCTTAACCGCAATGACATCAGTCAGCATTGCAGAAAATCCAGCATCTTTAAGTGCTTTTCTTCCGATGATTGGATCTGATACAATCATACGAAGCATTCCATATTCACTTGTATCAGCGAGACTTAAGGAAGTAATATTAATCCCGTGATCTTTGAGTGTTTCTGTTACTTGTTCCAATCTTCCTGCTCTATTTTCAATAAATACGGATAACTGTTTGATTAACATAAGCTCTGCCTCCTTCTTAAACCAATTTACGCCTGTCTATGACACGCTTTGCTTTCCCTTCACTTCGTTCAATGGTCTTAGGTTCTACTAACTTAACCTTAACAGCAAGTCCTAAGGCTTGTTGAAGCACATGAGCTATTTTAGCAGTTAATTTTTCTAGGGCACGAATTTCATCAGAGAAGAAACGTTCTTCCACTTCCACTAAGATTTCAAGCGTATCCTGATAATCTACACGATCAACAATCATTAAATAGTGCGGGCTAGTTTCACCGATTTCAAGTAAGGCTGATTCTACCTGAGATGGGAACACATTGACCCCACGTATAATTAACATATCATCCGAGCGCCCCTTGAATCGTGAGATTCTAGCGAGTGTTCTACCGCATTCACATCTATCATAGGTAATACTTGTCAAATCCTTCGTACGATAGCGAAACAAAGGGAGTGCTTCTTTGGTCAAGGTAGTAAAGGCAAGCTCTCCGATCTCTCCTGGCTTACATGGCTGTAGGGTGTCTGGATCTAAGATTTCAGGAAGAAAATGATCCTCATATACATGCAAGCCTTGATGGAACTTACAATCTGCTGCAACACCTGGACCCATCACTTCACTTAACCCATAGATATCAAAAGCATCGATATGAAGACGTGCCTCAATCTCTTTTCTCATATTCTCTGTCCAAGGTTCGGCTCCACAAATTGCTACTTTTAACTTAATGCTATCAATTTTACCTGCTTCTTCTAATGCTTCAATGATATGTAGCAAGTAAGATGGAGTGCAAGCAATGGCCGTACACCCAAAATCCTCCATCATTGTTATCTGCTTCTTTGTATTACCAGAAGACATCGGAATTACTGTAGCACCCAAATTCTCCGCTCCATAATGAACTCCAAGTCCTCCAGTAAATAAGCCATATCCATAAGACACTTGGAGCTTATCCTTTTTTCCTAGCCCAACCATAGCTAATACTCGTGCAACACATTCTTCCCAGATTTCAATGTCTCTTCTTGAGTAACCTACAACGGTTGCCTTCCCTGTGGTTCCAGAAGATGCATGGATTCGGACTACTTCTGATTCTGGAATCGCAAACAGTCCGAAAGGATAATTCTCCCGTAAATCATCCTTTGTGGTAAAAGGTAGCTTATGTAAATCCTCAATTCCACCAATATCACCAGGTTCAATACCCATGGATTGCATTTTTTTACGATAGAATTCTACATTATGGTATACCCGATCTACCATTTTAACAAGCCGTTTACTCTGAAGATTCATCAATTCATCACGACTCATACACTCTTTTGTTTCATTCCAGATCATTAATAGCCCTCCTTTGATTAGTCAATCACCGTTAAGTTATTTTTCTTTAAAAGCTCGAATGCTTTCTTATTATCATTTAGATTCATCACCATCAAAGGCGCCTTCTCTTGACGTAATACAAGAGAATAAATGTAATTAATACTTAATCCCTCGCTCGCTAATAACCCTAATACATGATCTAGTTCTCCTGGACGATCAACTAATTCAATTGCAACAACTTCGGAGACCTTTACCGCAAAGCCCTTTTCACTTAACATCTGTTTTGCTTCCTCTGGCCGATCTACCACGAGTCGTAAAATACAAAAATCCGGGGAATCAAATGCAGATATTGCATGAAGATTGATTCCACTTTCAAAAATTGCATGGGTGACTTTATTCAGACTACCGATTTTATTTTCAATAAAGACAGAAAGTTGCTGTAACATCAATATCGCCTCCTATTTATGCATCGCAAAACCCGTTTCAAATGCTCTCTTATTGATTTCAATGGTCTTTGCAGGAACAGTCCTTTCAATTACCTCAAGCCACTGTTCTTTGCTAAAATCCATATGGGCAGCAGCCATCCCTAGTACAATGCTATTAAATACCTTTGGGTTTCCCAATTTTTTAGCCTCTGCCATCGCATCTACTATAAGTACCTGATAGGATTTACTTAAATCCTCAAGGATATGTTCTGGATAAGATGCAGTCCCAATGACTACTGGCATCGGATCTATTCTTAAATCATTGACAATCAATACACCCTCTTTTTTCAGAAAGTGAGCATATCTTAATGCTTCCAGTTTTTCAAACGCTATTAATACGTCCGCTTGACCTTCTTCTACAATTGGTTCTGTCACCTTATCCCCATAACGTACAAAGGTAACAACGCTTCCACCTCTTTGAGCCATTCCGTGTACTTCTGAAAGCTTTACATCATATCCTGCCTGCAGGGTAATGTTGCCTAGGATTCGACTTGTCAGTAAGGTTCCTTGCCCACCAACACCAACAATCATAATATTTTTCGTTGTCATCTTCCCTTCCTCCTATTTCGCTACTCTTGTAATCGCACCGAACTTACATAGCTTACGGCAAAGATCACAACCATTGCACATCGTATCATTGATTCTAACTGTATTATCCTTTGTTTTGGTCAATGCAGGACAACCTGGCTTCAAACACATACCACATTTCTTACAAATCGTAGAATCAACATAACATTGTTCTTTTAGCAATGCTTTATTGAGTAAGACACAAGGAGCTTTGGCTATGATTACACTGATCTCATCCTTAATAATCTCTTCCTTAATGGTTTTTTCTAAGAGTTCTAGATCAAAAGCATTGATTTCTACAACATTTGGAACACCGATTGCTTTACAAAGCTCCATGATATTAATGTTATAGGTTTCATCTCCCATTAACGTCTTTCCAGTTCCCGCATGGTCTTGATGACCTGTCATTCCAGTCGTTGAATTATCAAGGATTAGAATCGTTCCCGTTCCTTTGTTGTATACCATATTCATCAACGAATTCACACCCGTATGCATAAATGTAGAGTCGCCAATGACTGCTACCCAGTTTTTAATATATTCTTTTCCCTTTGCCTTTTCCATTCCATGTAAGGTACTTATGCTTGCTCCCATACAAATGGTGGTATCGACAACACTTAGTGGTGCTATTGCTCCAAGTGTATAACAGCCTATGTCACCTGCGGCATGTATACCAAGCTTTTTTAGAATTGAGTAAACACTTCGATGAGGGCAGCTTGGACATAGGATTGGTGGTCGATTTGGTACCTGCGCTGGTTTTGCAATCTCAAGCTTTTGTCCTAGAATGGCTGTTCTTAATAAATTCGCACTGTATTCTCCCTGTACCGTAAGAATTTCCTTTCCAATTGCTTTGATGCCCCAAGATTTCACTTGTTCTTCAATGACAGGGTCTAATTCTTCTACTATGTATAAAGTCTCAACCTTAGCTGCAAATTCCTCAATCAATTTTCTTGGTAACGGATTTACAAGCCCTAGCTTACAGACAGAGGCTGTCGGCATCGCTTCTTTGACATACTGGTAAGGAATACCACAGGTAATGACACCGATCTTTAAATCATTATATTCCAATTGATTGATTGGAAAATTCACGGAATCTTCTATCATACGATTCGTACGCTCTTCCACCACAAGATGACGTAATTTGGCATTGCCAGGCATCATAACTGTCTTTTGAGGATTTCTCTCGTAAGGTTTGTCTGGCACTTCCTTACGCTCATTTAATGTCACCATTCCCTGGGAATGTGCAATACGAGTCGTTGTACGTACAATGACTGGAGTATCATATTGCTCGCTTAATTCAAAAGCAAACTTCACAAACTCTTTTGCTTCTTGACTATCCGAAGGCTCTAAAACAGGTACCTGTGCTGCTCTTGCTACCATTCTTGTATCCTGTTCGTTTTGAGAGGAATAAAGTCCAGGGTCATCTGCTGCCACTAAAACAAGACCACCATTTACCCCAGCATAAGAAATTGTAAATAAAGGATCTGCTGCTACATTCACGCCAACATGCTTCATGGATGCCATTGCTCTTACACCGCTTATGGAAGCACCAATAGCAACCTCCATAGCAACCTTCTCATTCGGTGCCCATTCACTATAGATTTCCTGATACTTAACAATGTTTTCACTAATTTCTGTGCTTGGTGTTCCTGGGTATGCGCTTGATACCTTAACACCTGCTTCATAAGCACCTCTGGCAATCGCTTCATTGCCTAACATGATTGCTTTTTCTGACATGCGATTTTACATCCTTTCCTTTGATTCAATTAATAATTATGACATAATTATTTATATTATGCAATAAATCCCAGTTATTTTTTCCCATTTATTGCAATTATAATGCATAAACTTTCAAAAATTAGGCTTACACAATGAATTGATTACATATAAATTAGTAACAGCTTAATTTTCTTAGAATAACATTAGATTTACCTTGATAATATGGACATTTTTGAGCTTGCTTGCTTATAATGTTAGTAATGATTTGGAAAATAGTTAAACGTTTCACATAGATATTTCATTAAAGGGGAAAAAAATGATTCTTTGCGATTATGTTATATGGTTCTTTTTCTATAGTATATGTGGTTGGGGCTATGAGACCTTATATTGTTCCATGGAAGCTGGCGAATTTGTAAAACGTGGTTTCTTTTATGGGCCATATCTTCCAATCTATGGATTTGGTGCTATCTTTCTCATAATACTGTTTCACAAACGAATGACGAAGCTTAGACTGTTCGTCTATAGTATGGCTCTTACAACGATACTAGAGTATGTAACTTCCTTTGTATTAGAACTGATTTTTGATAAAACCTGGTGGAATTATACAAACTATACGCTACAACTTCATGGCCGTATCTGTCTATTAGCTTCGTTATTATTTGGTGTTCTCGGAGTCGTATTAATCAACTACATACAACCACGAATTAAGTGGTTAACTGATAAATTCAATAAAACTACAAAATTTTCAATTGCTTTTATCTGTTCCATTCTAATATCGATTGACTTAATCTTTTCCATTTTTAAAGCTATGAGTTAACATTAAGGGGCTATCCAGGATAGCCTCTTTTTTATTCGCTTGTAAAAGCCTTACCTTATAGCTATTTCTTAACTTTGTCCTTGGATAATTCGATTGACATATTTGTTAAATTTTGGTATTATCACTTTAAAGCATTAATGTATTGCATTATTATATGATTAAAGGAGAGTTAAGTATGGGAATTAAAATTGCACTATTAATCATTTTCTTTGGTATCATGATATTGGTTGGCCTTTATTCTAGAAAGCATGCTACCAGTGTGAATGACTTTGTATTAGGTGGTAGAACTGTTGGTCCTTGGTTAACTGCCTTTGCCTATGGAACCTCTTATTTTTCCTCCGTTGTATTTATTGGTTATGCTGGTAAATTCGGTTGGGATTTTGGACTTGCTTCAACTTGGATTGGCATTGGGAATGCATTCATTGGAAGTTTACTAGCTTGGATGGTTTTAGGTCGTAGAACTCGCGTTATGACAAACCATCTGCATGCTACAACAATGCCAGAGTTCTTTGGTAAACGATATGAGAGCAAATCCATCAAAATTGCTGCTTCTCTCATTGTATTTATCTTTTTAATTCCTTATACTGCTTCTATTTATAATGGGCTTTCCAGGCTCTTTGGAATGGCATTTGACATTCCTTATGAGGTCTGTGTGATTGCTATGGCTACCTTAACAGCGATTTACGTCATTCTAGGTGGTTATATGGCTACTGCAATTAATGACTTTATCCAAGGAATTATTATGTTAATTGGTATTTGTGCTGTCATTGCAGCTGTTTTATCCGGCAAAGGTGGATTTATGGAGGCGGTTAGGAATTTGGCTACCTTCTCCAGTGAGTCTAGTGTAACCCTTGGTCAGCAAGGAGCATATACCTCCTTTTTTGGTCCTGATCCTGTGAACTTGCTTAGTGTTATGATCTTAACCTCTCTTGGTACTTGGGGATTACCTCAAATGGTACATAAGTTTTATACAATCAAGGATGAAAAATCCATTAAGACAGGGGCCATTGTTTCTACCATATTTGCATTGATCATTGCTGGTGGTTCTTATTTTCTTGGTGGCTTCGCCCGTCTATTTGATGGTGTAGCAATTAAAACGATAGCTGCAGATGGTACTACAAGCATCGCATATGATAGTATCATTCCTCATATGCTATCCAATCTCCCAGATCTTTTGGTTGGTATTACTGTAGTTCTTGTGCTCTCTGCTTCTATGTCTACGCTTTCTGCATTGGTTTTAACCTCAAGTTCTTCGTTAACACTTGATTTGCTAAAAGAAACATTAATGAAAAAAATGAGTGCAAAGAAACAATTAGGAATTATGCGTGTCTTGATTGCCTTTTTTGTTGCTCTTTCAGTCATTCTCGCACTAGATCCACCAAAATTCATTGCAGAATTAATGGGTATCTCCTGGAGTGCTTTGGCAGGCTCCTTCTTAGCACCATTCTTATATGGTTTGTATTGGAAGAAGGTAACAAAGTCTGCTGTATGGGCAAGCTTTATTGTTGGCGTTGGAGTTACAGTATCCAACCTCTTCCTAGGATATATTAGCTCTTCCATTGTTGCTGGTGCTATTACTATGGTGCTTAGCTTAATTATAGTCCCAATAGTTAGTTTGCTTACACCACGTCTATCCAAAGCTTCTGTGTATGATATGTTTAGCTGCTATCATGAGACTGTCATTGTAAGTGTCAAAGATTCATTAGAAGAATAAAGGAAAGTCTTCTCATAACAATTGATAACTTTTCCTTTCCTAGCTAAGAAAAAGTAAAAACCTATGAATTTGGAATCTCATTATCTATTCTATTTTGTGTCATCTTAGTGATGATACAATGATAGGTAATGAGGTTCCATTTTTATGTATCTTATTTCTCTTATCAGAACATTACATCTTTTCTTAAATCGGTCACTCTCTTTGCTTTTCCTTCAAATCTTGCTAAACTTAATGGTGCAACTAGCTTAATGGAAGCATCCAAGCCTAGAACCGTCTTTAACTGAGTACGAATCTTCTTCTCTAGCTTCTCAAGCGCGGTATAAGAATCTAACAACGATTCATCTGCTAATTCTACTTTGATCTCCATTGTATCGAGGTGATTGATTCGATCCACAGTAATCTCATAATGAGGACCAATTTCATCAATTTTGAGTAATATCTCTTCAATCTGAGAAGGGAACACATTCACACCACGAATTACAAGCATATCATCCGTACGACCGAATAAATTATGCATACGAACAGTGGTACGTCCACATTGACATGGCTCATACATTAACATCGAAATATCGCGAGTACGGTAACGAATCAACGGAATGGCATCCTTACACAAACAAGTGATAACTAGCTCTCCTTTTTCTCCTGGTGGAAGGACCTCACCTGTCTCTGGATCTATGATTTCAGGGATAAAGTAATCCTCATTGATGTGCATTCCATTTAACTGTTCACATTCGCCGGATACTCCTGGTCCACACAGTTCACTCATGCCGTAATTTTGCGTACATAAGAAATCATCACCCCACAAACGATGCATCTCCTTACGCATTGGCTCTGTCATTCCTTCCCCACCAAATAATCCAATCTTAACCTTTAAATCCTTTTTTGGATCAATTCCCATGGAGAGTGCCACCTCTGCTATATGTAAGGCATACGATGGTGTTGCTACTAAAAGGGTAGTGCCAAAGTCTTGCATAAACATTAGTTGCTTTTTGGTATTCCCAGAAGAAGTTGGACATACACTCGCTCCCAGATTTTCTAAACCAAAATGCAATCCAAGCGCCCCAGTAAACATTCCATAACCAAAACAAATTTGAGCCACATCGTCTGAGCTTGCTCCTCCCATACATGCGATTCGTGTCACATTATTCGTCCAAATCTCAAGATCTCTTTTGGTATAGCCAACAACCGTTGGTTTTCCGGTTGTTCCAGAAGAAGCATGAATACGAACAATATCTTTTTTAGGTACAGCGAACATGCCAAAAGGATAGTTATCTCGAAAATCCTGTTTTAAGGTAAATGGAAGACGTCTTAAGTCTTGTAAGGAAGTTACATCTTCCGGTTTCATTTGAATTGCTTCCATCTTCGCACGATATACTGGAACCTTCTCATAAATATGGACTAAAGTTTCCTTTAGTCGTTCTAATTGAAGTGCTTCCATTTCACTACGAGACAAAGTTTCTTCTTTTGCCCAAATCATACTACTTCCTCCAATGTTATATGAATTTTCACATTACAACTTTAACACGTTAAATCAATATAATTATACGTTTTCCCAATTCCTTTGTCAATAGTTACCAGTAAATCAGATTCCAATGTTTGAATAAAAAAAAATAAAAATTTTTCATCTAAATAGGAAATAAGGCAAGCTATAATTCATAAGATACATTGTAAACATTTATTGGAGGATTTTACATGAGTGATTTGACAGCAACAAACTGCGGTGGCGGTTGCGGATGTGAACGTGGATGTGAAAGTGGTTTTGGTTCTTGTATTTGGATCATCCTAATTCTTCTTTTCTGTTGTGGTGGCTTAGGCGGAAATAGTGGCGGCTGTAACAATGGATGTAACAATGGTGGTGGCTTCGGTGGCGATTGCAGCTGCATCATCTGGATTATCTTAATTCTTTGCTTCTGCGGTAATGGTTTTGGTGGAAACAGCTGTGGATGTAACAATGGCTGTGGATGCTAGTGCTAGTCTCGTACATTCTAGTGCATCTTAAGAAAGAGCTGCTGGTGACAGCAGCTCTTTCTTTTACTATAAATTACTAACTCTTTCCTTCCTTACATTTACCGTCTACATTACCTCTCTTTTTTAAGCAATCATAGTCATATTCATAAATTGAGGTTTCATCCTCCTCATATAATTTACTAGTATCGTTCGACTGTTTCATATCTGCTTTAGCTACGATCTGTAAATCATCGCTATTACTTGTGAAAAATGATAAAACTTCTCTAGTCTCTATTTTAATGAATTCTCCCATCTTATACTCCACAAGAATGATTTACTAGTAATATATGTCACATTACAAGTAATGTTCCATCATATTGTAAAAGGGACATGATTTTTGTCGATTATTTTGAATTAGTTGTATTTTCTTCCATAATTATGTATACTAAGAAAAAATAGAGCTTATCTCAAACGAGAAAGATATGTTTTTATTCTAAATTAAGGAGGCTAAAATGGCTGGTTCAACATTTGGTAAAATGTTTCAAATCACTACCTGGGGCGAATCACATGGCAAAGGAATTGGCGTTGTCATTGATGGTTGCCCAGCCGGGTTAACACTGAACGAAGAAGTGATCCAGAGCTTTCTTGACCGTAGAAAGCCAGGACAAACAAAGTATGCTACTCCAAGAAAAGAAAATGATTCTGTTACTATCTTATCTGGAGTATTCGAGGGTAAAACAACGGGAACTCCAATTTCACTTGCTGTTATGAACGAAACTCAACGTTCCTCTGACTATTCAGATATCGCAAACTATTATCGCCCTGGTCATGCAGACTTTACTTATGACTCTAAGTATGGCTTTCGTGATTATCGTGGTGGAGGACGTTCCTCTGGACGTGAAACCATTGCAAGAGTTGCCGCAGGTGCTATTGCATCAGCCCTCTTACATGAACTTGGTGTGGAGGTTTTTGCCTACACCAGAACAATAGGTAATATCACTGTAGACTATTCCAAATGCCAGAAAGAGAATATGCTCTTAAGTCCTTTTGCTATGCCAGATTTGGATGCGTCGAAAAAGGCCGAGGAATTACTTGAACAGGCTATGAACGACAATGATTCTGTTGGTGGTGTTGTGGAGTGCATCGTTAGAGGTGTTCCTGCTGGAATTGGTGAGCCAGTGTTTGATAAATTAGATGCTAGCTTGGCAAAAGCCATTATGTCTATTGGTGCTGTGAAAGGATTTGAAATTGGAGATGGTTTTGCAGCCATATCTAAGAAAGGTTCTGAGAATAACGATTCCTTTCGTATTATCAATGGTCAGGTTGCAAAGGCTACTAATCATGCTGGTGGTGTCCTTGGTGGACTTAGTGATGGTTCTGAGATTGTACTTCGAGCTGCAATCAAACCAACCTCCTCTATTTTCAAGCCTCAGAATACCGTCAATAAAGACAATGAGAATATAGAAGCAACGATTAAAGGTCGCCATGATCCAATTATCGTTCCACGTGCCGTTATTGTTGTTGAAGCGATGACAGCAATAACAATTCTTGATCTTATGTTATGTAACACTACTGCAAAATTATCTAGCTTGAAAAAGTTTTATGGTTTAACCGAAGAGTAAATCATATATCGAACAAAGTGTGCTTCGCACACTCTCATGATAAAAAAGAGGAACTTCCTAAGTGGACAGTTCCTCTTTTTTATTGATTATATCACACACCAATTATTGCTATAGCTTACTTTTATAACCCTTTTTCATTAATATTTTGAATTGTTCGAATAATATGTTCGTGTGCAAGCTTCTCAGCAAGTTCACCATCTCTTTGGCGAATCGCCTCAAGAATAGCATCATGTTCTTGGTTTGAATCAGATGCTCGCTCTGGGTTTGCTAATGTAATCTTTCGAACTCGTTGAACATAATGATGAAAATCAGATAACTCATGTCGTAAAATCTTACTTCCCGAAGCTTCATAAATTAATTCATGAAATTTATTATCCAACTCAACAATCTGATCATAGTGTTTCTTTTTGGAATGAAACTCCGAAAGAAATACTACCTCTTCTAATTCTTGAAGTTGCTCCTCCGTAATATGTTCACATGCCCAACGCGCACACAACCCTTCGAGATAAGAACGAATGACATAAATATCATGAATGTCCTTTTCCGAAATCCCTGTAACATAGGCACCTTTATTAGGAATAATATTGACAAGCCCTTCTAGCTCCAATTGTCTAAGTGCCTCACGTACCGGTGTACGGCTTACCCCAAGCTCTTGTCCGATTGTATTTTCTTTTAACTCTTCATTTTGCTTATACTTCCCCGACAAAATATCCTCACGAATTCGATTGAATACTCTGCCACGTAACGAATATTTATCCGTTACTTCCTTTTGTAACTCATTGTTTTCCACAAAAAACCTCCTGTGCTAAGCACATAATAACTTATTTCATATTTGAGATCGTATCCATGATATAATCTGCGAACTCAGCGCTTGTTGCACCATTATCACGACCAGTGATCACATACTTTTTCTCAGTAATCGTACAAATATCTAGAGCCTCATATAATTGATTTGCTTCCTTGATATAACCGATATGAGATAATAGCATTGCTCCTGCACGAATGACAGAGCAAGGGTCTGCATATTTATCTCGTCCTTCTAAAACCATTCTCGGAGCGGATCCGTGAATCGCTTCAAACATAGCATAACGTTTACCGATATTAGCACTTCCTGCAGTTCCTACTCCACCTTGGAATTCTGCTGCTTCATCTGTAATAATATCCCCATATAGATTTGGTAATACAACTACTTGGAAGTCTCTTCTACGTTTTTCATCAATTAGCTTTGCTGTCATAATATCTATATACCAATCATCTGCTGTAATTTCTGGATATTCGGATGCGATTTCACGGAAGATATCCAAAAACTTACCATCAGTTGTTTTGATAATATTTGCTTTTGTTACTGCTGTTACTCTAGTCTTTTTATTTGCTCTTGCAAATTCAAAAGCTGCACGAATAATTCTCTCAGTCCCTTGACTGGTTACAACCGTAAAGTCAACACCTAAATCTTCGGTAACATGAACACCCTTGCTACCAACTGCATATGCACCTTCGGTGTTTTCACGATAGAAGGTCCAATCGATACCCTGTTCAGGAATTCGAACTGGTCGTACATTGGCAAATAAATCTAGCTCTTTTCTCATTGCCACATTTGCACTTTCTACATTTGGCCATGGATCACCCTTTCTAGGTGTTGTTGTTGGCCCCTTTAAGATGACATGACAGGCTTTTAGCTCCTTTAATACGTCATCTGGGATTGCTTTCATTTCAGCAGCTCTTCTTTCAATTGTTAGACCATCTATCACTTTAAAAGCAACTTTTCCACGAGCTACTTCATCCTTTAATAAGAATTCTAGAATTCGTTGTGCCTGACCAGTAATTGCAGGACCGATTCCATCACCACCACATACGCCAATGATAATCTGATCCAATTCATTATATTTGATAAAATCATCCTGAGCTTTCATCGCTTCAATTCTCTTTAATTGCTCCTCCAACAACTTTCCAAATGCCTCTTTTGCAGCTGTTATCTTTTCCGCAGTCATCGTTCGTCCTCCTAATTTTTAATATCGTTTTTAGTCAACCTTAATCTCCGGTAGATCAACGTTACACTCTTTTTTATATTGGTCAATTAAGTGTATTAGTTCCTCGTCTGTCATAACCGTAATTCTGCCAGCTTCATACTCTTTATCAACAATATCCTTTAACTTAACAACAAGTGGATTGGATTTATCTAACAATTCATCATTCTTAAGCTTATAGTATGTATTTATCCAATGTGCAATTCCAGCAAGACCAGATGTATTGGACACAGAAACTAAGACCGGACGTTTCAAAAACTTATCTGTATCAAATATATTATATATTTCTTCATTTTTCAAGAGACCGTCTGCATGAATTCCAGCTCTTGTTACATTGAAATTTTTGCCAACGAAAGGAGTTCTATGCGGAATGGAATAACCAATATCCTTTTTGAAGTATTCTGCAAGCTCAGTGATTACGGTCGTATCCATACCATCCAGTGATCCTTTTAATTGAGCATATTCGAATACCATAGCCTCCAATGGAGTATTGCCAGTTCTTTCTCCAATCCCAAAAAGGGAGCAATTAACACCACTAGCACCATAAAGCCATGCTGTAGTAGAATTGGTTACTGCCTTATAAAAATCATTATGTCCATGCCATTCTAGTTGATCGGAAGGAACTCCTGCATGTGTTCTTAAACTGTAAATAATCCCTTGTACGCTTCGAGGGATTACCGCACCTGCAAAATTTACCCCATATCCCATCGTATCACAAGCACGAATTTTGACTGGTATATTATATTCTTGTCCTAACTGCATTAATTCAAAACAAAATGGTATTACAAACCCATGGATATCCGACCGAGTAATATCCTCCAAATGACATCTTGGTGCAACACCTACTTCTAAACATTCACGTACAATGCTAAGATAATGATTCATCGCTTGACTACGAGTCATCTTCATCTTATAAAAGATATGATAGTCAGAACAACTTACTAAAATTCCTGTTTCTTTCATACCAAGGTCTTTTACAAGTTCAAAATCCTTCTTATTCGCACGAATCCAAGAGGTTACCTCTGGGAATTGATATCCACGTTCCATGCATTTGTAAACTGCATCACGATCCTTTTTACTATATAAGAAGAACTCGCTCGCTCGTATGATTCCATTTACCCCACCCAAACGATGCAAATAGTCAAAAATCTTAACAATTTGATCCGTTGTGTAAGGAGCTCTCGACTGCTGTCCATCCCGAAATGTAGTATCTGTAATCCAGATCTTATCGGGCATATTGTGAGGAACAATACGATCGTTGAATGCGATTTTCGGAATCTCATCGTATGGAAAGAGATTTCGAAAAACATTTGGTTGTGCAACATCAACAAGTTCATAGATATGTTCTTCTAATGATAGTAAGTTATTGTGAGGATTTCGATATACTTTACGTTCTCCCATGGCACACTCTCCTAACTATATTTTTTTCTGTTTTATTGTATACAATTATACTATGTGTGTCAAGAAATCATTCTATTTTTTCACTATTTCTTTCTACATTACTAAAATTTATTGTAGCTTAAGCCGATATAATTGTCAAAAGTTACTCACAAAAGATAATTAAAAAGGGAGTTTCTTTGAGGGGAAAATAATTAGGGGAATTATTTTAACTAAGGAGGAAACAAACATGAAACTTAAAACAAAACTTGTTGGCGCAATCATTGCTATTATGTTCTTAAGTTCAGTACTTACGATTGCATATGTAACGAAAATGACTAACAATGATATGACTTCAATTTATGTTGAAATTGTCGAAAAGGACCTTGCTTTGGTTAACTACTTACTTGATGAAACTTATCCTGGAGATTTTGTAGAAAAGGATGGGCAACTATACAAAGGGGAGTATTTATTAAATTATGATACGAATTTTGTTGACAAGGTCATGTATTTATCAGATTACTACGTTACCATATTTCATAAGAATACCAGAATCTCCACAAATATAATTGATGAATCAGGCAAACGTGGTATCGGAACTACAGCTTCTGAGGAAGTTGCCAACAAGGTGTTAAACCAAGGTACTACCTATACTACAAGACTTAATATCTTAGGACATGATACAAGAGCTTATTATATGCCTATCAAGGATGCGAGTAATCAGATTATTGGTATGTTATTTATCGGTTTGGACCAAAGCTCCATTTCTGATCATATCAACTCTATTACTAAAAACTTAATTTTAATTAATTCAAGCACAGTTATTATTGGTATTGTCGCTTTCTTTATCATAGGCACCTTTATAGTAAATGCCTTAAAGGTTGTCATGAACGACTTTGTCAAGATGGGGAATAAGGATTTTACTGGTACGATTGATGAAAAATATACCAAACGAAAAGATGAAATCGGTGTTCTTGCTCGTGAAGCAGTAGTAATGAAAAAAGTAATTGCCGAAATGGTTGGAACTATTATTGATAGTACGGCAGTTGTTGATAATTCTATCTCAGAAAATGTTACAAGACTCCGATCACTCAATAATAATATTGATGATGTCTCGGCAACTACGGAGGAAATCTCTGCTGGTATGGAAGAAACAGCAGCATCGATGGAACAAATTCACTGTTCAGCGCTTGAAGTGGAAGATGCTACAAAGCAAATTGCTACGCAAGCTCAAGAAGGTGCTCAAGCTGCCGATGAAATCAGCAAACGTGCAATTAAATTAAAAGAAGATGCAACTCACTCTTATCAGAAAACAAATCAAATCATTGAAGAAACCAATAAGAAGGTGCAAGCTGCAATTGAACAGTCCAAGAGTATTGAACAAATCAAAGTATTATCGGATACCATCCTTTCCATAACTTCTCAAACCAATCTCTTATCCTTAAATGCTTCCATTGAAGCGGCACGTGCTGGTGAGAGTGGTCGTGGCTTTGCGGTCGTTGCGAATGAGATTAAGACATTATCGGAAGCTTCTGGTGCTGCCGTTGCAAAAATCCAAGAAGTAACTACTCAGGTACTTACTTCCGTTGAGAATCTTGTTACTTGTTCCAATGATATACTCAATTTCTTAAATGAAACTGTGATAACAACTTGTCAAGATATGGTTTCCACTGGTCAACAATACTATGATGATGCAACCTTCTTTAACGATATGGTAGATAACTTAAGTGCAACCACAGAAGAAGTCTTATCAAGTATTACCAATATGACCAATACAATCAATCAGATATCCATAGCTGTTGATGAAAGTGCAAACGGAAGTACTTCCATCGCTCAAAGCATTGGAAGTATTAATACAAGTGCTGTTGAAATTGAGGCATTAAACAATTCCTCCAAGGATTCTTCTCAGAATCTAAGGGATTATGTTAAGGATTTTAAGATTTAAACCTCCTTATAATAAAAGAAAACGGTGTGACCTTTTTGGTTGCACCGTTTCCTAATTATTTCGAAAACTCTTCAATTCTTTCCTGCATATGTTTATTAAAGTTAGCAACTTTACGATTATACTCAGATTCCATGTATTTGGATTCTAATAAAAAGTCTGCCGTTGCCAAATTGTTAGCAATCGGAATATCATATACAACTGCAATTCGAAGTAAAGCCTTTACATCTGGATCATGAGGCTGTGATTCTAATGGATCCCACAAAAACACAATAAAATCAATGTTACCTTCTACAATTCTCGCACCAATCTGTTGATCTCCACCGAGTGGTCCACTATTGTAAGCACGCACTGGTAACCCTGTTTTGTCAGCAATCATGCGAGCCGTTGTTCCTGTCCCACATAGAAAATGATTCTTTAATATCTCTTTATTCTTATCTGCCCATTCGACAATCTCTTTCTTTTTTCCATCATGTGCTACTAATGCAATGTGCTTTGTCTTTTCCATTTTAAAATAAATGTAATCGTCTTCTAACATTTGATATCTCCTTTAGGTTTTATCTACTATTGTAATATATATTATCTATTATAACCATTTTACCTATTTTACCAAACATAACAAGCTGTTTCAAGACAGATATTTTGTTGTTAGATGAAAGTCTCCATCCCGTACCCTTTTTTCACCCCCAACTATCTTTTCTTTTTTCTAAAATAATGGTATGATACCAATATAAGACAGAAAAGAGGTAACGAGATGAATAAAAACATTATTGTTGTAGCACTCGGTCGTAGTGCCTTTGGTGAAACTTTTCCAGAACAGCGTGCCAATATCAAAAAGGCAGCAAATGCAGTGGCAGATTTAATAGAAGCTGGTTATCGTGTTGTTATTACACATAGTAATGGACCACAGGTTGGTATGATCCATACCGCAATGACAGAATTTAGTCGATTAGATTCTAGATATACCGTTGCCCCAATGTCCGTCTGTGGAGCAATGAGTCAAGGCTATATCGGTTATGATCTACAGAACATGATTCGTACTGAATTATTAAATCGCGGTTTATATAAACCAGTTTCCACTGTAATCACCCAAGTAAAGGTAGATCCTTTTGACAAAGCATTCTCCAACCCTACTAAGATTATCGGACGTTATATGACGGAGGAAGAAGCCTCATTAGAAGAAGAAAAAGGTAACTATGTTGTAAAAGAAGAAAAAGGTTATCGTCGTATTATCGCAGCTCCAAAACCGATTGATATCTATGAAATTGATGCAATTAAAGCATTGATTGATGCAGATCAAATTGTCATCGCTGGAGGTGGTGGCGGTATTCCAGTTCTTGAACAATATACTACCCTAAAGGGCGCAAGTGCAGTGATTGAAAAAGATTTGACTGCTGCTAAGATGGCTGAATTATTAGATGCTGACTGTTTATTATTCTTAACTGGTGTTGAAAAAGTACTCCTTAATTATGGAAGTAAAGATGCCACTGAGCTTGACAGTATTACCACATCAGATGCTAAAAAATACATAGAGGAAGGTTACTTTGAAGCTGGTGCTATGCTTCCAAAGATTGAAGCAAGTGTAGATTTTGTAACTGGACGAGCTGGTCGTAAAGCTATTATTACCCAATTGGACAAGGCGGTTGCCGCACTGAATGGAAAAACTGGTACGATAATCGAATAAGATAATAATCTAAGTAAACGTATAAAAACCCGCATTCTATTTTGCTAGTGATGATAACTCTCTATTTGTTAGGTTTAGATCTAACAAATATAAGGTACATCAATAGCCAAAATAGAATGCGGGTTTTCACTAAAATATGAGTAATAATCCAAGATTACGAATGATACCACTTTTTAAGTACCCTTCATGAATTAAAACATAACGTTGTTTGAACCAACTCATCTGATACATTTGAATGAATACTTCAAATATAGCCTTTTTGCGAAGCGATAAGGTATCCTCAAATATGGATAAGAACTCTTCTGCCTGCTTTTTATTCTCCAACAGACTTAATTTTTGATTCTTAAGACTCTTGATGCGATTCATAAAGTAAGATTGAAACTTAGCTCCACCAACTACGTTATTGGAATGTTGACGATATTGAATGGTCTGACGTGGTAAAAAGCTAATATTCCCAAAGGTAGCTGCAATCAAAGCGAGCCACCAGTCATGATAACGTGCTTGTTTTGGTAATCGTAATAAATACGGTTCATACGCACGATTGATCATCGTTGTACAGCCAATACATTTATTTTCCATCAATAGATGGGGTAAATCTAAGTTCTCTACTTGATAACGTTGACTCTTATAAAATGAGCTTTGTAATTCATTCAATTGATCATCCGTTACAGTAGCATCCGTAAATACAAGCATTGGACGGTCTTCACCGTAACGCTCCTCCATCTGCTTCATTCGCTTTAATGTCTTTTTTATCTTATCGGTATTCCAAACGTCATCCTGGTCACAACACATAATATATTGTGCTTCAGGATTTTGTTCCATCACCATTTGTATCCCTCTTAAGAAATTAATCGTCAATCCAAGGTTTTGTTCATTTTTTTGTACCGTAATTAAGCGAGGATACTTTGCCCTACATTCTTCTACTTTTTCTAGTGTATGATCTGTAGAACCATCATCAAAGATATGAAGATGTACTTCGCAACCCTCATTATTCATAACGGATTCCATCTGCTCGGTTATATACTTTTCTCCATTATACGTTGCCATTACGACATCAACTCTACACATGTTTCCTCCAATAAGCCTTGTTCATGCTAAACCACTGACAGACTGACGGTGGTAAATAATTATATCTCTTCCCAAGGAAAAACCCAATATACTTAAAACCACTTTCCATTATAAACTGAAACAATTCGATATATTTTTTTTGATCCAATAGATATCCAACCGCTTTCTTTACAAGCTTGAGACCTTCCTTTTCAGAAGAAACGTTAGAAAATACTTCTTTATACTCCCGTTGTGATACTCCAAGATCGAAATTTCGACGTAACTGCTGCATCAGAGTGTATTCATGAGAGTGAATGACCTTTGCTTGGGAAGCATAATAAATTGCATAATCTGACTCAATGGCGTTAGCAGCAAATATCATATCTTCATAAAAAATCGTGTGTTTGACAAAGCCACCAAGCTCCTCATACATCGTTTTACGATAAGCAGCACATACGTTAGAACAAAAATAAGTCTTAATTCCAAGTTCCTCTTTGTCCTTCTTCGTCTTTAACCTATCCTCAGATGGATAATTAAATATTCTTGTATATTGCTCTAACAAGCTAGCTTCCTGATTCGCTTCTTGTTTTCCATAAACAACTGCAACGTCCGGATTCTTAAATGGTTCGATTAGATTCTCAATTAGCATAAAATCCTTAGGAATTGCATCCTGAGTCATATATAACATAAAATCAGCATCTGATAGAGTACTTCCATAAGCTCTAGTTCCACCATGATCAAATTCTTCTTTATCAATTGTTACGATTTTAACCTCAACTTCCTTTGAACCAAGAACTT